>JAISNC010000085.1 GCA_031276355.1 Odoribacteraceae bacterium
GTGAACAGCGGCAGGACTCGAGCGAGCAACGGGATACTACCCCGAAGAAACGGGAGGTAATGGATTCCATCGTTTTCGATGGTTCCGGCAACAGCTATTTTGAAAATATCAAGCGCGCCGTGGAAGGCAGGGAACGCAGGGACAAGATAAAGGTGTTCAGGAATCGCGCGTTTGATTCGCTAAAAAACACCCTCCGGCCAAGCGACACGCTCGTTTGCATTGACCAGTACACGGTGGGTTACACGGATTATTACTCCCTCGTTATTTACCAGTCGCCCGTGCCCGTTGCTGTTTACTATGTGGGCTGTGATTTAGTCGAGGGCAGCGTCTCCATTACCGCTCACGATACCATAGACAGGACCTTTAATACTAGCACCCGCGTCATAATAAGAGCTATCAAGAACGGAACAATCGATTCCCTCGTTCGCCCGGAGGGAGGCTATGTGCTTGATGGCACTACCTTTGAATATATTACCGTGGTATCGAGAGTGAAGAACGCATACACGGTGAAATATTACATGTTGAAAGATTTCGAATACCGGATTCCCAAGGACGACCCGGAAAAAGGGAAAGTGGGCGAGATCGTGAAAGGCATTCGCGAGCGGGCATCCCGAAACCCGGCCCGCGAAAAGAGACGACAGGCCTATCGGGATTCGCTGGAAAAAGCGGGGAACACGCTGGTATTCAATGGAAGAAAACGGGGATTCCTCGACAACATCAAGCACGCCATGAAGAGATCACCGACCCTCGCGGCAAGCCACGAGGTGCTAGAGGCCCAGCGAGATTTTCTATTCCGCTACTTGAAACGCCCCAGACACCCCTTGCACGAGAGCGATACCGTTATCGTGATGGAAGGATTTTGTGGGCAATATCGCCAGAGATACAGGCCCGATTACCACGCGACAATCTATCTATCAGCAAGCGACTCTTACCGCACGTACGAGGTTAACCTTGACTACGCCACGTGTAGCGAGAGGGAGGAGAATCCTTATCACCTGTTCCACTATATTGTGCCAGCCATCAAGAACAACAGGCTGGATACCCTCTTGCAAGTCTACGAAGAGGCCGCGGGGAACACGCCGGCCTCCTCGTACGTCATCAGCACGATCGTGAGAAAGAACGACAAGTACACGGTGAAATACCGCGAGACGAGATCAGGATCAATGAGCGCGCGTAAATTCCTTGACATGCTCAAGCAACTGGAAGCGATCGTAGCTCCCCGCAAAATAGAATAAAGCGAACCATAGGAGCAAGAACTACACGGCCACCGGCACGAAGCTCAAGAACAGCCTGCCAGGGAAAACCCTGGAGTACACCAGTTCCACGAGAACGCTCGAGTCCCCCCTTGGTATAGCACTCACGCGGGCAGGAAGCAGCGACAACAAGTGCCTCTATAACGGCAAGTAGAGAGTCCATCGGGGGCTGTCTCAAAAGTCGGATTTCGGAGGGGGTACCTCGCATCCCGGCCGAGATGTTTGGGCGGTTTTCGTCATCGCAACCCTGGAGGGTAAAGCAATCCAGAGGTTTACGGATTGCTGGATTGCTTCCCGCTACGCGGATCGCAAGGACGAAAACCGACTTTTGACACACCCTCTTGCCGACGGAGATAACTCTCCAGCAAAAAAATATCTTCAGGATAGGTGAGCTTCATATTCGCCTCCTCACCCGGGACAACATGAATCCGCACATCGGGAAGGTAACGTTTCACCACGCCGCAATCATCCGTGGCCCGGAAACACGGGTCGGCAAGTGCCCGCTCATAAGCCTCGCGAATCGTCGACAGCACAAAGGCTTGCGGCGTTTGTGCCCGCACCAGCGAGGTGCGCTCCGGCACCTCGATTACCTCTCCCCCCGCCACGCGAAAGAGAGTATCAACAACGGGGAGACCCACCGCCACGGCATCGTGCACCTCCAGGGCATCCATCACCGCGTCAATAACCCGTTGACTTACCAACGGTCGAGCAGCATCATGCAATAGCAAGCAGGTGGCCGGATCTTCGTACAACCGGATTGCCGCCAAGCTGGAATCAAATCGCTCCTCTCCGCCCGCCACGACTCTTGCCACTTTACGCCACTCGTTTTTCGACACAAGCTCCTCTACCATAGACAACTCGTCCACCCGCGACACGATCACGATTTCCCGCACCCGCCGGTTTTGTTCGAACGCGTCCACGGCACGCTCGATCACTGATCTCCCGGCCATGTTCCAAAATTGCTTCGGCAGGCCTCCACCGGTACGCTTGCCACTCCCACCGGCCAAGATCACCGCCACGTAGCGGCGATGAGCGATTACATCATCCCTTTTCATAACAACTCAACTAAATTGTACCGTTGCTCTTATCCTCGAACATAAAAAGAGGATCCCTTTCTTCCCACCCGGCCCTTTGTATCGACCGGCACTTAAAAAGAGCTGTCTCAAAAGCCGGGTTTCGGGTGTTTTCTGGGGCTATGTCAAAAGTCGGTTTTTATCATTGCGAATGACCGTCATTGCGATCCGCGGAGCGGGAAGCAATCCAGAACACGCTCCAGCCCTGGATTGCTTCACCCTTCGGGTTCGCCATGACGGGACAAGCGGATCGTCATGACACTCGTTCGAGGCTTTTGAGACAGCCCCCAAGCGCGTGAAGCGCTCCCGAACGAGGGCCATCCGATGCCCGGAGAAATCCGGACTTTCGAGACAGCCCCCGGGAGCGATCACTTTTGGAGACAACTTCAATCCAACTTGTGAATCACCAAGCCGGAGCGTAGTTTAGGCTCGAACCAAGTGGTTTTCGGCGGCATGATGTTACCGGTGTCGGCGATATTGATCAACTGCTCCATGGAGACGGGATAGAGGGCGAAAGCCACCCGCATCTCCCCGCTATCTACCCGGCGTTTCAGTTCACCCAAGCCGCGTATCCCCCCCACGAAATCAATCCGCGTGGAACGACGCAGGTCTTGAATATCAAGAATATCTGCCAACACGAGGTTAGAGAGGATCGTCACGTCCAGCACGCCTATCGGGTCACTATCGTTATACGTCCCCTGCTTGGCCGTCAACCGGTACCAAGATCCCTCCAAATACATGCTAAACTCGTGCAATCGAGCGGGATGGTAGATCTCTCGTCCCATCTCCTCAACGACAAAACTCTTCTCTAAGCGAAGGATTAACCCCGAGGGCGTAAGACCGTTCAAGTCTTTGACTACCCGGTTATAGTCGATGATCTTCAGTTGCGTGTCCGGGAAGTGAACCGCCATGAAGTAATTGTACTCCTCGGAGCCGTCGTGCCGCGGGTTTTTCTGGCGATATTCCGCGCCGATCCGCGCTGCCGCTGCCGTACGATGGTGCCCGTCGGCCACGTAAGTGTACGGGACTTTCGTCGCGAATAACTCCTCCAGCCGCTTGTTCGTCTCCGGGCAAACAATCGCCCAGAAATGGTGGCCAAAGCCATCTTCCGCCGTGAAGTCGTAATCGGGTCTCCCGCTCGTGATATCGGCCACGATGGCATCGATCTCCGGGACAGCCTTGTAGGCGAAAAAGACCGGCTCCAGGTTGGCGTTCACGTAACGGGTGAGCACCATGCGATCCTCCTCCTTGTCCGGGCGCGTCAACTCGTGTTTCTTGATGACCCCGTTCACGTAGTCGTCGCAAGCCGCACACCCCACGATGCCATACTGCGTCCGCCCTTCCATCGTCTGGGCATAGACGTAGAACCTCGGCTCCTTGTCCTGCACGAGCCACCCCTTCTCCTGGAACATCTTGAAGTTCGCCACGCTCTTCTCGTAGACCGTCGCCGAGTGGAGATCCGTGCCGGCAGGACAATCAATCTCCGCGCGGGTAACGTGCAGCAAGGATTTCGGCTTCCCGACCGTCATCCGTGCCGCCTCTTCCGAGTTCATCACGTCATAAGGCAGGCAGGCCAACTCTTCGCAAATTTCCCGCGTCGGCGGGCGCAATCCTTTAAATGGTTTTACTGTAGCCATACTCTTGCCTTAATTTACCTTGAACCGCTTGTCGCCCTTCTCGATAAAATTCACGATCTGGCGAGCGGCTGCCAGCCCGGCATTCACGTTCGCCTCCTCGGTTTGAGCACCCATCTTTTTCGGGGTGGCGTAGAAGCGACCTTCAAACTTCGCGAAACGGTCGCTATCGGGCGCGATGTCGGTGATATACTTGAAATCCAGGCGTTCTTCCATCAGTTGCGCCAATCCCTCCTCGTCGATCACCTCCTTGCGAGCCGTGTTCACCAACACGGCATCCGGCGGCATCCGTTGCAGCAAATCGCGGTTGATCGATCGCTTCGTCTCGGCGGTCGCCGGGATGTGCAACGAGACGTACTGGCACGTGGCGTAAAGCTCTTCGACCGAATGTAGGGGAGTAGCCCCCGCGAGGCGGATCTGGTCGTCCGTCATGTAAGGATCGAAGGCGTAGACTTCCATGCCGAAACCGCGCGCGACGCGTCCCACGTTTTGCCCCACGTTCCCGTAAGCATGAACGCCGAGTTTCTTGCCCTTCAACTCGCTTCCCGACTTCCCGTTGTAGAAGTTGCGGGCCATGTATACCATCAGGCCCAACGCCAATTCCGCTACCGCGTTGGCATTTTGGCCCGGCGTGTTCATGGCGACCACGTCACGGGCGGTACAAGCGGCCAGGTCGATGTTGTCGTACCCGGCCCCCGCGCGCACGATCACCTTCAATTTCTTCGCGGCCTCGATCACCTCCTTGGTCGCCTTGTCCGAGCGGATAATCATCGCGTCCACATCGGAGACCGCCGCGATTAACTCTGCCTGCGAGGTGTATTTTTCCAATAACACCAACTCGTAACCCTGCGCCTCCACGATCTCCCGGATGCCCTTCACGGCTACCGGAGCGAAAGGCTTATCCGTCGCTATCAATACTTTTATCATTTCCTTTGCTATTTTCACGTGAATGTATCAATGCTTGGCGGCAAAATCCTGCATGGCAGTTACCAGCGCCTTCACATCCTCGATGGAGCACGCGTTGTAAGTAGAAGCGCGGAAACCGCCTACCGACCGGTGTCCCTTGATGCCAACGATATTCCTGGATTTCGCGAAATCCAAAAACTCTTTCTCCAACGCCTCGTATCCCTCCCGCAACAGGAACGGGATGTTCATCCGCGAGCGAGATCCCTCTTTCACCACGGGACGGAAGAGTTTGCTCCGCTCCAACTCGTTGTAGATCATATCGGCCCGTTCAATGGCCAACTTCTCCATCGCTTTCAAACCGCCCAAGGTGTCGATCCACTTCAAGGTCTCTTTCACGCCGAAGATGTTGACGCAGGGAGGAGTGTTGTACATCGACTCTTTCTCCACGTGGGTCTTGTAGCGCAACATGGTGGGAATCACGCGATCGCTTACCACGCGCTCCAGCATCTCGTTCTTGAGGATCACGAACGTCACGCCGGCGGGGCCAAGGTTCTTTTGCGCTCCACCATAGATCATGGCATATTTGGAGACATCCACGGGGCGACTGCAAATATCCGACGACATGTCGCAGATCAAGGGCACGGGAGAATCCAAATCCTTGAAAATCTCCGTCCCGCGGATCGTGTTATTGGAGGTGATATGCGCGTAGTCCACGTCCGAAGGGATGGTGAACTCCGGGTAATAGGTGAACCCGTCGGCCTCCGAAGAAGCGATCACGTTTACCTCTCCCCACATCTTTGCCTCCTTGATAGCGGCCGTGGACCAGGTACCGGTATTCACGTACGCGGCCTTCGTTTTCAAGAAATTAAAAGGAATCATGCAGAACTGCAGGCTCGCCCCGCCACCGAGGAAGAGGACAGAATACCCCTCCGGTATCTCCAGCACCTTTTTGAAGAGAGTGACCGCCTCGTCATAAACGGCCTGAAAATCGGACGAGCGGTGCGATACCTCCAAGATCGACTGGCCCGTGTTGCCCAGTTCAAGGACAGCCTTGGATACGTTTTCCAGCGTTACATCCGGCAACTTACAAGGGCCGGCATTAAAAATGTGTTTTCTCATCGTTTAAAAAATTAGTTATTCCTAAGCATATTTGGTCATTAACATCCGACTAAAAGAAGGGGGTTTTCACGATCTTGGCTTTCAAGGATTTGTTGCGCACGCGGACAAACACCTCCGTGTTCAACGCGTGAAAACCGCTCTTCACGTAGGCCGTGCCTATCGACTTGCCCGTGAGCGGCGAGACCGTACCCGAGCAAACGACGCCGATCTCGTTTCCCCCGGCATCCTCCACGGTATACCCTTGGCGGGCAATCCCCTTGTCAAGCACCTCGAAGGGTTTCAAGTAACGGGAAGGCTTCTCGCGCTGTAACCTCTCGTGATAGGCCCTGTTGATAAAATCGTTACCGGGAACGAACTTGGTAATCCAGCCCAACCCGGCCTCGATGGGCGAGTGATCATCATCAATCTCGTGACCGTAGAGGCAGAAGCCCGCCTCTAACCGCAACGTGTCGCGCGCCCCCAAGCCGATCGGTTGAATGCCCTCATCGGTACCCGCGGCCAGCACGGCGTTCCACAATCTCTCCGCGTCCGCGTTATACGCGTAAATCTCACACCCCCCGGAGCCGGTATAGCCCGTCGTGGAGAAAATCACCCGGTCGAGGCCCGCGAAAGGTATTTGCCGGAAAGTATAATACTCCATATCAAGCACGTTGGCGCTTGTCAGCTTCTGCATCGCTTGTAAGGCAAGAGGTCCCTGCACGGCCAACTGACAAATAGCGTCGGACGCGTTCTCGAGATCCGTCTCCACGTTCATCCCCAAGGCGCGAGCGTGTTTCACGCACCAGTTCCAATCCTTCTCGATATTGGAAGCGTTGACTACCAGCAGGTATTTCTCCGCGCTAAAGCGGTAGACCAGCAAGTCGTCCACGATCCCCCCCGTTTCGTTCGGGAAGCAGGTGTACTGTACCTTCCCATCGACCAGGGCAGCCACGTCGTTAGAGGTCAGCAACTGCACCAGGTCAAAGGCCTTGGGGCCTTTCACCCAAAACTCTCCCATGTGCGAGACATCAAACACGCCCAGCCTCGCCCGCACCGTGTTGTGTTCGTCCTTGATCCCCGTGTATTCGATCGGCATCAGGTAGCCGGCGAAGGGAGCCATCCGGGCCCCCAACGCTTCATGAAAATGTGTAAATGGCGTTGTCTTCATCATCTCGTTATTCGCTTTGTTTTCGTGTTATTACCTTTGAATTTGTTACTAAAAGCAGGACAAAGTTATAACTTTTCTTATTCCATCCAGCGGATTTAAGAAAATATTATATTCACGCCTTCCCCTCGCTATTCCAACACGAAACGCGCCCGATCTCCTCGATATAATATTTTTTTTACCTAAACCCGCCCCCCCTGTTATTTTTAAAACCAAAAGGCGTATATTTGCCGGACAATAATTATAGTGAACAAACGGGATTTAAAAAGAATATTACAACTAACAGCGTACAGTATTTAATTAAAAGACAGAGCGAAATGATTTTGAAAGTTACGGAACAGAATGAAATTTTCATTGCCAAGTTTGTTGATGTTTCCCGGTTTACCCTGCCCATTTGCGATGAAGTGAAAGCGGAGTTGAGACCTTTGTTGAGCGAACAAGGGCGAAAACTAATATTCGACCTCCACGACATTGACTTCATCGACAGCAGCGGCATAGGATGTATCATCACCCTCTTTAAAACAGCCAAAAGAGCGGGCTCCACGTTAACATTATGCAATTTAACACCTGACGTGTTGGATATTTTCAACCTGCTCCACTTGCAAGTGATCTTTAATATCACCAGCACGCAAGAGGGTTGTTTACAAAAGATATAAAAAAAAACGGGGAGTTCCCGTTTTTTTTACCTTATGAAGGCGCGTCTTGGTTTATCAATCTCCTAACGTGGCCACCATCACCGCCTTAATCGTGTGCATGCGGTTCTCGGCCTCGTCAAAAACGATCGAGTTCCCCGATTCGAACACCTCCTCCGTGACCTCCACGCCGTCCAGCCCGAACTTGGCATACACTTCACGGCCTACCTCGGTCTCTAAGTTATGATAAGCCGGGAGACAATGCATGAATTTACATTTTGAATTGCCGGTCAACTCCATGACCCCCCGGTTTACCTGGTAAGGAGAGAGCAACTTGATTCGCTCCTCCCACACCTCTTTCGGTTCTCCCATCGACACCCAAACGTCGGTATACAGGAAATCGCATCCCCTTACCCCCTCTGCCACGTTAGCCGTTACGGTCAGGGTGGCCCCGGTGCTCGCGGCGATCTCCCGGCAAGTGTCCACCAGCGCCCCGTTCGGTTGCAAACTCGCGGGAGCCACGATGCGCACGTCCATCCCCATCTTCACGCCACCCACCATCAGCGAATTGCCCATGTTATAACGGGCGTCGCCCATGTACGCGTAAGAGACCTTGTTCAATGGCTTATCCGCGTGTTCCCGCATCGTCAAGAAATCGGCCAGTATCTGGGTCGGGTGAAACTCGTTCGTCAACCCGTTCCAGACCGGTACACCGGCGTACGCGGCCAACTCTTCCACGATCTCCTGCGCGAAACCACGATACTCGATGCCGTCGAACATCCGCCCCAGCACGCGCGCCGTGTCTTTCATCGACTCCTTCACGCCGATTTGCGACCCGGAAGGCCCCAGGTAAGTGACACCGGCTCCCTGGTCGTGTGCCGCCACCTCGAACGCGCAACGGGTACGCGTGGAAGTCTTCTCGAAAATCAACGCGATATTCTTCCCGGTTAAACGGGGTTGCTCGGTGCCGGCATACTTCGCGCGTTTCAATTCGGCGGCCAGATCCAGCAAATAGTTTATCTCCCCCGGCGAGAAGTCCAACAACTTCAGAAAATGCCTGTTTCTTAAATTAAAAGCCATATTTTGTAATTTTAAAAGTAACGTGCCAAAAGTACAACATTAATTTGACAACCGGCCTCATTTCGTTAAAAACGACGCGGGGCCGGCGTGTCGCTTCACCGCCGGCCGTCCTCGTACTCCATCGTGATCTTGGAGCCGTAACGACGATCTTCCAGCCTGGTGGCCTCGGTGATGACCGCCTTGCTCCCGCCGTGCTTCACGAAGTGGAGGCAAGCGCGAATCTTCGGGGCCATGCTCCCCTCCGCGAAAGTGCCCGCCTCAAGGTATCGCACCGTGTCCTTGTAATCAAGGAACTCCAGCACCTGCTGCGTGGGCTTCTTGTAATCTTTATAGATATAGGGCACATCCGTCAGGATATATAGCTCGTCGGCGTTCACGCGCGAGCCTACCATCGCCGAGGCCAGGTCCTTGTCGATGACCCCCTCCACCGGGCGCACCTCCCCCGCCTCGTCCACGTAGACCGGGATACCGCCACCGCCGGCCGTGATCACGATATTCCCTTCCCGGGCAAGACGTTCCACCAAGCCCGCGTTCAAGAAATCCACCGGTTCGGGAGAAGGTACCACGCGGCGCCACCCTCCATCCACCCTTGGCTCTTCCTTGAACTGCCACCCCTTGCTCGCGGCCAGCCGGTCGGCCTCCTCCCGCGTGTAAATCTTCCCGACGCGCTTCACGGGATTCGCCATCGCCGGGTCGTCTTTATCCACGACCACCTGCGACACCATCGAGACCACGTCGCGCGCCAGCCCGTGCTTGCTCAAGACGTTCCGCAGGTTACGTTCAATCATGTAGCCCACCTGTCCCTGCGTGAAAGCCACGCAGACATCCAGCGGCATCACCGCGTTGCCGTATAATTCCACTCCCGCGGCATTGTCCAGCAACAAGTTACCCACCTGGGGGCCATTCCCGTGGGAAATAATCAAGTTGTACCCCTCGCGCACCAGGTAGATCAAACTCTCCAGCGTGTTGATCGTGTTCATGTTCTGCTCCTCCACCGTTCCTTGCTGGTTATCACGGAGCAACGCGTTCCCTCCCAAGGCGATCACCGCCAATTTACTCTTCTCGCTCATCTTCTCGTCGTAATATGGTTAAATGAAAATTATGCCGCGAATCTAACGAAATATCCCGCTTGAAACAGGGGAAATTCACGCTCGAGAAAAATTATAATAAACTGTATATCAATATATAGAATAAATATTCTCGGCAATTTTATAAATACGCGGCGCAAAAAGCGTTTCCCGCGCTCCCCCTCGTTTTACCCGGGAGCGACCACCTCCTCGTTATCGTGTTTAGAAAATACAGGTACCCCCGGGCGCGGCCGGCCGGTTGGAGTTGTCTCGAAAACCGGTTCAGGCCCGACATGATGTGGGGGTGGGGTTCGCCCGCCCGCGCGACGCGGGACGTGGGGAGTGTGTCAAAAGTAAAATGAACTCTCGGAGCATTGAATAGTTGACATCACTTTCAGATACCCCCCCGAATAAAAAATACTAAAAAAGGGTGTGTTCAGACTTGTGCCCCCCTACCGAACGTGCACGGCTACTCGTTTACCCCGCTCTCGACACGAACTGCCATTTGGTCGCTAAAAGCGAGGACGACCACGCTCCGGGCGAGGAATCCCGGGTACAAGGAAAGAAAAGCCTCGCGCGCGCGGTCAAACATGACTTCGGGAGCGGGGAACCTGGCGGGCCGGGGCGAAACTGTTTCGCCGGCAGAGGTACCGAAAATTTTAAATATCAGGCTTTTTTAATCCGGAATTGATTTTTTCACTACTTTTGCAAATAAATAAACAGTTGAATAAAATCATCATTTCAGCCCTGTCCACATCACGGTCAAGTGGAGCAACATGACACGACAAAATTTAGACCAAACGCGACCGCGCGCCACGCGTGCAATGGAGCCAGAGACCATTCAAAAAAACGGGGCGAGTCCGAAAAACCACACGAGTAGGGGAAACAGCATGATGTCTTGGTTTATAGCCAGCCTATTTTTCCCGGTATTGTTCTCATCGTGTGACAACAAGAAGGATGAAGGGCCCGCTTTTTCACCGGCCACCATCAGCGCGAAATGGGAAATAACAGACCCCAACAGCCAGTATGCCTCTTTTGAATTTAACAAGGATGGCACTTATATCGTGATCGAGAAGGAGTACTATGAACAAGCCCTGGCGCTTGCACGAGGCAGTGCCGGTCGTGGAACCGTCCGGACTCCTTTGTTTGGTAATTTCGCCGGAAACGCGGCCACGCGTTCCTCTTCCGAATCGAACCTTTCGCCTATCCATACCGGAACGTACACCATAGAAGGCGAAAAAATCATCTTGTCGGGATTTGGCGTCTTGGATGTGATTTCAATCACGGCAGAGGAATTTACATTTTCCTTCACGCTTGAATCGGCCAGTGAAACAGAAGAATATGTCGCGAACAAGGCCGCGGAACCTATCTCATCTTCCAGCCGTACCGACATGTTCTGCCGGACCTGGGTGATTGAAAAAATTACCATTGATGAAAGCGCGCTTTCCGAAAGCGACAAGGAAGATTACATCCAGGAGTACGGCCCGGAGTGGAAAAAGGAAGTTGAAGAAATAGAAACGGCTGAAATAGCCGGGGGGATCGCCCTTTTTTCAAGGGCGGGAACGTACCTGATAATGTATGAAAACGAGGAAAATAGCGAAGCCGGCTTGTCCGAATGGAAATGGGCAAACGAGGAAGAAACGACCATTTATTATTCGTGGGATAACTGGGAAGATAATTGGGAAGAGAATATCGTGAAAATTAACGATTTGAAAAGCAATTCGTTGATATTGCAAGAGCGCGAATTAATTTTTCATCTTACTCGCTAAATAGTTCCGGAACAATAAAAAGCAAAACAATGAAAAGTTTCAGTTTGTTTCTATTCAGGCTGAAACTTTTTTATTTGTAGTCGCTCTATTTTCGTGGTAACAGCGGACGCTTTATTTTGTACGCGTACCAACGGAGACGCGTTTACCCTGGTTTTTTACCCCCTGCCGACACGATTCTATGCCTTTTTTCCTACATTCGCGACATGCAAGACGGAAACACGATATCAAGTAACTTTTTCGCGCGGCTATTCCGGTGGAAAATAGCCAAGTACATTGTCATCGGGATTCTCTTCATGACGTGGATGTTGCTGTTTGACCCGTACGGTTATTTCCCGTGGAGGCGGCTACTCTCCGAAACCCGGGCGTTAGAACGTGAGAAAACGTACTATATCCAGAAAACCGCCGAGGAGAGACGCAAAATCGACGAGCTGCAAGGCAGCCGGGATCAATTAGAAAAGTTCGCGCGAGAACAATACCTGATGAAGCGACCGGACGAGGATATATTCATCATCACGGATCACTAACCGGCAAGCACCTTGGGAAGAATCATCGCCATCGATTACGGGAAAAAACGCGTCGGGCTTGCCGCCTCCGACCCCGGCCGCCTCATCGCGAACGGCCTCACCACCGTCAGCGCCGGGGAAGTCATCGCCTTTTTAAAAGCCTACACCGCGCGAGAAACGGTCACGCTATTCGTCGTGGGACATCCCAAGCAGATGAATAACACGGATTCGGAAAACATGATACGCGTCATCCCCTTCGTCTCCACCCTCCGCCGCGCGTTCCCCGCCATTCCCGTGGAGCTATACGACGAGCGTTTCACCTCCGTGCTGGCCCACAAGGCGCTCATCGAGGCCGGCGCTAAAAAAAAACAACGACGGGACAAGGCGATCATTGACACCATCAGCGCCACGATCATCCTCCAGTCCTACCTCGAACGCGTCAGGAACATGACAGTATAAAACACGAAACACGACACGATATGCTTTTACCCATCTACATCTACGGTCATCCCGCGCTCCGCCAACCGGCGGTAGACGTCGCCCCGGGTCACGAAGGCTTGGCCCAGCTGTTACAAGACATGTGGGATACCATGTACCAGGCCGATGGCATCGGCCTGGCCGCGCCACAAATCGGGAAAAACCTGCGGATCTTTGTCATCGACGGCAGCAGTTTCGCGGAGAACGACCCCGCGTGCGAGGGCTTCAAGCGCGTCTTTATCAACGCCCGTATTACCGAACGATCCCCCGATCGAGTGACCATGAACGAAGGATGCCTCAGCGTCCCCGGCATACACGAAGAGGTCTCCCGCCCCGAACGCGTCACGATCGCCTACAAGGACGAAAACGGGGAGGATCGCGTCGAAATACTCGACGGGATGCGCGCGCGCATCGTCCAGCACGAATACGATCACATCGAGGGAATTACCTTTATCGACCACCTCTCGCCGCTCAAGAAACGGTTGCTCAAGAGCAAACTCGCCGCCCTCACCGCCGGCAAGTTCCACAAAAATTACCGCGTCGTGCTACCGGAAAACTGACCGTGCCTCACGATCGGGGAAGCGGGTTTGGCACCGCTCACGGTTTTTCACGCGCGGCATGTTTTTTGCTCATCTTCGTAGAGTTACACGCAATATCATGAAAGAAATATACCGGATCATCGTTCGACACGCCTTAGTACTGGGCTTGCTAACGCAGGCCTTCCCCCTCTTCGCGCAAAAAGAAAAATTCACCGTGAGCGGGACGATCACCAACAGTGACACCGGAGAAGGAGTGCCCGGCACCAACATTACCGTCACCGGCCTCAAGCAGGGCACCGTCGCCGGCCCGGGGGGACACTACTCCATCGTCCTGCCACGCGGCAAGTACATCCTCGCCTTCTCGTGCGTCGGGTATACCCACCAGAAGATCGCCATCGATCTCGTCGCAGAAAAAAAGCTACACGTCACCCTCGTCCCACGCGTGGAGGAGATCGAAGAGGTCACCGTCACGGCCGAGGCAAGAGAACTTACCCGCCCGGAAACGGGCATCGAACGCCTCCCTCCCCGCGCCATCAAACGGATTCCCGCGCTCATGGGAGAGGTCGACGTGATCAAAGCCATCCAGCTCCTTCCCGGCGTGCAACCTACCTCCGAAGGCTCCTCCGGATTCAGCGTCCGCGGGGGGAGCCACGACCAAAATCTCGTTCTCCTCGACGAGGCCACCCTCTACAACGCCTCCCACCTCATGGGTTTCTTCTCCATCTTCAACAACGACGCCATCCAAGAAGTAGCCCTCTACAAGGGAGATATACCCGCCTCCTTCGGGGGAAGATTATCCTCCCTCCTCGACATCCGCTCCAAGGAAGGGAACAACCTGAAAACCACCACCACGGGAGGTATCGGGTTGATCTCCAGCCGCCTTACCGTGGATGGCCCGCTCGCCAGGGAACGCGCCTCCTTCCTCGTGGCCGGCCGCAGGAGTTACGCGGATCTCTTCCTGGCCTTCGCCAGTGACAAAAACCTCAGGAGCACCACGCTCTACTTCTACGACCTCAACGCCCGGGTCGACTATCATCCCGGGAAAAACGACCACCTCTACGTCACCGGTTACCTCGGCAAAGACAAGTTTGCCAATAAAAGCGCCGGGATGACCTTCAGCAACCGGTCGCTCGTCGCCCGGTGGTCCCACCGGTTCTCCCCCCGGCTCCTCGCCCACCTCACGCTCTTCACAAGTAGCTACGACTACTATATAAAGAGCGAGCTAAGCAAACAACTCACGCAAGACTGGGCCTCCAGCCTGAGCAGCTCCGGCTTGAAAATCGACCTCACCCGGTATACCGGCAACGCCACGATCAAAGCGGGATACAACGTTCTCTTCCATCGCTTCTTACCCGGCGAAGGAGGAGGCATCGGTGACGAAGCCCTCTTCGCGCGCGTTAAGCACCCTACTCAATTCGCTCTCGAACACGCGCTCTACGCCACCGGGGAGCTCTCTCCCGGTGAACGCCTCACCATCAGGGCAGGATTCCGCGTCTCCCTCTTCCACAATATCGCCAACGGGAAAGAGGTAAAATACCTGCAAGAGCACGCGTATCATCACTCCCGTTTCCCCGCCCGCGGCACGATCTACCATACCTATCATCACATCGAGCCGCGCCTCGGTGTCACCTTCCGCCTCGACGAGACCCGCTCCATGAAAGCGAGCTATACGCGTTCCGTGCAACACGTGCAAGTAGCCTCCAACTCCACCAGCGGATCGCCCCTCGATATCTGGTTCCACGCCTCCCCGAACGTGAAACCCCAACGCGGGGAGCAGGTAGCGGTTGGCTACGTCCAGAAGTTCCGCAACGATATCGAACTATCGGTAGAGCTCTACCATCGCCTCTCCCGCGACGTGATCGACTTTAAAGATCACGCCTCCCTCCTCGGCAATGAAGACCTCGAACAGGAGATCCGGGCCGGGAAAGGCACCGCCGACGGGATCGAGTGCATGATACGCAAAAACACCGGCCGGATCACCGGCTGGGCAAGCTATACCTACGCGCGCAGCCGGCGAGAAACAAAAGGGATCAACAACGACAAGCCTTACCGCTCGCCCAACGACAAGCCACACGCCATCACCCTCGTCACCAGCCTGGAACTTTCTCCCGCCTGGAACATCTCCGCCAATTGGGTGTACGCCACGGGACACCCCGTCACCTATCCCACCGGCCGATTTCTCGTGGAGAACACGTACGTTCCCCTCTACTCCGGGCGAAACGAGTTCCGTTTCCCCGACTATCATCGCCTTGATCTCTCCGCCACCCGACAACTCTCCCGGCCCAACGCGCGCCTCAAAAGCGAGATTAACATCTCCCTCTACAACGCCTATGGCCGGAAAAACCCCTGGAGCATCTTTTTCAGGCAAGAAAAAGAGCAACCCGACATCTCCTATGCCGAGCAAATATACCTGTTCAGCGTAGTGCCCTCCATCACGTGGAATTTCACTTTCTAACAGATAGATACATGACATTGAAACACCTCCTCTCGCTCTTACTCCTCGTCTCCTGCACCGCTCGCGTGGAGATAGACACGGATGAAGGTACGCGCGTGCTCGTCATCTACGGCCATATCACCACCGACACCCTCCCGCACGCGATCACCATCTCTCGCTCCTCCGGCTATTTTGCCACCACGCCGCCAGAGCCACTCACCGGTGCCCTGGTCACCCTCTCCTCCGGGGAGCTCCTCTACGCCCTGCACGAAGAGGACACGCTCCCGGGCACTTATCGCCTTGCCTCCCCCCTGGCCGGTGTTCCCGGGACCAACTACACCCTCACGGTATCCTTGCAGCACGAGGCAACCACCGAAACCTACCGGGCCACGTCCACCATGCCACTCACCAGCGAGATTGACTCCATCGAACTGCGTCCCTCTTTGGTCTTTCAGCAGCAAATCGAAGTGATCGGGTATGGCACGCTCCCCGCCAACGAAAAAAATTTCCTCTCCTTTCACCTCTACCGCAACGGGAAACAACTCACGGACAAACTAAACGATCTCTTCATCGTCGACGACTCCTATTTTAAACAAAAAGAGATGCACGGGGTACTTTGCCAACTCATGGATCAAAAAGAAGAAAAAAGCACCCTCGTTCCCGGTGACACCGTCACCCTGCGCATTGATGTCCTTCCCGAAGAGTACGCCCGCTTCCTCCAGCAGGCCCAACAGCAAGTACGCGGCTCGAATCCCATCTTCAGCGGCCCGCCCGCCAACATCTCCACCAATATCCAAGGCGTCCACTCTTCCACTCCCGTCGCCGGCTTTTTCGCCGCCTTCCCCACCCGGCGCAAAACCACTATTTACCGGCCGGACAACTAAAACGCCCCTCCCGCGACGGGAAATGCCACTCATCCCCACCCCGGGAACGACCGCGGCAGTGCCCCCGGTTTACTTATCAACATGCACCCACTCCACGTCCACTCTCCCCCCGTCGTTACCGGTCGCGGGCCGACTACAAAATAACCCGAATTTTGCGCCGATCCATTGTCCCTCTTTCATTTTAAACGAGGAGCCGATGGATATAAACTTCTTCCCATCAACACTATAACTGAACGCGCACGTGGCATCCTCCTTCACCCTTACACGCGCGTAAACCGTTGGGTGGGATAACTCGACGGAAGCGTTCACCCGCTCGTCCCCCTCCTTGTTCGCGCCGATACACGCGCGTTGGGAAAGGAGAAAGCCGGTGGGAGTGCTCTCGATAGCCAGCAGGGCGTAGTCCATTCCCATCATGACAAGCCCCGCTCGCTCGCCCCGGATCCCCCGGTTGGGCACGAAGGTCAACCGCGCGGTAGCGGTAAAAGCCCTCGCCGGCAACTTCTGCAACAGCAGGTTAGGCAGATCCCACAGGTTTTTATAACCATCCGGAAGGGGTACGGAATAGAGGCTCAAACACCCCCGGGCAACATCCAAGAAGTACCACCACTCCCGCGGATTCGCGTGCCATTGCCACTGCAGGCCCAAGGTGCCCGTGGAAAATTCATCGCTCTCCACGGGAGTAGCCACGGGATAGCGCTTGCCGACAGCCGGCTTTTTCCAAGAGGATACCGGTTCTCCGATGCCGTCGCCGTCTTTGTCCTCGCCCACGACCGGCCACCCCTCCTGCCACGTCACGGGTTGCAAGTGCACCACCCGCCCATAAGCAGCAAGATCCTGGAAATGAATGAACCACTCCTCGCCTCCACGGGTATCGACCCACGCGCCCTGGTGAGGGCCATTCACGCCGGAGCTCCCGCTCGCGAGGACGACCCGCCGCTCGTAAGGGCCAAAAAGATTTTTCGAGCGCAACACCACCTGCCACCCCTCTTTCACTCCCCCGGCCGGGGCAAAGATGTAGTAGTAATCGTCCCGCTTGTAGAACTTGGGGCCTTCGATGGTCACGTCACGATCGTGACCGTCGTAGACGATCCGGGAGTGGCCCACCGCTTGCCGCCCGTCAGGGGTAAGCGCGGTAACGGCAAGCAAACTCTTGATCCCGGCCCGGCTACCGGCGAAAGCGTGTACCAAGTAGAGTTGGCCGTCGTCATCCCAGAGAGGACACGGGTCGATCAAGCCCTTGCCGGCCTTGACCAAGCCCGGGTCGCTCCACCTCCCCCGCGGATCGCGGGTCTGCGTCATAAAGATGCCCTGATCGGGATCCCCGTAATAGATGTAGAACGTGCCGTCGTGGTGACGGATCGAGGGAGCCCAAACGCCGCACCCGTGTCGCGGCGTGTCGAAAAACGCTTCCGGCAGTTGCCTGGCAATGGCATGTCCCACGAGCGTCCAGTTAACGAGATCATTCGAGTGTAAAATGGGCAAACCGGGGACGCAATTGAAACTGGAGGAGGTCATGTAAAAGTCGTCGCCCACGCGACAAACGTCCGGGTCGGAATAATCGGCATAGAGCACCGGGTTCTTGTATCTCCCGTTTTCCAAGTCGGCGACCCACGCGCGGGAGCGATACCTCGGCGCGTGCTCTTTCAAAAGGGAAACCAGGGGAGCCATGTTCTGCCGCTTGATCTCCTCCACAAACAGGGCCGCGACCGCCCTGGCCCCGGTTTCAACGAAATGCGTGTTGTCTATCAATCCTTCGGGGAAGTTACGGTTGGTGCCGGCGGCGATATGCCTGAAATAGTTCACGGATCGCTGCTTCCCCGCCTCGATGATCATTTTCTTCGTCGCCTCGTATAGATCCACCAAGGGGATTGCCCGTTCGCGGGCCACCCGACGCACAATATCAACGTATTCACCGTGTGAATCAAGGAAGTTACCTCGGTCGTCAAATGTGCGCCGCGGGACGGGCGTACACAAGATCGGGCATCCCCCCTGGCTCTTCACGTCGCTCACGAAGCGCTCCAGGTTGCCCCTGTACGCTTCGGGGGAGGTGTGATTTTTTTTCTCGACAGGCGCGTCGTTGTGCCCGAATTGAATCACGACATAGTCACCGGGCTGTATCTTATCGACAAGGCGCTCCCAGCGTTTTTCAGCGATAAAACTGCGGGTGCTGCTACCGTTTTTAGCCATATTATCAATGACAAGGCCCTCGCCGAAGAACTCCGGCAACAGTTGCCCCCAGCCCCGCTCCACCCAAACGTCCGGGATCATCTCTCCCGTGACGGGATCGGGTGCCGATTTGTATAGCGGCTTGTTGGACATCGTGGAGTCTCCCGCCAGGAAGAGGTGAAGAGGCCGGTCGGAGGCGGAGAGGCAGAGCATACTCAATAGTATACTCATGAGATAGGGAGTGATCGATTTCATCGTTTCGTATTTTAAAGGTTCTCAACGCGAACTTACTACATTTCTCTCTTCTCTCAAAACCTGGGCGGCAGATGCCAGGATCGGCAAATTCAAGTGGCACATGCAACCTTGCTAAAGAATCTCTCTT
>JAISNC010000091.1 GCA_031276355.1 Odoribacteraceae bacterium
CGGGCGCAAGGAGCCGTTCCCCGCCGCGAGCGTGTCGTTGTATGATGTTCAAGGTACTATTCTTCCTCGAAATGACTACGCTCCTAATGGTACCGATTGTATCGCGCGGGTACCGGGCATGACGGCGATCAAAACGGCGGTACAATATCCTTCTAACTTCTACTACCCCGGGAGCGGTGACTGGGTGCAAAGCAACCCGTATCTCGGTACCTCGTGGAATAACCCGACATGGCAGACCTCGACGACCAAGAGTCTTTTCGACCCCTGTCCCCCGGGATGGCGGTTGCCCGTGAACGGCACGTGGAACACGTTCGCCCTTCCTGGTACGACTACGTCCAACGCCGCTAACTATCCAGATGACTACAAGGGCGGGAACGTTCAAGCCGGCTGGGAGTTTTACATGTCCGGTTCCAGCGGCGAAACGGCCTTCTACCCGGCCTCTGGCTATCGCCTCGTCTCCACGGGTGCCATGAGCAACGAGCGGGGCAGCGGTTACAACTGGTCGTCTACACCGGGCAGCGGCACGATCGGTCGTTGCTTGAACTTCCACGCGACCTTCGTGAACCCGCAGCATACCACTGTTCGCGGTTACGGTCTCCCCGTGCGCTGTATCCAAGAATAAAAGGGAGCGACCTTCGCTCCGATTGGCTTCGCCGGGTTTCGCTTCCCCATCGGGGAATAATATCAATAGAAAACAGGATCCCCCCCCGTATCTCCAATAGCCCGTGGGGCTTTCATTTCGACGCTTTTTATGAATCCCCCGCGGGGAATTGGGAACAAGCAGGGATGCCGTTTCTCTATTGATATGATTGCCCCCCGGGCAATCGCCGCGAACCCCGGCGTGGCCCATCGTCCCCCTCTTGCCTCTTAACTGGATGACATTGGGTCATCTACTTGCAGTTATGAAAATTTTGCCTTTCAGGCAAAGGGGAGAAACCGGATGCCGCGTAACATGAGTTATAAAGACAGGCCGTTCTCCGTTTTTGGCAGTTAACGGGCCGTGATGCTTGTCAATATGACAGACGACGTGATTGGCAGGGATTTTGTATAAGAGAGGCGAAATATAAATTATAAAAAAATAGGATATGTCAGAGGATCATGATGAGATACTTCGGGAGGAGGAGGTACCGGAAACTCCCGGTGATACACGCGAACCGGAAGGAGTGCGTGTGAAGGAAGAGCCTGTCGACGTGAAAAAAAAGCGATGGGGTAAAAAAGAGGATAAGCAGCTGGAGGAGATGGGAGATAAGTTGGTGGAGATGAATGATAAATACCTGCGCCTTTCCGCCGAGTTTGATAACTACCGGAAGCGGACGTTGAAGGAGCGGGTGGAGTTGTTGCGGACGGCCGGCGAGCAGGTGCTGGTGGGGATATTGCCGGTGGTAGATAACTTCGAGCGGGCCTTGGCGAGCATGGAAAACGCGTCGGACGTGACGGCCTTGAAGGAGGGCGTGAACCTGATCTACTCCAATTTCAAGGAGTTCCTGGTACGAAACGGGGTGAAAGAGATCGAGACGCGGGACGCGGATTTTAACACCGACCTGCACGAGGCGGTGACGACGATCCCCGCCCCCACGCCGGCCCAAAAAGGGAAGGTGATTGACACGATCGAGAGAGGATACGTGCTGAACGAGAAAGTGATCCGGTTCGCGAAAGTAATCGTTGGAGAGTAACCATGCCGGTTGAGACCCCGGTATCTATGAAAGATTAAGAGATGCAGAAAAGAGACTATTACGAGGTGTTGGGCGTATCGAAAAACGCGGATGCGGCCGAGATCAAGAAAGCGTACAGGAAATTGGCCTTGCAGTATCACCCGGACAAGAACCCGGGTGATAAGCAGGCCGAGGAGCGTTTCAAGGAGGCTGCCGAGGCATACGACGTGTTGAGCAACGAGGAGAAACGGCGGCGGTACGACCAGTTCGGCCATGCCGGCATGGGCGGCGCGACCGGCGGTCATGGCGGCGGCATGAGCATGGAGGATATTTTCTCCCACTTCGGGGATATCTTCGGTGGCTTTTCCGGTTTCGGCGGTTTCGGCGGCGGTGGTAGTCACCGGGGAGCCTACCGGATGCACCGGGGCACGAACTTGCGGGTCAAGGTGAAACTGGACCTGAAGGAGGTGGCCTCGGGCGTGGAGAAGCGCATCAAGGTGAAGAAACAGGTGAGTTGCGAGCATTGCAAGGGTACCGGCGCGAAAGATGGCACCTCCTACTCGACCTGCAACACGTGTGGCGGTACCGGCCAGGTAACGCGCGTGCAGAACACGATCTTGGGGGCGATGCAAACCACCTCGACGTGTCCCACGTGTCAAGGGGAGGGGAGAATGATCAATACCAAATGCACCCATTGCGGCGGCGAGGGCGTGGTGATGGCCGAAGAGGTGATCGTGCTCAATATTCCTGCCGGCGTGGCCGACGGGATGCAGTTGTCGCTGGGAGGCAAGGGCAACGCGGCCCGCCGGGGCGGGGTGAACGGCGACCTGATCGTCGTGATCGAGGAGGAGGAACACCCGGAGTTGATGCGCGACGGGAACGACCTATTATATAATGTATTCGTCGCTTACCCGGAGGCGGTACTGGGCGAGACGGTCGAGATTCCCACGGTGGAAGGCAAGGTGAAGGTAAAGATCGAGCCGGGTACCCAGCCGGGCAAGATCTTGCGCTTGCGCGGCAAAGGCTTGCCGGACGTGAACGGGTACGGGCGAGGCGACTTGTTGGCCAGGGTAAACGTGTGGGTTCCCAAAAATCTCTCGAAAGAGGAGAGGAAGTTGGTGGAGAAGATGCGGGAGTCCGAGAATTTTTACCCCAGCACCAGCGATAAGAAAGGTTTTTTTTCCAAGATGAAGGATTTTTTTGAATGATAGTAACATGATCACGATCACCCAACTCGGATATATCGTGGCCGTTGACGAGTGCCGGCATTTCGTCACCGCGGCGGAACGATGTTTTGTGACACAACCCACGTTAAGCATGCAGGTGAAGAAGTTGGAAGAGGATTTAGGCGTGATTATTTTTGACAGGAGCCGCCAACCGGTGGTGCCCACGGAGATCGGTGCCCGGTTGATCGAACAAGCCCGGATCGTGCTGTCGTCGACGCAACGCATCCACGAGATTATCAACGAGGACAAGCGAGAGGTGACCGGCGTGTTGCGTATCGGGATTATCCCGACGTTGGCACCCTACTTGCTACCTGCCTTTATTGGCCGCTACGCGCGTAATCACCCCGGGGTACGCGTGGAGGTCGAGGAGGTGGTGTCGGAGGAGATCATCCGGCGTTTGAAACGGGATAGCCTTGATGCCGGGATTTTCGTTACCCCTTACCGGGACGAGAAGATCGTGGAGTCTCCTGTTTTTTACGAGGAGATGTTGCTCTACGCGCATCCGGAACACGAGTTGTTAAAACGGGAAACGATCCACCCGGCGGATATCTCTCCCTTGAAGGTATGGATGTTGGGCGAGGGGCACTGTTTCCGGGATCAGGTGTTGAACCTGTGCGAGGGAGTATCGAGCCAAGAGCGGGAGTTGCCGTTCGAGTTTGAAAGTAACTCCCTCGAGACGTTGATGAAGGTCGTCGACCGGGAGGGGGGATGTACCATCATCCCGGAGCTGGCAACGCGGGAGATGTCGCCCGAAAAACGAAAGCAGGTGAGGTCGTTTAGCTCTTATACTCCCGTGCGGGAGGTGAGCGTGATCTACTCTCGCCATTACATCAAGCAGAAATTAATATCGTTGTTGTGCGAAGAGTTGAAAGCGATGCTCCCTGCCGAGATGTTACGGAAGGAGCGGGGTGTCGTGGTAGAGTGGCAACATGTTAAGAACAGGTATGAAGAGAATAATTAAGAGCAGCTTGCAGGAGGCGCGCGAGGCGCTGGCCTCTTTTATGACTGACGAGGCGTTCATCGAGCAAGTCGCCGAGGCCGGGGAGTTGTTGGCGCGGGCGTTGCGGGATGGTCACAAGGCAATCAGTTGTGGCAACGGCGGTTCCATGTGCGATGCCATGCACTTTGCCGAGGAGTTGACCGGTCGTTTTCGAGGGGATCGCGTGGGCCTGCCGGCCATCGCTATTTCCGACCCGGCCCACTTGACCTGCGTGGCCAACGATTATGGTTTTGACCACGTTTTTTCCCGTTTCGTGGAGTCTCACGGCCTGCCGGGGGACGTGTTATTAGCGATCAGTACCTCCGGTAACTCGCCCAATGTTTTGAAGGCCATTGATGTTGCTTGCGAAAGGGGCTTGCGCGTGATCGGGCTGACGGGGCAAACGGGGGGGAAGATGGCCGACCGGTGCGACGTGACGATCCGCGTCCCGTGGGGTGGCCACTCCGACCGGGTACAGGAGCTTCATATTAAAATCATACACATATTAATAGAGTGCGTGGAGGAGAGGTTGGGGCTAACGCCCCGGGCGCTCTCTTAGCCTCCCCAGCCCTCCCGGTCCAAACTCCGGTACTGTATGGCCTCGGCGATGTGTTGGGGCTTGATGCTCTCTTCGCCCTGCAAGTCGGCGATGGTGCGGGAGAGTTTGATGATCCGGTCGTAAGCCCGGGCCGAGAGACCGAATCGCTGCATGGCGATCTTCAGCAACCCCGTGCAGGCACTGTCGAGTAGGCAGTGTTTTTTTAACAGGGCCGGGGGCATTTGAGCGTTACAATAGATGCCGGGGTGTTTGCGGAAGCGGTCCGTTTGTAAATCGCGCGCGCGGATGATCCGGGCTTGCACGACGGCGCTGGGTTCACCCTCGTCGAGCGAGGCGATCTTCTCGATCTCCACGGGCACCACCTCTATGTGGATGTCGATGCGGTCGAGCAGCGGCCCGGAGATCTTGGAGAGGTACTTGTGCACCGCTCCCGGCGGGCAGGAGCACTCCTTGGTAGGGTGATTGTAAAAACCGCACGGGCAAGGGTTCATGGAGGCGATGAGCATGATGTTGGCCGGGTACTCCACGCTGGATTTGGCGCGACTGACACAGATATGACGATCCTCGAGCGGCTGGCGCAACACCTCCAGCACGGAACGTTTAAATTCGGGTAGTTCATCGAGGAAAAGCACGCCGTTGTGGGCTAACGAGACCTCTCCCGGTTGCGGCCAGGTGCCCCCGCCGATCAGCGCCACGTCCGAGATCGTGTGGTGGGGCGACCGGAAGGGGCGGGTGATGATGAGCGAACCGTTGTGTTGGATCTTCCCGGCCACCGAGTGGATTTTAGTGGTTTCCAGCGACTCCTCGGCGGTCATGGGCGGGAGGATGGTGGGCAGTCGCCGGGCCAGCATGGTTTTTCCCGACCCCGGTGCCCCTATCATGATCATGTTGTGGCCGCCTGCCGCCGCGATCTCCATGGCCCGTTTGACATTCTCTTGTCCCTTGACATCTTTGAAATCCAGCACGTGTTCCTGTTGCAGGTCGTCCAGCGTGGGCGCGGTGAACGTGACGGGGGCGAAGGTTTGTTCTTTTTTCAAGAAGGCGATCACCTCGCTCAGGTGGCGGAACCCGTACGTGTCGAAATCTTGGACGACGGAGGCCTCGTTCGCGTTCTGCAGCGGCAGCAGGATCCCTTTAAATCCCTCCCGTTTGGCGTTGATGGCGATGGGGAGCACGCCCTTCACGGGTTGCAGCCCCCCGTCGAGCGATAACTCGCCCATGATCACGTAGCGCTCCAGCAGGTCGACGGGGAGTTGCTCGTTGGCCGCGAGTATCCCGATCGCTAACGGGAGGTCGTATGACGATCCCTCTTTTTTCACGTCGGCGGGAGCCATGTTGATGATGGTGCGTTTGCCGGGGATCTTTGATCCGATCTCCCGCAACGCCGAATCAATTCGTTCTTGGCTCTCCTTCACGGCGTTGTCCGGTAGCCCGACGATGATAAACTTAGCCCCCCAGAGAATGTTTACCTCGATGGTGATGGTAATGGCGTTGATCCCGTGGACCGCCCCGCCGAACACTTTTACTAGCATGGTAAAGATATGTTTAATTCGGAGCGGCAAGGTATAATAAAATTGCCTCGTTTCCGCGTGCGCGTGGGATTTTTTTCTATGGAGTGATCGCAAAAGGCTCGAATGGTCGTCCCGAATGGTCGTCATTGGTAGCGAAATAAATGAACCGGCTCAAGGCCTTTTCTTCGGCCCGCTTTTATACTCACTCATTTCGGCATTATCTCATTGATCATTTTCTGGAGAACATCACTTTGCCTCGGTGTTTGATAAATTTTTTTGTAAAACAAGTGGGGAAAGAAAAACTTTTAGAAAAATTGCATGCATGTATTGTTTTAAGAAATATTTTTGACGTTATTTGCCCTATATTTGAGACTAAGTAGCACAATTAGTGTTTGGCAGAAATGAATATACAATTTAAAAGACTAAGAACATGCAAAGTACCAAAAAGTGTCTGACTTTATTGTTGTCTCTTTTTACCCTCTTTGGCTGTGGGGAAAAAGTGATAGAGGATTATTATAAGCGTCCTGCCTGGTTAAAAGGAAGCGCTTATGACGTGCTAAAGGCCACCAACAACTTCAATCTGTTTTTGGCGGCTGTTGACAGAACCGAGTACAAGGAGTTGTTGCAAGGCAAGGGGCTATGTACCGTCTTTGCCCCGGGCGACGAGGCCATGCAAGCCTACTTGCAGGAGAAAGGGATAAGCGGCATCGCCGATCTGGATCAACAAGAGTTAGAGTTATTGATAGGATATCATATCCTACAATACTCGTACGACAAGGAGGGGTTACTTAATTTCACCCCCAAGGGAACCGCGACGGCCGGCGACAAAGACCCGGAGGGGGTCTATTACAAGCACATGACCTTTGCCAAGAGTCCCGCGAAAGAGATCGTTGATCCGGTGTCGGGAGAGACGCGCTCGGTATATTATAAGGAGAAGCACCTGCCTGTCTTCTCCACGCGCCTCTTCTCCACGTTAAAGGTGGACGGGGAGAAGAACTACAAGGCGTTCTTCCCGCAGAGCCAGTGGTACGGGAACGATGAAAAATTGTACGTGGCCAACGCGGGGGTGAAGGAAGATGGCTACGCCATCCCCACGGACAACGGCTATATTTATTACATCGACCAGGTGGTGAAGCCATTGCCTACTCTTTATGATGCCATCGCGGCGCGGGGCGACGAGTACTCGCTCTTCTTGCGGCTGTACGACAAGTTCGCCAGTCTTGGCATAGATGCCTCGATCACCTCGAAATACGCTCCCCCGGGGGTTGATTATTACATCTTCAATCACTCTCCCGTGCCGATGATCGCCAACGAGTGGTGTAACAACGACGGGCGGGAAATCGGCGCGAACAGCACGCTAAGCAACAACGCGTTTGTCCCGAACAATCAGGCTATCATGGAGTTCGCCAACGACTTTTTCGGGCTTTCCATGCACTCGGTCGAGGATGCCGCCCAGTTGGATCAAATTCCCATGATCGCGGTCTATTTTTTCGTGTTAAACCACGTGAACCGGTCGACGATCCTCTTTCCTGACGAGATACCGGGAAAGGCGACGATCTACGGTGACAAGCTGGAATTTAACACCTTGTTGCATCAAGAGATGTGTTCCAACGGTGTCTTTTACGGGATTGACAAGGTGATCATCCCCGCGATGTTCAAGTCGGTGTCCGGCCCGCTCTACCGGGACGAGACACACTCTATCTTTACCTATATATTATACCGCACGGGTTACCTCTACCAGTTGATTAACCCGGCGGCGGAGTTCACCGTGTTTGCCCCGACGAACGTCGCGTTAAACTCGATGGGGATTCGTTTGAACATGGGCTCGACGAGCGCTTTCGGGGACGAGACGTTCGAGGAGATGACGAGCATCAGCGCGGATGGCCAACAGGTGTGGACGCGGATGGAGTACATGGGCATTGCCGACTTGGTCTCGGCGCATGTCGTGTCGGGCGAGATCGCGAGTTTCGCGGGTGACACCCTCTACTTCCCCGGAAGAGAGGCCAACTCGACCGTGATCGTGGTCGACGGGGGAATCCGCGGGGAACTCTCTACCTCGGAACCCATCGAGGTGAGGGAACACGAGGGCACGTGGAGTAACGGCCGGATCTACTCGATCGACAACGCGTTGGGACGTCAATCGTTGACGGTGGCCGGTGTCTTAAAAGAGAACACGCGGTACAGCAAATTTGTCACGCAGTTGCAGAATAATGGATTTATCACGGGCGACGGGAGTGCCACGAACCCGTGGGACATCAAAGCCTTGACGGAGGGCGCGCACGTCATGGTGTTTGCCCCGACGAACGACGCCTTGGGAAGTACCATCTTGACACCGGAGGAGTTACGTTACTATTTTGTCTCCCTCGAGGATAACTCGTTGCGCCAGTACCTGCTCCCCGGTATGATGGAGCCGACCGGTAGCTACAAGACCCTCTCCGTGGATCCTCGCCTCACGACCGATTTCCAGTTAGTGTACAGGAACTTGGGTATTGCCCTACCGGGGGAAAAACAGATGCAGATCACCGACGAGGAGGAGAATACTGTCGATGTCGTGCAAGGGATCCCGCTCTTTGCTAAAGATGGCGTGATATACGAGGTTACGAAAACGTTAAAAATAAAACCCTAACGAACAAACTACATGAACTTACAGGATGTATTAAAGCGTTTTTTGTTGGTGTTGTGTGCATGTTGCCCGCTGGCGGGATCCGCACAGACGATGCTAACCGGAAATATAAAGGACGGCGCCAGGCCATTGCCCGGGGCGACGGTGAGAGTGGAAAACGAGAACAAACGGGTGATCGGGGGGAGTAGTAGCAACATGAACGGGGACTATCGTTTCCAGATGCCCGAGGAGAGCGGCACGTTGACCATTATTTGCTCCTTTATCGGATACAAGACGCAACAGGTGAAATACACCGGACAGAAGGTGTTGAATTTCGTGTTGCAAGAGGATGCTCGCATGATGGAGGAGGTAAGTGTCTTTGGAAGAGCGGCGGATGTCGGCTCCACGGGGGTCGAAAAACGCGACATGGGTATCGCCAGCCAGAAGATAGACCTGGGAGACCTGCAGACCATACAGGCCACCTCCGTGGAGGACATGCTCCAGGGACAGCTGGCCAACGTGGATATCATCGCCTCCTCCGGTAACCCCGGTTCGAAGATGGCTATCCGTATTCGTGGGGTCAACTCGTTGAGCGCGAACAACGAGCCGTTGATCGTCGTGGATGGAATCCCGTATGATACGGACATCGACAGCGAATTTGACTTCGCCTCGGCCACGGAGGAGGATTTCGGTGCCCTCGTGAACATCGCGCCGGGCGACATTGCCACGATCGAGGTGTTAAAAGATGCCCAGGCCACCGCCATTTGGGGATCCAAGGGAGCCAACGGGGTCCTGGTGATCACGACCAAAGTGGGAACCGTGGGGAGCACCAGGTTCTCTATCACGCAAAAAATCGACTACAAGAGAGAACGCAAACCGATCCCGATGTTAAACGGGAAGGAGTATATCACCCTGATACAGGATGAGTTGTGGAACTACTTGCGAGACGTGGGGTACCACTGGAGTTACGTGCAATACCTCACGCAGTATCCCGAAATCAATTTTGACCCGCAATTCAAGTATTATAAAGAGTATAACCAGAACACGAATTGGTTGGACATCATCACCCAGCCGGCCTTGACCAGCGAGACAAACTTCTCGATGCAGGGAGGAGGCGACCGGGCCAGGTATCGTTTTTCGCTGGGTTACCTGGCAGAAGGGGGCACCACGATAGGCACGGATTTCAATCGCTTGAGCGCCCGCCTGAACGTGGATTACCTCTTTTCCACCCGCCTGCGGGTATCCTCGAAGTTCTACTTTGCTCAAGGCGAGCGCGACGAGAGTTGGAAAGAGGGAGGATCATCGTATAGTTTGAATCCCCGCTCCGAGGCGCGCGAGCGGATGCCGAACATGTCGCCCTACGTGATCGACGCGGCGGGGAAACCCACCAACGAGTATTTTATCCCGACGGCGGAGTCGGGGTATACCCCCTTCCAGGGATCATTTCCCGACTCCTACAACCCGTTGGCCTTGGTCAATGACTCGAAGAACAACACGATCTCCAGGGACGTGCGCGTACAATTCAGTATCGTCTACGACCTGTTGCCGGGGTTAAAATACACGGGAGACATCGGTTTTGACATCGGGTCCACGGCCACCAAAAAATACCTGCCCTACTCGGTGACCGGCTTAAACTCGAATAACGCTTACTACAACCGGGGGAACGAAAAGAAGAGCGACAAGGTGAGCATTTACATAGACAATCGCTTGGTGTATAACTGGTCTATCACAGAGATGCACAAGGTGATCCTGGCCGGGTTACTGCAAACCTCGCAAGCTTCCTCGGCCGGGGTAGAGACGGCGGTCTCCGGGTTAGGCTCCTCGCAAGCCAGCGATCCCACCAGTGGCGGGAAGTTGCAAAGCTTCTCCTCGGATGCCTCCAAAAGTCGTTCCGTGGGCTTTATCGGGAACGTGCACTACAATTACGGCAGCCGCTATTTAGTGAACGCCACTGTCCGGCACGAGGGTAATTCCAAGATGGGACGCAACCGGCGGTGGGGGTCTTTCGCGACCGGGGCCTTGACGTGGAGGTTCTCGGAAGAGCCTTTCTTGAAAGAGATCGAGTGGTTGGACGAAAGCCAGGTGCGGGGAAGCTGGGGCTTTGCCGGCAACTCCCCCTCGTCGTCGTTCCCGTACATCGGCACGTATAGCTCTTCCGGCAGTTACGTGAACAACAGTTCGATCACCCCCAGCACGATTCAATTGAATAATTTGAAGTGGGAGAAGGTGATACAGAAAAACGCGGGCTTGGATCTCTCCCTATTCCAACGCAAAGTGAACATCACGTTTGACCTCTACGACAAGATCACCCGGGACGTGTTACACCAGAATGTCACCTTGCCCTCGACCACCGGTTTCTCCTCGATCGCGTGGATGAACTCCGGGGAGATCGAGAATTACGGCTGGGAGTTCCGGCTGGACTTGAACCGGATCGTTCGTACCAAGAATTTCTGGGGCAGCTTTAACTTCAACATCTCCCGTAACCGGAACAAGGTGTTGAAGTTACCGGTCAACAAACGCTATGAACGCTACTCTTTTGGCAATGGCAATTATGCCCAGAACGTGGTGATTGGCGACCCGTTGGGATCGTTCTACGGTTACAAGTACGAGGGAGTCTACCAGAACACGGGCCAGACGGTGGCCACGGATGCCTCGGGGAACAAGATTTACGACCTGCGCGGCGAGGAGGTACGCACCGTCTTGGGGTCACTGGTCGCTCAACCGGGAGATGCCCGGTACACGGACGTGAATCACGATGGCATGATCGACAAATCGGACATCGTCTACCTGGGCAACAGTATGCCGGTGGTCATCGGTGGGGGTGGTATCAGCTTGGGATTGTACGGCTGGCAATGCCGGGCGCTCTTCCAATATCGCCTGGGCCAGAAAGCCATCAACACGGCGCGCTTGAACGCCGAGAGCATGCGCGGCCGGACAAACCAAAGCACGGCTACCCTGAAACGGTGGAGACACGAGGGGGATCAAACGGATATCCCGCGCGCGCTGTGGAACAGGGGCTACAACACGTTGGGATCGGATCGCTTCGTGGACGATGCCAGCTTCTTACGCTTGAAGCAGTTGATGGTGAGCTACACGTTGCCGCGCGACCTATCCAATCACTTCCGGTTTAGCAAGTTCGAGGTGTACATGAGTGCTTATGACTTGTGGACGTTGACCAACTACAAGGGCCAAGACCCCGAGGTCGGGCTGGTGAGCAAAGATGGCTCGATCTACCAGTTGGCGGAGGATAACAGCTACACGCCGCGTTCCCCGCGTCTCACGCTGGGACTCAGTGTCGAATTTTAAACGAGAGAAACATGAAGACAATAATAGATAGAATAAAAAGGATCGCGCTTGCCATCGCGTGTATCGGGATGCTTTCCGGGTGCAACTCGTGGTTAGACCTCTTGCCGGAAAATAGCCAATCGTCCGACCAGTTCTGGAACACGAAAGAGGACGTGGAGGCGGTAATGAACTCGTGCTACATGGGGTTGAGGGACAACCTGGAGCGGTTCGTGCAGTGGGGCGAGTTACGGGGTGACGGGTTACTACCCTCCACCGACGCCACGAACAACGAGACGATGATCAAATCGTTTCAACTGTTCCCGGACAACTCGATCTGTAGCTGGTCCAACTTGTACAAGGTGATCGGGCGAGCCAACGCGGTGCTCAAGTACGCCCCGCAAGTGAAGGAGATCGACCCGACCTTCGAGACCTCTTACCTGAACGCGCTCGTGGCCGAGGCGACGATCGTGCGCGCGTGCTGCTATTTTTACCTCGTGCGCGTGTTTGGCGACGTGCCGTTAGTGGTGGAACCTTACGTGGACGACAGTTACCAGTTCCTCATTCCCAAGACGGCCGAGGCGGAGGTGTTACGGAGGATCACGCAGGATCTGAACGACGTGATGGAGTGGGCGCGCCCGCAGTTCGGGACGGTCTGGGAGACCAAAGGCCGCGCTTCCCGCTGGGCCGCTTACGCGTTGTTGGCGGACATCTCTCTTTGGACGGAAGATTACGCCGCTTGCCTAACGGCGTGCGACTCGATCATCAACTCCAAGAACTTTTCGCTGGTTCCCTCGTTGGAGTGGTTGTCCATATTCGCCGAGGGGAACACGCGCGAGGGGATCTTCGAGTTGCAATGGAATTACGAGCAGGACAACACCTCGAACAACTTGTACACGTGGCTTTACCAGACCCCGCGCTACGTGGTTTCGCCCTACACCATGCTCCTTTTCAGGGAGAAGGAGCCGAACTATTTTGACGAACGAGGCTACCTCTCCACCTATGACGAAGCCCTGCGCGTGTGGAAATACGCCGGGTTGTCTCACGAGCCGACGGACCTCAGGGACGGGGAGCACCGCGACGCGCACTGGATCTTCTACCGGTACGCCGACGTGCTGTTGATGAAGGCAGAAGCCTTGATCATGCAGGCCAAGGGGAATGTCGAGGTCTACAAGCAAGCGGAAGCGTTGATCCTGGATATCCGGGAACGCGCCGGTTACGCCCGCTTGTCGGAGGTAGAGGCGTACACGGAGGTCAACATGCTTCTCAACCTGTTGATGCCGGAGCGCACCCGCGAGTTCGTGGCCGAGGGGAAGAGGTGGTTCGACATCCTGCGCGTGGCCAAACGGGAGAACTATAAATACAAGCAATACTTGATCGACGCCCTGTTACAGATCGTTAACGCGCAACAGCGCCCGATTGTCGAGTCGAGTTTGCAGGATCCGTTAGGTTATTACTTCCCGATCTATCAAACCGAGATCGACAATAACCCCCAGTTAGAGCAGAATCCCTACTACGAGCATTAATGAATGAACAAAAAAAGAACCTGATATGAGAAAGATATTATTTGCTATCTTCTGGTTAGCCGGGATACTCTCTGCCGGATGTTCCGACCCGAACGAGGGGAAGATGTTCGCCGCCTTAGAGGAAGAATCCGTGGCCTCTTATTTAGAGAAGGACGGGAATTTCAGCGAGTGGGTGGCGATGTTAAAGGAGGCGGATTTGTACAATGCCATGACGGTCAGGGGCAACCTCACCTGCTTCGTCCCCACCGACGAGGCCGTGGCCGCCTACAAGACCAAGCTGGGAAGGGAGATGACGAGGGAGGATGTGTTGTACCTGGTGCGTTATCACACGTTGTTCGGCTATCAATTGCTGAGTAACGCGTTGAAAAACGGTCGTTTAGTGGACACCACCGCGGCCGGGAATTACTTGGTGACGCGCTTCGAGACCAACGGGAACCTCTACGTGAACGACATCGCGCGGGTGGTTGACCGGGACATCATCACCGTCAACGGGGTGATTCACGTCATAGACCACGTCATCGAGCCGATTTACGACACGTTGTGGGATCTCGTCCGGAAGGACAACGATTTCTCGCTCTTTGCCGCCGCGCTCGAGGCCACGGGGATCAACGAGGTGATCCACCGCCTCACCCACGCCGGGGGTGCCCGCTACTGGGGATCGCTTTTTGCCGTGAGCGACGCGACGTATGCCGAGGAGGGGATCTCCTCGTTGGACGAGTTAAAGACGCTTTTGGGCAGCGGTGGCGATCCCACGGAGGAGAGCGACCCGCTCTACCGCTACGTGGCCTACCACCTGTTGCCCGGCTTCTACACCTTCAGTGACCTGGCTACCTTGCCGGAAGCGGTGAAAGAGAGAAACATCGAGACCTTCGCCAAGGGGTGCTTGACCAATTTCAAGGAGGAGAAGGGGTTTCTTTACCTGAACGACACCCTCTCGCTGCTACACACCGACCTGCAAGCCAGGAACGGGGTGATTCATGAAATAGACGGGTACATGCCGCTCTACAATCCCCGCGCGGTGCTGTTCGAGCTGGAGTTCACCGATCCCGACTACTACCCGCAGTACACCTTGCTGACGCTCTTCCGGAACATGGCGCTGGCAGGGGGAACGACGCTGGGAGAGTACGAGTACTTGACGGTGGAGGAGTATCCCTTCATGCGGATCGAGACCATTCCCGAAGGAACCGGTTACGTGGCTTACAACCTTCGTACCCACTGGCCCAGTTACGGCTGCTGGAACGGGGATATCCTGGAAATCAGCCTGGGCTACGTGGGGTCGTTTGAGTTTGAACTTCCCACCATCGTCAAGGGCAAGTACAAGGTGACCATTTTCCACCAGCGGCTGAGCGGCAAGGGGGCCTGTCAAGTGGTCATCGATGACAAGATCATCGGCGAGATGGATTGCACGACCGGCTCGTACAATGCCGCCTTCTCGTTAAAACCGATCGGGAGCATCACCTTCACGGAAAACACCTCGCACACGTTGCGCTTTGTCGCTTTACGTTCGGGAGCGCTGCCGGTAGATAGAATCATATTTGAACCTGTAAACTGATTTTGCCATGAAAATACATACGATCATGCAGTGGCTGTTTGTCTCCCTTCTCTGCGCGGCTTGCGCGAACGAGTGGAACAAGCATTACGAGGCGGCCTCCAAGGAGATGGAGGGTATATCCAACGAGACCCTCTTCGCCTACTTGGAGGGAGAGGCCGAGTACTCCGGGTTTGTCGCGTTGCTAAAAGAGACGGGGCTGGCCGAGGAGTTGAACAAAGGAAACGTCTACACGGTCTGGGCGCCGACGAACGACGTGATGCCCGACCTATCGAGCTATTCCATCGAGCAAAAACGGTTGATTGCCAGGTCACATATCAATAGCGTCGCCCTCTACGAGACGAAACTCTCGGACGGGAAACGCATCAAGATGTTGTCGGGTAAGAACTTCACCCTGACGCGAGACGGCGACTTCTTCGCGCTGGACGCGAAACCCATCGCGGGAGGGCAGGTGTGTAACAACGGGATTGTCTACGCGTTGGGGGGAACCATCCTGCCCAAGATGAACTTGCTCGACTTCTTGGTCAACAGCGGGGAGGAGTACTCCTTTTTCCGGCGGGAACTCTTCTCGCGCACGGATACCATCTTCGATCTCGACAACAGTTTCCCGCTGGGCTTCAACGAGGAGGGGAACCAGGTCTACGACTCGGCCTTTATCTACGATAACCCCATCTTGAACGAGGCCGCCATCGGGGATGAAAACCGCTCTTTCACGGTATTCTTACCGAGTAACGAGGTGATCGACACGGCGTTCGCGCGCCATGAAAGATACCTGAGCCGGCCCTTGTCGGCGTATGACTCGCTCTTCTACACGGAGTGGATCTTGCAAGCCGCTTTCTTCACCGACAGGCTGGAACCGGAGGTGTTGAATAGCGCGGAGCCTAACAGCCTGTTCTCGGTGACGCTGAAAGAGTGGCGGACCGACAAGCAAACAGTGAACGAGACGAAAGAGGAGACCAGCAACGGGTACATCTACAAGACCGAACTGCTGTACATCCCCCGCAACTTGATCGCCAAGTCGATAGAGTTTGAATTTTCCAAAACCTACCTCACGGATTTCACGCCAGAGGACAGGGATCGTTTCTTCACCACCACGGGCCCCCGCGGGGCGGACTTTTGGACGAACTGGGCCTGGAATGGCAAGAACTACTTGAATTACGCCTCCACCACCGCGCTCAGGCCCAGCATTGATGAGGTCTTCGTGGAGGAGGTATCGTTAGAGATGATCCTGTTCGAGAAAAACAGGTTCGGGGTGTACGTGCCGGCTTCGTTGAACCCGGGAGACTACGAGATCTGGATAGCCACGCGGCCCGCGGGGAACCCGACCTTCCTCGTGTATGTGAACGGCAACGAGATAGGAGAACTACCCGCCGGTACGCCACAAACGCACGATGGCGTTCTACGTTCGGCGGGCACGGTGACGATCACCCCGGAAGAGGCTTCCCAACCAATCACCGTCAAGTTGTTGCGCTACAAATCTTCCGGTGTGCTCTCGACCGTTGCCTGCGATGGTCGCATGGTGCTTCACTCCTTCAAGATACAACCGATGAGTACAGAATATTAATCGTTAGTCATGAATAAAATGGTAAGATATATTTGCTTATTGCTTCTCTCCTTGGCCGGGATCAACCCGTTGATGGCCCAGGAGGAGATCAAGGGAGTGGTAATAGACGCCGTTACCCGACACCCCGTGGAGGGCGCTTACGTGCTACTGGGAGTACATTCCGCTGAGACAGACGCCAAGGGAGCCTTCACGGTGCGCGTCGATGAAAAGATCTTCACGCTTGAAGTCAGCAAGCCGGGCTACTACACGGCCTACATCCTGACGATCAAGGGCAAGCCGGTGCACGTGAACTTGCAACCGGAGAAGACGCTGTTGTATAATCCCGTGCAGGTGTTACCGCTCGCTACCGTGCCCGCCGACCAGAAAAGGGGGAGCACCCGGACGCTGGGCCAGGAGCAGTTGCTCCGCACCGGCGCGACGCCCGACCAGGCCTTGGCCGGGAAATTCGCCCCGTTGCGGGTGTTGAGCAAAGGGGGTATGCCGGGCGAGGGGGCCTTCGTGCAAAAACGAGGCATCCGCTCGTTCACCGCTACCAACAACCCGCTGATCGTGCTCGACGGGATGCCCTACCTCCCCGGGGAGAGTGAATCCCGGATCATCACCGGATCGACGCGCAACATCTTCATGCCCATCAGCACGAAAGACGTGAAGAACATCGCGTTCGTCACGGGTGCCGATGCCGCCATCTACGGCTCGCTGGGCGCGAACGGCGTGTTACTGATAGAGACGGAACAATCCTCGATACGCGGCACCAGCGTCGAGTTCCATACCACGGACGGGATCGGGTTCGTCCCGCGCGCTTTCCCCGTCATGAATCGCGACGCGTTCGTGAACTACATCAGCGATATAGGCGAGTCTCGCTTCTCGGACCTGGAGGCCTTGGTCGGCCAATTCCCGTTCCTGCGGGACGACGAGGACTACCAGCGGAAATACCGTTACATCTTCGGCTACGACACGGATTGGCAAAAAGAGATCTACTCGCCCGCCATCACCAGCGAAAACGTGCTCAAGATCAAGGGGGGAGACGCGATCGCCAACTACGCCTTCTCCGTGGGGTACCTGTATGACCGCGGCGTGATGGATTACACGAGTTTCAATAAATACTACGCCAAGGTGAATGCCAACATCAGCGTGACGGAGCGGCTCAAGCTCTTCGCCTCGATGAATTTTGACTACAACGAGGGAAAACTGCACGAGCAGGGGATGAAACCCCAGACGAACCCCGGGCTGGCCGCCCTCTACAGCGCGCCGGTGGTGGGGGTATACGCCAAGACGCTCCAGGGGGTGCCCACCGGCCGCTATGACGCGTGGGGCGTGACCACCTTCGGGGTCTCCAACCCCGTCGCCGCGGTGGACGACATCCTGGGTACCAACCAGTCCCAGGACATCCTCGTGGATGCCGGGCTAACGTACAAGTTCAACGAGCACTTCTCGTTGAACACGATGGTCGGGCTGTATTACGACTACCTGAAAGAGAGTATCTTCTTGCCCGGCAAGAGCAGCCGCGCGGTGGCACCCACGATGGACGGCATCGCCGAGAACGCGGTGCGGAAAGGGGTGTACGAGAACTTCAACCTCTATTTCAAATTCGGGGGCGACTACAGCCGGCAATTCAACGAGCAACACGCGTTCAGCGCGAACGCCGGGATGCAACTGCTCACGACCCGGAACGAACAGGACATCGCGCAGGGGATCAACACTACCTCCGATTTCTACAAGTCGCTGGGAAGCACCACCTCCTTCGGGCGGTCGCTCACGGGAGAGATCGAGGGCTGGAACTGGCTGAATTTCTTCGCCCGCGCGGGCTATGACTACAGGGAGTGGCTGAAGATCTCCGCCGCCCTGACCGTGGATGGCTCCACCTCCAGCGGGGAGCGAAGCGGCTATTTCAGCCTCTTCCCCTCGGCCCAAATAGCCCTGAAATTGAACCGGCTAAGCGGGTTCAGCGAGGCGACGTGGCTCGATAACTTGACCTTGCGCGCGGAAGCGTCCGTGCTGGGGAACAGTCGTTTCTCGCCCAAGCTCTCCCGGTACTACTACTCGAACAAGATGTTCTGGGAGTTGACCGGTCTCGTCCGCGCGGGGTTACCCAACTCCCAGATGAAGTCGGAGCGAAACACGCTCTACAATGCCGGCCTCGACTTCGCCACCGGGGGCCATCGCCTGCAACTCTCCGTCGACGCCAGTCGCGAGACGACCGATGGCATGGTGCTCCCCAACGCGATCGGCCCGGCGTACGGCTTCGAGTACCGTTACGAGAACGCCGGCAAGATACGGACGGATGCCGTCGACGTGAGCCTGCAATACTCCCTCGTCAGGAACGACAACGTGGAGTGGATCGTGGGAGGGACACTCTCCGCGTACAACACCATCGTGGAAGACCTGGGCGAGGTCAACGAGCGTCAAATCGAGTTCTCGGACGGCGCCGTGTTGCTCTCGCGCGTGGGAGAGAAGCCTTACTCCTTCCTGGGCTACCGGGCAGAGAAGGTCATCGCCTCGAGCACGGAGGCGGGAGCCGTGCAGTTGCGTACCCACACCGACCTGCCTTTCGAGGCGGGCGACATGCTCTTCCGGAACACGAACGCGAACGACAACGTGATCAACGCGAGCGACCGGGTGATCCTCGGCAACCCGCAACCGGACTTCTACGGCGGCTTCTTCACCCACGTGCGCTACAAGGCCTGGTCGCTCTCCGCTAACTTCACCTACAGTTACGGGAACGAGATCTACAACGTGCAACGCCGCGGCCTGGAATCCATGACGAGTTTCAACAACCAGACGCGCGCCGCCGAGCGCCGCTGGACCTACGACGGGCAGGAGACCGACATGCCGCGGGCCACTTACGGGGATCCCAAGGGCAACAGCCGCTTCTCCAACCGCTGGATCGAAGACGGGAGCTACGTGAAATTAAAGAACATCACGCTGAGCTATCACCATCCCGGGAAATACTGGTTCTTCCACGACGCCCGCCTCTACATCACGGGAGACAATCTCTGGGTGGCCACCAAGTACCTCGGGCAAGATCCCGAGTTCGCCTGGTCATACGACAGTTCGATGCTGGGAATCGACCAGGGAAAACTGCCCTCGACGAAAACCTTACAGATAGGAGTACAATTACAATTCTAACAGTTATCGACCATGAAAAGATACCTACACGCGCTTGCCGCGACTTGCTTGATCCCGTTGCTTTGTCTCTCGTGCGACGACTTCTTCGCCCTGAACACCGACGACACGTTGACGGAGGATCAGAACTACACGGAGCTGGCCGAGTTGACCAGCGGCTTTATCGGCGTGGCGGCCACGTTTCACGACGTGGTGGACCACACGGTCATCATCTCCGGGCTGATGGGCGACCTGATGACCCCCACCACCAACGCGAGCGATGACTACTGGGATATTTTCAATTACGAGGTGAAGGCCAACAACAGCGTCGCCTCGCCCGCCCCCTACTACCGCACGATCATCGCCTGCAACGACTTCCTCCGGCACGCGCTGGAGTTCAACGCGGAGAAACCGGGCTTGATCGACGAGAACACGTTTCACTCCATGCTGGCAGAGGTGATCCGCTACCGGATCTGGTGTTACCTCACCCTGGGCAAGATCTACAACGAGGCGGTGTACTTCGACTTCTCGATCAGCGACAAGATCGACTTGAAAAAGTGCCCCGTCTGGGACCTCGACAAGATCGTCGAGCAGTCGATCCTGATGATGGAGCAAGGGGTGCTGGGGATCGACCTGACGTTGCAACTGAACTGGAACCTCGTGATCAAGGGGACGACCGAGTCGTGGAACCTGAGGGGCATCCACCCGTTGGCCCTGGAGGGCGAGTTGTACCTCTGGGGAAAGCAATACGACAAGGCCCTCTGGACCTTGATGGCGTTCGTGGCGAGCAACAGCCGCTACGTGATGGCGGATATCCCCGCGGCCAGCCGCAACACGACCTGGAAGAGTAACATCAACTCGAACTCCTCCACGGAGATGGTGACGGCGATGCCGTACAGCGCCACCTACAACCAGAAGAACATGCTGCCGTACTACTTCTCCAACGTCGCGCCCAACCTCTATTACCTGGCGCCCACGGGCCGCTTAAGGGAGATGTACTCCCACTCGACAAACGAGGATTTCTACCGCCGGCAGGCCACCCTCGGCGAGGAGAACGGGCAAAACGTGATCGCCAAGTACCACGCCGTCGGCGCCCCCAGCCGCGAGTACAACACCGCCATTCCCGTCTACCGCGTGGCCGACCTCTACCTGATGATCGCCGAGGCCCACAACAAGTTGCGCCTCTTCGGCGAGAACATCGACGGGGACTACCGGGAGATCGCCATGTGTTTCATCAACTCGGGACTGAAGACGTACTGGAACAGCTCGAACTTCAAACAACCCTTCGGGAACACGGCCCTCTACTCGACCACCCTGCAAGGCAACGCCGGCATCCGCGGGCGTATCGGCGCGGGGAACGTCAACTGGAGAAACCTGTTGCCCGCCGACCCCACCCCGGCGCAGACCATGCGTCTTATCGATAGCCTGATCGTCAACGAGACGGCCCTGGAATGTGCCTACGAGGGGAAACGCTGGTTTACCCTCCTGCGGATGGCACGCTACTGGAACGATCCCGCGTTTATCGCCGACGTCGTCAGCCAAAAGGTGACGGGCGCTAACCGGGACGCGATACGACAACGATTGATGGACGCGAGCAACTGGTTCATCAAGTACGAGCATTTACAAGTAATGAATTAAAACGCGAACGATGAAAACGTACATGTATTTATGGATGATGTTACTGGCGATGACCCACGCCTCCTGCAAGGAAGAGGTGATCGCGGAGGCCCCGTTGCTCCCGGACCTGGTGGGAGAAGAGAGCAATAGCAACGTGGACCTGATGGAAAACCCCCACTGGATGTGGGTACAATCTTTCCCCGGGCTGGTGGCGAACGCGGAACCCCGCCTGCAGGGAGAGACGCGCGCGCTGCACGGGATGGACTGGCACGACGCCCGGATCAGCACGCAACCCAAGGAACCCTGGTACAGCACCGGCCTCTACGCGCCGCCGGCCGAGGTGATCACCATCACCGTCCCGGAAGGGATCACCACCGCGAACGCCCGGATCGGGAGCACCCACTGCAAGCTGGATCCCAACGGGAAGCTGGCGCGCTACCACAGCATCTTCACGACGCACGCGCTCGCGCCGGGAGAGAACAGGATATATAACTACTTCGGCGGGCTCATCTACATCTATTTCACCAGCGGCACCTTCCCGGAGGGGGCCACCACCACCGTCACGATCAGCGGCGGTGTCAAGTCACCCGACTTCGTGCTGGGAGAGACCGACGCGGCCGCGTGGAAGGCGGAAGTGGCGAACTCCTCCGTCCCCTTCGCCGAGATGCGAAGCCCGCGGATCATCTTGATGCTCCCGCTGGAATACCTGCGCGGGATCGAGGATCCCACGGCGGTGATGACCTTCTTGAACACCATGTTCATCGAGGACTACGACACCTACCTCGGCATGTCCGCCGACGAGACCGACCCGCGGGATCGCAGCCCCAAGTGTCCCTTCCGCTTCACGATCGACAAGCAACTCTGCGCCGGCTCCGGCCACTCCGGCTACCCGATGATGGGCTCCTGGGACTGGGGCAGCCGGCTGACGGACCTGGCGAGGCTCGAGGGGGGAGAGTGGGGCGTGATGCACGAGATCGGCCACAACTTCCAGATGGGATCGACGTGGAACTTCAGCGCGCTGGTCGAGGTCTCGTGTAACTTCCACATCATGCGCTACCTCCACCGCACCAACCGCTGGCGCGAGGACAAGAAGAGCGCCTTCGAGCAAGGCGTGGCCTTCGCGTCCCTCGAGGGGGTGAGCAAATCGTTCGAGAAGCTCGACCTGAGCGTCGCCATCACGCCGTTCATGCAACTCGTGCAGACCTACGACTGGGGCCTCTTCCGCTACCTCGCCCGCAAGGCCCGCCACTACGCGGGCACGTCGGGCAGCGACCAGGACAAGAAAGACTTCTTCGCGCTGGCCGCCACCGAGTACGCCGGCGAGGACCTGACCCCCTTCTTCGACGCCTGGGGGATCACGCTGAGCACCTCCACCCGGACGAACCTGGCGCTGTTCAACCCGATCGCCGCGGAACGGGCCGACTTCTGGAAACGCCCGTTCGACTGGGACGTCTTCCCGACGGTCATCAGCCGCACCGAGGACGAGCGCGTGCCGGTCATCAAGAAGGTGTCGGCCGACCTGCCCCGCGCCGGGTGGACGATCCACAGCGTCATCGGGCCCCCGACGGGCGGTGATGCCGCCCAGACGGCCGATCGCTTGATCGACAACGACGAGTCTAACGCCAGGTTCTGGGCGTCGCCGGGCAGCGGCAAGCGCCCGATCTACGACCCCCAGATCTGGGTAATCATCGACATGAATCAAGTGAACACCATCACCGAGATCACGGTCAACTTGCGAGCCAATAACCTCTATCCCTGGTTGCACCCGCGTATCTTCAAGATGGAGGTCAGTGACGATGCCGACGGCGACGCGTGGACGGACGCGGGCACCTTTGAAATCCCGGCACCCGCGGCAGGAATCGGGAAAAACTTCACGGCGAGCGAGACGGCCCGCTCCTACCTCCTCGACGCGCCCGTCACCGGGAGGTATATCAAGCTCACCTTTATCGAGGGACAATGGAGAAATGCCGCCCACGCGCAGGAGACCGGGGGCATGGGACTCCGCAAGTTCCGGGCCAAGGGCTACGAGAACTAACCGGGGGCGATCGCTCCCCCCTGGCATCATGAAGCAAGAGAGGCCTCCCGGGAACCGGGGGGCCTCTCCCTTTCATCCCACCGCCCGGGAAACCGGGGGCTTCTCTCTTCCCCCCGCTCCCGGTACGCGACCGCGACCCGCGCGAATCATCAACCGTGATCAAGGGGGCGTGTCAAAAGCCAGGTTCCCAAGAACGAGGCATGAAAACGAGGGGTGGCCGGCCGGCCTGGAATCGACAAAGTCCCCGCCCGGGGCTCCAGCATGGATGCCGCGGGCGGGGATTTTTATTGCCCGGGCGACCGGTTTCTTGCCCCGGGCTCGCGATTCCTCGCTCGGAGCGAGAACATCCTCGCTTTTACTGACAACGTCCTCGCTTTTACTGACAACGTCCTCGCCCGGAGCGAGGATGTCCTCGCTTTTAGTGAAGATGTCCTCGCCCGGAGCGAGGAATTCCTCGCTTTTAGTGAAGATGTCCTCGCCCGGAGCGAGGAATTCCTCGCTTTTAGTGAGGATGTCCTCGCCCGGAGCGAGGATGTCCGCGCTTTTAGCGACAAAATGGCAGTCCGGGGAATAAACGGGCGATGGGCGAGCGGGAACGGCGCGAAAGGTGACCGGGGGATTGTTTCAAAAGTCCAGGTCTCCTCGGGCACCGGATGGCTCCTGCCCGGTCGCGATGACGAATCCCGGCTCTTGACACGCCCTCTTAATCATGGATCGTGATCAACGTTAATCATGGATCGTGATTAGCGTTAATCATGGATCGTGATCAGCGTTAATCATGGATCGTGATCCCCGCGCTCCCCGTCATCGCGATCCGCACGGCGGGAAGCGATCCAGTACCCAATAAATCCTGGATCGTTTCACCCTTCGGGATTCGCGACGACGAAAAACCGGGGTTCGCACCGGCGGGTTGCCCGCGAGCGTGAACGGCAGCGAGACGCGAGGCGATGCGAGAAAAATATGCAAGAGAAGCCTTGTGCATTTGTTTTCTTTTCCTACCTTCGCGCCGGTAAATAATGACGGTGGACGTAGCTCAGTCGGTTAGAGCGTCGGATTGTGGTTCCGAAGGTCGTCGGTTCGAGCCCGATCTTCCACCCGGGGGTAGGGAAAGAACGCGTAAGCGTTCTTCCTTTCGATAGAGGGCGGTAAAACGCCCT
>JAISNC010000108.1 GCA_031276355.1 Odoribacteraceae bacterium
CGCTACTTCGTGGACGAGAAGGCCCTCCTCAAGAGCTATCCCCACGAGGTAGAAGAGGAGCTACAAGAGATCGTCGACCTCCTCGTCTACACCGCCTCCGATGCCAACGTCCGCAAGGAGATGGAAGACGACTGGACGATCGCGAAACGCCTGCACGAGCTTACAGGAAAAAAAGACGAGAAAATCAAGGCCCTCGCCGAGGAAAAAGAAGCCCTGATGGGAGAGAAGGAACTCTTATTGGGAGAGAAGGAACTCTTATTGGAAGAGAAGGAGGCCCTGGCGGAAGAGAAGGAAGCCCTGCTGGAGATGACCAAGTCACAAGAGGAGGCCCTATTACAGCAGGAACGGGAACTGGAGGAGTTACGCCGGGAACTGGCCAAGTTTAAAAACGCGAATTAGCCCGGGACGCGATAGGGACTATCCCAAAAGCCGGTTTTCGTTATCGCGACCCGCGAGGAGTCGCGAGACACGAAGCAAGCAGGAAACAATACAAAAACCAGTAAATCGCCGGATCGCTTCGAGTCACGCTCGCGATGACGGCCATTCGAGGCGTTCGAGGCAACTCCATCGCTCGGTAGAAAAACGGAAACCTCTCTCTTTCACTGTATACCAGCGGGCTGCATCCATAACAGGACGCAAGGGAAGGACAAGCGTAACGTTTCTACCGGGCGATTCATTCCCACGGAACGAGCGAAAACTCCCGAAATCCGACTTTTGAGACAGCCTCGTCTTGCGTTCCCACGAACGGTCGCCCCTTTCGGTTTTGTTGTCTATTTGTATTGAATTTTATATTCCATACAGGGGCACATTGGTCATCCACGATTCTTCATGGTAGTCCGACAACGATGTTCGTATCGCTTTCACGGGTTTATATTTTTCACAAAACAGCTTAAAACTACGGGCTTTCAGGCTTTCTCCCGCCTTGACTTCAATCGGGATAACGTCGCCTTCGTCCTGAATGACAAAATCGACTTCCGATGTACTCCGTTCATTCGTCCAATAAGCGATGACCCGCTCGCTCTCCAAGCGTAATTGCTGCATTACATATTGTTCGGTAAGCGCGCCCTTGAATTCCGTGAAAATCTCATCTCCTTCAATAATGGTTCGTGCGTTAAGACCTGCCATCGCTCCCAATAATCCAATATCGTGCAGAAATAATTTGAAGGCGGATAAATCTTGATAAGCAGCGAGCGGCATACCGGGTTTTGACACGCGATGGCTTTTCAATACTAACCCGCAATCGACCAGCCATTGAATGGCCAGTTCAAAATCCTTGGCACGAGCTCCTTCTTTTATCGCTCCATACACGAATTTCTTGTTTTCCTTGGCTAATTGAGACGGGATGCTCTGCCACACCATCCGGACCCGGGGAACTGTTTCGTTGGGGACGTGTTTGGAAAAGTCTCCCTCGTATGAATGAAGTATCCGGTTTTGAATACGACGAACCAATTGCCAGTCGCGGGTTTGGGCGAAAGCCTCCACCACTTCGGGCATTCCTCCTACATAGAAATAATAGCGAAGATACGCTTTCAATTTTTCTTTAAACAAAGAAATAACACTCCAATCCTTTGCCTTTAACGCTTTCACCAACCCGGGTTCATTCAATGAAAGCAGAAACTCGTGAAATGAAAGAGGACGTAAATCTATAAAATCAACTTTCCCGACGGGAAATGAAACAGGCCCGTGTAAACCCATCCCGAGTAGAGACCCCGCGGCAATAATATGGTATTGAGGCATTCTTTCACAAAAATATTTCAATGAGGTAATCCCTCGCTCGGCCGATTGGATCTCATCCAATACGATGAGCGTGTCTCCTGCCGTTATGGTTACCCCGGAATGTATTTGCAGCACGGTGATGATCCTCTCGATATCAAAATCAGTGGTGAAGATATTTCGCAAAGCGAGAGTCTCTTCAAAATTCACATACACGAACTTTGCATACGAAGCGCGTCCAAATTCTTGCAGCAACCACGTTTTCCCCACCTGCCGCGCGCCTCTTAGTATAAGTGGCTTGCGAAATTTATCCTTTTTCCAGTTGTTCAATGGTATAATCGCGTCCCTGTACATATTATTCTGTTTAAATCCGATGCGAATATACACTTTTATCAAGATAAAAACGCTGGAAGATTACATTTTTATCAAGATAACCCCGTTCCCGTGTGATTCAGAACACTTCACCGGGATAAAATCCCACCTCGTTCGGGTGCATTTCAAATGATCGCGTTTTGATGTTCGTCCTTGGTATCCGCGTAGCGGGAAGCAATCCAGAAATCCGTAAACCCCTGGATTGCTTCACCCTTCGGGTTTGCGATGACGAAAACCGCCCAAGCATCTCGGCCGGGCTACGAGGTACCCCCTCCGAAAAACAACTTTTGAGACAGCCTCTATGAAAATTTTGACTTTCAGGCAAAGGAGAGTAACCCGGATGCCGCGTAACATGAGTTAGATAAACAATTACCCGAGGTATCCCTTCATGATGCCTCGTTTGCTGTTACGCACGAACAGGATGATCTCGTCGCGTTCTTTCGATGCCGGCATCTCCGCCTCGATGCGCTCTACCGCTTCCGAGTTGTTCAGCCCAGACTGGAACAATATCCTGAAAATATCTTGGATCTCGTTGATCTTCTCGTTTGTAAATTCACGGCGACGTAACCCGATCGAGTTGACCCCGGCGTACGAAAGCGGGAAACGCCCGGCCTTCACGTAAGGGGGGACATCCTTGCCTATCAACGATCCCCCTTGAATCATCACGTGACGCCCGATGTGCACGAACTGGTGCACGGCGGTCATCCCTCCCAGTATGGCAAAATCATCCACGACCACCTCGCCCGCCAACTGACAGGCATTCGTGATGATACAGTTATTCCCGATCGTGCAGTCGTGCGCGACATGGGCATAAGCCATGATCAAGCAATGATTCCCGATCCGCGTGATGCCCTTGGCCGCCGTGCCGCGGTTGACGGTGACACACTCCCGGATCGTCGTGTTATTGCCGATCACCACGGTGGATTGCTCGCCGCGAAACTTCATGTCCTGCGGGATGGCGGATATCACGGCCCCCGGGAAGATGTTGCAATTCTTCCCGATATGTGCACCTTCCAGTATAGTCACGTTCGAGCCTATACGCGTCCCTTCTTCAATCACCACATTCTTATCTATTGTCACAAATGGCTCTATCACCACGTTGTCAGCTACTTTCGCTTCAGGATGAACATAGGCTAACGGTTGTTTCATTCGTTTTTTATTAAATTTATACGTTTACTCCGTGTTTCTTCTCGCATTCAGGGTGCAAGTTTACAATTAGTTTTTGGTTTTTGCAACTTGCGCCATAAACTCGCCCTCGCAAACGAGCCCCTTCCCCACGAAAGCGTACCCCCGCATCGTGACGATCCCCCGGCGTATCGGCGCGATTTTCACTAATTTAAAAATCACGGTATCTCCCGGCACCACTTTCTTGCGGAACTTGATCCCGTCGATACGCAAGAAATAGGTCGAGTAGTTCTCCGGGTCCTCCACCTGGTTTAAGACGAGAATCCCCCCACACTGCGCCATCGCCTCCACGAGTAACACGCCCGGCATGACCGGCTCGTCGGGGAAGTGCCCCACGAAAAAAGGCTCGTTCATCGTCACGTTCTTGCAGCCGATCACGATCTCGTCCGTCACCTCGTACACCTTATCTACTAACAAGAACGGCGGACGGTGCGGCAACAAACCCCTGATCCGGTTGATATCCATCAACGGCTCGGCCGTCACGTCGATCTTCGGACAAGCATCTTCCCGTTCGGACGCGACAATCCCCTTGTATATTTTCTGCGCCATGGCCGTGTTGGCCTTATGCCCCGGGCGCTCGGCGATCACGCGCCCTTTGATGAAACGACCGCACAACGCGAGGTCACCCATCACGTCCAGCAGCTTGTGGCGGGCAGGCTCATTATCGAAGTGCAACGTGACATTGTTCAACACGCCCTGCTTGACCCGCATCGAGTCGCGTTGTAACAAGCACGCGAGGCGATCCGTCTCCTCCTGGGAGATCTCCCGGTCCACGATCACGATTGCGTTGTCGAGATCCCCTCCCCTGATCAGGTTTTGCTTCAACAGCGGCTCGATCTCGCGCAAGAAGACAAAGGTGCGGCAAGGCGCTATCTCGCGTGCGAAGTTCGTGTCCTTTTCCGAATAGGTAGCGTATTGCATCGACAAGTAAGGAGAGTCGTACGCCACCACGAGGTTCACGTGATAAGCCGTATCCGGCAGCAAGGTCAAGCGAGTCAAGCCGTCCTCGCTGGTATACTCCAGCGGTTCGGTTACGTCGAAATAGCGCCGCGGAGCGGACTGCTCCGCCACGCCCACCTGTTCGATCTTCTCGACGAAGTACTTCGCGCTACCGTCCAGAATCGGGAACTCCTCCCCGTCCAACTCGATGATGCAATTATCAATGCCGGATCCGTACAATGCCGCCATGGCATGTTCCATCGTGTAGACCCGCACGCCCTCTCTCTCCAAACAGCTGGAACGATCCGCGAACGTGGCGTATTCAGCCAATGCCGGGATCTCCGGTCGGTGTTCCAGGTCTACCCGCACGATGCGATAGCCCGTGTTTTCGGCTGCCGGGAGGAAAGTGGCAGTCACCTCTTGCCCATTATGTAAACCTTTCCCCTTCAGGGAAAAACTTGTTTTTAACGTCCTCTGTCTCATTCTTTAGAACTATGCTGGTTTAAACTCTTTACCCTCCTATCCAACTCCTTTATCTGCTCATATAACTCGGGTAAGCGACGGAAAAGCACGTAACAGCGCTGGTATTTCGCGACGTCGAACGCCGGCGATCCTCGCATGATCGCGTTCGCCTTCGTGTTGACGGAGAGACCGGACTGGGCCGTCAAGTGCGTGCCATCCGCGAGCGTCAAGTGTCCCACGACCCCGGCCTGCCCGCCGATCACGCAACGCTCTCCCAACTTTGCCGACCCGGCCACGCCGCTCTGGGCCGCCATAACCGTATTCCGCCCCACGACCGCGTTGTGAGCCACCTGTATCAGGTTATCTAACTTCACCCCCTCCCGGATCATCGTGGATCCCATCGTGGCCCGATCGACGCAGGTGTTCGCCCCGATCTCGACGCGATCCTCTATAATGACGTTACCGATCTGCGGGATTTTTTTATATCCCTCTCCATCAGGCACAAAGCCGAACCCGTCAGCCCCTATCACCGCTCCCGAGTGGAGGATGCACGAGGCCCCCACGCGACAGCGCGCGTAGATGTGCACCCCGGAATAGATCACGGTATGCTCCCCGATCTCGACCCCCTCGCCGATATAGACGTGCGGGTATATCTGCACGTGATCACCCACTTTCGCCCCCTTGCCGATGTAGGCAAAAGCGCCGATATACAACTCCTTCCCCAACGTTACCCCTTCACCGATATAAGAGGGTTGCTCGATGCCCGTGGGACGGGGTTGCAGGCTGTCATACAACTGCAACAGGGTCGCAAAAGCCTCGTACGCGGATGCCACTCGTATCAGGGTGCAGGAGAGGGGCTTCGCCGGAACGAATGTTTTATCAACCAAAACGATGGATGCTCGTGTCGAATAGATATAAGGCTCGTACTTCGGATTTGCCAAAAAAGCCAACGTCCCCGCTCGCCCCTCTTCGATCTTGGCAACATCGTTCACGCCTATTTCTGGATCTCCCTCCACGACCCCGTGTAATAGGGTCGCGATATCCTTTGCTTTAAACTCCATAATTTCGTTAAAAAATTTTGGCAAACATACAATTTTTTTCGGAGTAACTAAAATAATGACAGGCGGGTTTCTACAAAAAAACTTTTCCGTGTAGTTTTTTGGGTTGAAATCTTTGTTTTATACAGTATTAAATTTACCTTTGCACGGTTAATCACGAGAGGGGGCGGCGCGTCCCCTCTCGTGTTTCTAAAACAAAAGAGAATCATGAAGAGTACCACAGAGATAAGAAACATCATTGCTCCCATCTTGCTGGAAAAAGATCTTTTTTTGGTAGATGTAACGGCTTCGACCGACAACGTGATCGAGGTGTACATCGACTCCATGCGGGGAGTCAGCGTGAAGGAGTGCATGACCGTGAACCGGGCCTTAGAGGCGCAACTCGACAGGGAGAGCACGGACTTCTCGTTAACGGTGTATAGCGCGGGGATCGGGTTCCCGTTCAAGGTGCCACAACAATACGAGAAAAACGTGGGGAAGAGCGTCGTGGTCAAGCTCTCCGACGGGCAAAAAATAGAAGGCACGCTATTGGCTCATTCCGCGAGCGGCATCACGATCGCGCACGAAGAGAAGGGGCCCGCGGCAAAGAAGAGAGAGAGAATAACTGTAGAAAAAGAGATCCCTTTCACCGATATTAAAGAGGTGAGGGATGTCGTGACGATAAATAAAAAATAAATACTCATGGATACGATTAATTTAATTGACTCGTTCGCGGAATTTAAAGAACACAAAAACATCGACAGGGAGACCTTGATGAACGTGTTGGAAGAGGTTTTTAGAAACATGCTCGTCAAGCGATACGGCACGGACGAGAATTTTGATATCATCATCAATATCGACAAGGGGGACCTGGAGATCTGGCGGAATCGCACCGTGGTGAACGACGAGGCGCTGGAGAATCCGAGCCTGCAAATAGCGCTCTCGGAAGCAAAGACCATCGATCCCGACTACGAAGAAGGAGAAGAGGTGACCGACGAGGTGAAATTCAAGGACTTCGGTCGCCGGGCGGTGTTGGCGTTGCGCCAAAACCTGTCGGCGCGCATCCTGGAGTTAGAAAAAGACTACGTCTACCTGAAATACAAGGAGAAGGTCGGGCAAATCGTCACCGGCGAGGTCTATCAGGTGTGGAAAAAAGAGATACTCGTGCTGGACGACGAAGAGAACGAGCTGCTCTTGCCGAAAAACGAGCAGATCCCCAGCGACTTCTTTAAAAAAGGAGACACGCTCCGCGCCGTGGTCATCCGGGTGGAGATGAAAAACACGTCGCCCCAGATCATTCTCTCCCGCACCTCTCCCGTGTTCCTTGAAAGGCTCTTTGAAAACGAGGTACCCGAAATATCCGACGGCCTGATCACGATCAAAAGGGTGGTAAGGGTGCCGGGCGAACGGGCCAAGGTAGCGGTGGAGTCCTACGACGATCGCATCGACCCCGTAGGTGCTTGCGTGGGGATGAAAGGTTCCCGTATCCACGGGATCGTGCGTGAACTGCGCAACGAGAATATCGACGTGATTAACTACACCAACAACGTTCAACTTTATATTCAACGGGCATTAAACCCCGCCAAAATCAACAAAATCGAGATCGACGAGATGCGCAAGCACGCCAGTGTCCATCTGAATAAAGACGAGGTCTCTTTGGCCATTGGAAAGGGAGGGCTAAACATCCGGCTGGCCAGTCAGCTCACCGGATACGAGATCGACGTATACCGCATCACGGAAGGGGACGAAGAGGATGTCAGGTTAGAAGAGTTTACCGACGAGATCGAGCAGTGGGTGATTGACGAGTTAAAACGTATCGGGTGTGACACCGCCAAAACCGTCCTGGAGTTAAGCGACGAAGAGTTGGAAAACAGAACAGATCTCGAAATAGAGACCATTCGAGAAGTTCGCAGAGTCTTAAAGGCCGAATTTGACAAGTAACGCGGGTTTCGAGGTAAAACGAAGTATAAATGAACCATCACCTATGGTAGAAAAATTAAGTAAAGTCGCAAGAGAATTTAACGTGGGTCTCTCCACCATCGTGGAGTACCTGCAAGAGAAGGGTGTCAAAATCTCATCCGACCCCAACACGAAATTGACCGAAGAGCAGTTTCAGTTGGTGGAAGCAAAATTTTCCAACGAAAGCAAGGCCAGGGGGATCTCGATCAAGAGCGACAGAAGCCATCGCCCGAAAAAAGAGACTATATCTATCGATACACCCGCACCCAAAGAGGAACCAAAGTTTATCTCTGTAAAAGACGAGGTAAAAAACCGCGGCATCAAGATCGTCGGTCATATCAACCAGAATCGGCCACAACCACCACAAGAAAAGAGAGTGGAGCAGCACGTAATAGAAAAAAAAGAGGAGCCTGAAAAGAGAGCTATTGACTCCCCCGCCCCCCCCGCCGGGGGGGGCGGGGGGGGCCCGCCCCCCCGCGGGGGGGGGGGGGGGGCCGGGCCCCCCGGGGGGGGGGGGGGGGGGAGTCAATAGCTCTCTTTTCAGGCTCCTCTTTTTTTTCTATTACGTGCTGCTCCACTCTCTTTTCT
>JAISNC010000099.1 GCA_031276355.1 Odoribacteraceae bacterium
CAAGGCCCCGATCCTCGACGGCAAGAGGCTCGGCAAGCCGGTGTTGCTGGTACGCGACAACGAGCACGTCCCGTTCATTCACTGGGCCTTCCTGCAAAAAGACGAGGAGGAACCATGAAACACGTCGTTTTTTTAATCGTTTGCGCGCTCGTCTACCCGGGCACGCGAGCCCAGGCCCAAGAGCAAGATCCCCGGGCCAGCGCGGTCGCGCGGCAGTGGAAGGAATTTTTAGACCTGGTAAACTACTGTCCTTACAATTATGATTATACATCCTGGGGCAGCTCGGCTTATTGGAGGGATACCCGGACCGGGGAAGGAGTAGAAGCCCCGCTTTATTTCAAGGATTCTATATCGTATGCGGAACTGTACCGCCTGATGGACAGCATCGCCCGGACGAGCGTGCACGTGAATAAAAGTGTAGCTCAAGGTGTTGCCGCGAATTATGTCAGCGATATAAGCCGTCAACCCGCGCCGGAACCCTGGCAAAAGGAGCTGGCCATCAAGTACGTGCTGATGGACCTCGAGCACTGCGCTCGTTTCATGGACTGGGCCATAGTGGGCCGTTTGTCGCCCTCCCTGTTCACGCCGGAAATAGTGCAACGCGTCCATGACCTATACGGGCAAAGCCCCGTCCGGACTCGGCCCGAGGCCGAGGTGTGGGCGCAAGAGCTGTACAGGGAACAACTGCATGGTGACCAGGAATATAAAGATGAAGAGATAGAAGAGAGAATCATCCAGACCCTCGCGGACGAGGCGGAAGGAACGAGACTGAAAAGGCTTTACAAGGATCTCCTCTATGCTCTGGTGGATAATAACGTGCAAGCGATGGCACCCTTGATCGAGAACTTCGGGAGTACCGCTTACGCGCGGTACCTCGCCGAACGGGGGGAGGAGTGGCCTGACACGGGCCTCTTCCTGGCGCGGTTAAGGTACAAGGATTACCACGACGAGCACCTCGCCCGTTACACCCGCAAGATAGACTCGTTGAGAAAAGTACTGGCGACAGTGAAAGATACCATCGATTTCCACGCGAACGATAGCGCGGGCACGCGAGAGTATGATAGGCTACGCGAGATATTTCATGATTTAAAATACATGAACACGCGGGAGGCTTGTTTCGCGATGGCACCACTGCTGTTACTAAAGAATCAAATGGAAATGAATGAATTTATAAGCAATGACAGTATAAAGGTTCACTACCCGATGAACGTGAAATTTTATTGCTTTATACAGAGGGTGATCACGAACATGCCCATACCCGACATCGACCCGGATGAAGACTGGCCGGTACTGTATGACAGGGGCCATAAAGAGGCGATAGATAAAATGCTCCCGGTCGCCTACAAGTGGATGATGGACAACAAGGAGAACTACGAGATAGGGGAAAGAAAAGGATGGTACCCGACTGTAAACTGATACCGTTGATCGTGCCCGGTTCACGAGAACGGCGGCCGGGGAAGGCTTGCAACCGGGCCGGCATAGCGCTTTCTATGAAATGGACAGAGCCGTTGCATTCCCTTAAAATCTAAAGAATCATGAATTTGAAAGAAAAATACATTAGTATTCAATCTGTCTTCATGGATAGATTAGGCGGCTATTTAGAGAAATATGGGTATGAGTTTAGCGAAAAGGAGATAGAGGATGATGAATTAAAAAGCCTTCAACTTGTTTTTATTAATAACAAGATTAATAGGAGTTTGACAATATCTTATTTGCCTTTTAATATTAGAGGAGAGACGAGTGAAAGAGTTATCGTGTTTATAGCGAGGACTAACGTGAATGGCGTTTACTCGTTAAAAGATATTTTCAATCATGATAATATATCGTTCGATTCGGATCGCTTTTGTCTATTAAATTATGCCGGTTCATTTGAAGAGCAGCTAGAACAAGCTTGTAAGTATTACATTGCCCTATTCGACGATTATTTACAGGAATGGATAAAGGGTGAGAAATGGGAGGATATCCCTTTTGACTGGGATCCATATAAATAGCCTGCAAAATATTACCGACGGGGCACGAGTTACAATAGGGACGGCCACGGGGAAGAGGAGTATAAGGTCATACAACTGGCTAAAGTAACAGCGCTTATACAACACGCTTTACCCTCGGAACGGGATGTGAGGTACCCCCCGAAATCCGGCTTTCGAGACAGTTTCGCCCGTCAAATTCCTGTTGGAAGCATCGAAACGCGCCGGTCTGAAATATACCCGTTGAATTCACTGTCAAAAAATAGATGCAAGGAGATTGGATAAATTTACAGGATTTTGTATATTCGCAGCATGAAACGTCACTAAAAAGAATCAAGCATGACAAGCGAACTATCCGGTACCCGCCAACGCCCACTGTCCCGTCTCCCGTTAACGGGCGAGACGGGTGGAAGTCATGTACCGGCGCTATTAGCCGGCCCGGTGGATGGGCCGTTTTTCGCCAGCCCGTTTCCCCGAACGCTTGATCGCTGGAGATCACCCGGGTTGATGTTCAAGGAACGACAAAGGGACATGATTGATAAAACGGGAGAGGGCTTCGAGATGAAAAAGGGAGAGGGCAAAGGCACCACCGCGAACACTACCGGATTAAAAAACACCAGGAGATGAGAACCCGTTACACCCTATTCATCATCCTATCGTGCGGCATCGTTTGCGGCACGGTGACATCGTGCCTGAAAGAGAAGATGTTGCTTGTCGTAGCCGATTTCGAGTATGCCAACGAGGGGGAGTATAACACCACGCCGTACACGATCACGTTCGAGAACAAAAGCACAGGAGCCGACGGCTTCGAGTGGACGTTCGAGGGCGGCGACCCCGCGCAATCGAAAAGCGGGAACCCGGGCAAGGTTACATTCGTGCAGCCGGGGGAACACCGGATCACTCTCCGGGCATGGAATCACCAGCATGAAAACAGTAAAGAGATCGTCGTAAGGGTCGACTCGGCCGTAGTCGCACGGTTCGAGCCTCACGTCTATGTCAATGATTTCGCACCGGCATTGGTCGGCATCACGAACCTTACGCGAGGAGCTACCAGCTACGAGTGGACGTTCGAGGGTGGCGTTCCGGCGAGTTCCACCCTGGCCGCCCCGGGCATCGTGCGCTTTAACGGAGAGGGAGAGCACAAGATCACGCTCCGGGCATCGAACGGCAGCGAAATGTTCACGTTCGAGCAAACCGTGACGCTCCGACCGACGTTGTTGTGCGATTTTACCGTGACGCCGGTGCTTGTCGGCGGAACGATGGAGGCTCCCCTGACTGCTGTCTTGAGAAACACCAGCCGGAGCGCTCTCTCCCTCGCGTGGCACTGCGCAGAGGGGGTGATCGCCGACCTCACGGCCGAAGAGACCACGGTCTGGTTCTCCCGTGAAGGGACATTTACCGTGACCCTCACGGCCGATAACATGAAAGAGCAAAAGAGCACCCAACGACACATAACCGTCGAGCCTAACCGCGGCATCTATAGTTTTAACGACCTGCATTTCGGTATAAGCCAGGCCAGGAACACCCTCGGGTGCCTCTTCTGTGCCGATCCGGGGCGCGTGCTCACTTCGAACGAGATTACTTCCGAGGAGGCGGGGAGCGCCGTCGATCTCGGTTTCTTTGCCTTGAACTCATCGTTCGATCACTGCTATTTTTTCTCTCCCGACGAGGCGGCGCTGTCGGGTTTTCCCGTGATTCCCGGGGCCACCGCGACACAGATCAATAGCCACAGCACCTGGAACAATATCACGCGGGCTTCTTTTGAACAGATCACCGCGGCTGCCGGTATGGATGCCTATGTATTCGCCCCGTACTCCGGCGGCCCGGGCGATCGGGGAGATATTTTCACGCTGGACGAGTTGCCGGTATTCTCGTTTTTCGTGACACGGGACGGGCGCAGGGGTATCGCTATGATAAAGGAGGCCGTGCGGGATGGCGTGCGGTCGTACGCGGTGGTTGATATCAAAATCGAAAAGCGAATCAGGTGAGATGAAGAGACCTTTACATAAGATATTGATCACGGTGACAATCCTCCTGCTTGGAGGCTCGGTCGCGTATACCCAAAACGTGGATGTCGAAAAGGTGATGAACTTCAAGGACAAAAAGTGGTTCAAGCTCAACGGCGGGATCTCGATCAACGGTACCTATTATGATGCCAGCGAAATGCATGATCGTCAACCGTTCACCTATCACTTGAACGGTAACCTGAACATCTCCATACTCGGGTTGCTTGATATCCCGTTGTCGTTCAACCTGAACAATTTCGGCACCCAATACAGCTACCCGTCGCTCCCCAACCGGTTGAGCCTGCACCCCTCGTATAAATGGATCAGGGCGCATATCGGCGATGTTTCGATGGTGTTCTCTCCTTATACATTGAACGGGCACATGTTTACCGGAGGAGGCATCGAGCTGGTGCCGGGGAAGTGGAGCATCGCGGCCATGGGTGGACGTCTTTTGCGTGAGGTTGCATACGATCCCGGGGTGCCGGCCATCCCGCCCACTTACCCAAGATGGGGGACGGGACTGAAAGTGCGGCGCGACGGCGGTAACTATTTCGCCGGAGTGTCGTTTTTCACGGCCAAGGATCGCTACAAGGAGACCTCGTTTTACGCCGATTCGCTGGGCATATTTCCCAAGAGCAACGTCGCTGTCGGTCTTGAGGGAGGAGCGACGATCTTTCCCGACCTGAGGCTCTCGGCCGAATATGCCTTTAGCTCGCTGCATGGGGATACGCGACCGGTACTGGCCTCCGATGCGGGAGAGCAGGTCTCGAGGCGCGGAGAAGCGCCCACTTTTTATCATGCGGTGAAGGCGACGTTGGACTACACATTTTTTAAGAACACAATCGGTTTGGGGTACGAGCGCATAGACCCCGGGTATGAAACGCTGGGGGGCTACTATTTCAACAATGATTACGAAAACTTCACGCTGAACTACGCCCGGCCACTTTTTAACGACAAGATGAGCGTGGCGCTAAGCGGTGGAGTGCAGCGGGATGACCTCGACGGCTCGAAACAGGACAGGAATACCCGGATCGTGGGATCTGCCAACGTCACTTACAGCCCTGGCGAACGATTGAACATGTCGCTGTCGGCCTCGACTTTCCAGGGGTACAGGGTTATCAAGTCACAGTTCGACTACATCAACCAGACGACTCCCTACGAAAACCTCGATACGCTTAACTTTACCCAGATCTCCCAGAACCTCGACTTCAGCCTTAGCTGGATGATACAGCAGGACAAGACGCTGAGCCAGAACATCGTGTTTTTTGCCGGCTACCAAGAAGCTGCCGATCGGCAGGGGAGATATATCCTGCCCGGCAACCTGAGCCGCTTTATCAACGCGTCGGCGGTATATGGCCTTGATCTTACGCCGGTCAATACCAACTTTACCCTGGGGATCAACGTTTCGAACAACTACTCCAACCAGCGTTCTTTCCTCACCCTGGGGCCAACCTTCGCCATGAACATGAAACTATTCGACAGCAAGGCGCTGACGGGAGTCTCCCTCTCCTTTAATAGGAGCTATGACCAGTCTGTTCCGACAGCCGACGTTTTCAACTGCCGGTGGAACGGCACCATTCAGCTCTTCAAGAGCCATTCCCTGCAATCATCCGCTATCTTTCAGCAACAGAGGCGCATGAAGCAGATTCCTGTAAAAAAGACGCGCTCGTTTACCGGGCAACTTGGATATATGTATAATTTTTGAATCCTGAAAACATGAAACGAGTTTACTTGCTGATCCTCTCCGCGTTGTTGCTCTGGTCGTGCAACAAAGATGTAATGCTCCCGCCAGAAGAGCCCGTGGGCAAATATGAAACGGCCGAAGCCGCTTTGGATGCCGTCCATGCGCTTTACGGCACGGGAGCTCCTGCATTTTATGGCGAATGTACCATCGATCAGCTACCCGTGGCGGCGCTCGGGGGGTATCTCTCCGGCCTGTTCGCCAACGAAGCGGGCACGGAAAACACGGTGAGCGATCACTGCCGGAGGCTTACCCTGGAGAGCGGCTGTTTTGACGCGATATGGAACGAGGCATATCAAGCGATCGCGATCGCTGACGAGGTGATAAACAATATACCTTTAACACCGGGGCTGACAAGTGAAAAAAAGAACCAATACCGGGCCGAAGCCTGTTTCTTCAGGGCTTTTAACTATTTCTACCTGGCACGGGCTTTCGGCAAGGCACCTTCGGCGGTGAACGGCGATGCCGAGAGTATCCCTCTCGCCGAGGTCTATAAATTGATTATTAGTGACCTGGAGAGGGCATTGCCGAATCTGCCCGATGCGGCTTTCGCGGAAAACGACTTTCGTATAACGCGTTCCGCGGCCCGGATCCTTCTGGCCGATGTCTATCTCTTCATGAGCGGTTGGCCATTACAGCAGGACTACTACGCGTGGGCAGCGAAGGTAGCCAAGCAGGTGATCGACGGGGGTAAACATCGGCTGGCCACGCACGGTAAGACCTCTGAAACCAGCGCCTATAACACCATCCGGACGAAGAGTGACAACCCCGAGTCCATATATGCCTATAAGGCGGGGGCGTTGACGGCGCTTTGCCTTTCCGAGGAGGCGGCCAATTGGGGTGGAGTGGTGAAGATTGATACCCGCAATGCCTACATGCCCACGCGGGCGTTTATGAATATGTATGATCCAGAGAAAGACGTGCGGGCGCAAGAGCAGCAGTTTTTCCATTCGTTCGTAAAGTATGAAAAGGGCACGAGAACCGTTATCCAGACCTTCGCGCCGACACCCTACTGGTGGTTCGATCGCGAGGCGCTATTCGAGACAGGGACGACGCGGAAAGACGTTGTCATATACCGCTATGCCGAGGCGCTACTTATCGCCGCCGAGGCAATAGCCATGAGCGAGGGGGTGACACCCGAAGCGGCCGGTTATCTGGCCGATGTCCGGGTACGGGCTTGTCCTACCCTGGAGCGCGAGACGATACGCGGTGAACTCGCGGCCTTGGACAGGGAGCGTTTTGTCGAGGAGGTGTGGGCGGAACGCCTGCGGGAATTTCCGCTGGAGATGAAGATATGGCCCGATATCCAGCGTACCCGTAAATATCCCGTCGTTGCCTCCGATGAAGCGGGTAAGATCGCGTTTACGGATGTGATCGGGGCAACAAACCCGTTGAATATTCCATTCGAGCAGAGACATCTTTTATTGCCCGCACCATGAATCGATTCATGTTAATAGCGGCATTTGCCTGCCTGATGACAGCGTGCGGGAAGGATGCCACCGATCATCCTGACCACGCGAAGATCATTTCGCTGGTTACCGATTGGGAGGATCGCGGCAGCGAGATCGACATTCCGTCTGATTACACGGTAAGTGTCGGAGAACGCGCGTTTACCTGCTCGGGCACGGTCAACGCTATCGAGGAGCTGTTCGCGGCGGGGCAGTATCCCTTGCGCGTGTACAACACGGCACCCGGCATCACTGTCGAAGGCCGTAACGCCACTGCCGATTACGCGGCAGGCGTAGCGGGCTGGTTTTTTACAGGGGCGGACAACATCACCGTCGAGAGGGACAGGGAGTACGCGCTAACGATAGCGATGCGGCAGCAGGTGCGACAGTTGACCCTCGAACTCGAAATCGGTGGTGATGCCCGCGACCATCTTACGAGCGTCGACGCGGCCCTGTCCGGCGTGGCCGGAGCGTGGGAGATCGACTCCGACCGCCCCTCGGGTGGAGCGGTGACCGTTACCCCCCTGTTCGTGCAGTCAGGCGACACGTACTCCGCCGTCATACGGCTGTTAGGTATTACAGGCAGTTCGCAAAGCCTGTCGTTGACCTTGCATTTCGCCGGGGGCAATCCGTCGAGCTATACGGTGACATCGGAGCTGTCGGCCCGGCTGGCCGCGTTCAATGAAGAGAAGAAAAACCCGTTGACACTCTCGTCGGTATTGGTCGTAACGCCCACGCAGGGCGGATTCGTATCGGCCATTTCCGACTGGACGGCCGGGAGTACATCCACTGGAGTAGCAGAATAAATATCCCAAGATAAATATGAGTGCAAGAAAATTTTACACAATGGTTACCCTGGCATCGGTCATGATGTCGTGTGCCAAGGAGCCGGTAAATAGAGCCCAGACGGAACTGCGCCTGTCGAGCGGGGTCGAAGTGCAGGCCCGTGCGGCTTTCACCGATATGGATACGCAGATCCCCGCGGGAGAGACTACCGTCATTTACGTCGATGAGACGGGTGGCACGCCGCTCTACGAGAAGAATATATTGACGGCTGACGGGAACGGCGGCTTGTCGGGCGGCGTGAAGATGTATTTCCCCGAAAGCGGAAAGAACGCGGATATCTACGCCCTGCATACCAACGCCTCGTGGAGCGGCAACGCGTATCCCGCGTCCGCGTTAACCCATACGGTAGCTGTCGACCAGCGGGCACGCGGGGATTACGCGGCATCCGACCTGCTGTATGGCCGGACGATGAACGTGGCGAAGACAACCCAGGACGTGGGCCTGACGTTCTACCACTTGCTGTCGAAGGTGCAGGTGGCAGTGGTGGCTGGCAAGGGCCTGACACCGGCTGATATACGAGGCATCACTATCGGCGGGACGCGAATCGAAGCCCTTTTCGCGCTCGATAAGGCAACCGCTCCCGGCACCGTTGCTGTTACCGCTGCTGGAACTGCCCGTGACATTATGGCCGGCGCGGACGTTTCGCAGGAGTTCACCGCGCCGTTATATAACGACGTCGTTATCGTGCCGCAAACCGTAGCCGGAAACACGGCGTTTATTACGGTGCACCTGGTAACGGGCGACCTCGTGTACCGTCTTCCGGTGAATGTCACATTTACTGGCGGGCGGAGATATATCTACCAGATCACCGCCAACCTTGCCGGACTTGAGTTGAAAACATCCATAGCCAACTGGACGCCGATCAATCCCGTGGCAGGCGATGCGGTAATAGAGTAGCCATGAAACCGATAGTTTTATTGTTCATCGCGGGAATAGCGTTGGCTTCCTGTACGAAAGAGGGCCTGACGGTGCGGGATGAAGCGCCGCGGATCAACGTGACGGTGGCGGGCTTTACATCGACGCGGGCTGCCGAAAACGGGTATGCCACCGTTTTCACGAACGGCGACAGGATCGGGATCACGGTTTTGAAAACCGAAGAGGCCGATACAACCATCCTGGAAGATAACGTACCCTACCGGTACGACGGTTCGGCCTGGCATCCGGCGAACTCTGCCACCGCCATCCACCGCCATCCGGGAGCTACGACCTGTCTGGTTTACTACCCTTTCGACGCGGCGATGAGTGGTCGCCTGACGGCAGGCCAGCTCTTGGAAGCGTTCACTCCCGCTATCAATCAAGGTAGCTATGCCCTTTACACTGCCTCTGACCTGATGACCGGCACGGGCACATTCGCGGGCGCGGCGTTGGATGTCACGCTCGTCCATGCCCTCTCGCTGGTGGAGATCGAACTGCCCGCGGGTTCGGCGGACGTAACGTTGAAAGTGAACGACAATGAGTTTATCCCCTGCAATATAAGCGGGAGCACTTACCGCTGCCTCGTTCAACCGGAGTCCGATGTCACCCTCGGTGGGGAATACCGCCACGCGGGTGTACTGCTCGCGTGGCAGAAAAGCGGTGTGGATCTCGCGTCGGGCGAGTACGGGCGGCTGGAGGTCGTCAACAATATTTACTCGGGAAGCATCAAGGTAAACTATACCGACGGGGAGAGCGAAACGGTTCAATACGCGCCCCTGACGGGAGAGATCCCCTTTACCCAATTTGGGAAAACGATAGAGGGCATCGAATTGCTCGACGCGGGAGGTAAAACCTACTCGATAGGGCGTCTAACATCCGGGGCATTGACATTGAAATTGCTCGGCAACGGCGATCTGGAGTTCCGTCCCGCCGATCCCGACGGTGTTATCCCCATCGGTAGCTATGCAGAGTTTCAGTTGATACATAACGTGCTGGATGGGAGCTACCGGCAGGAAGCCGACATCGACCTGATGAACAGGGAGTGGATGCCGGTGGGAAGCGAAGAGACTCCTTTCTCCGGTAGCTACGATGGTGGAAATCATACCATTGTCAACCTGAAAATCGAGCGGGACGACGCGAATAATAGAGGCCTGTTCGGATATACGAATGAGGCGGAGATACGCGATCTGCACATCGCCTCCGGCAAGGTGAAGGGAGGTGACGGCGTGGGCGGTATCTGCGGCTACATGGACGGCGGCCTCGTTACCGCTTGTTCTAACGCCGCTGTCATTGAGGGCAACAACAGTGTCGGCGGGGTGGCCGGATATAACGGCGGAAGTGTGATCGCTTGTTGCAATACCGGCACGGTTACCGGGAACGATCATGTCGGTGGCATAGCGGGGATTAACAGCATCGAAATGACGATCGCCTGTTATAACACCGGGACGGTCACGGGACATGAGCATGTCGGCGGTATAACAGGGGTGAACGACCTCGGACACATCACCGCTTGTTACAGTACCGGCACGGTCGTCGGAAACGCTTGGGTGGGCGGCATCGCCGGGATAAACATCGGTGATGTTGCCGCCTGTTACTGGGTGGCGGGCACGGCAGGCACGGGAGTCAACAATTTCGTTTTAGAGGATGAGGAAGATGATATCGAAGGTACGGATACAGACGTTGTCGCTTTCACGTTGCCTCCCGGCTTTACTCCCGACCCTTTGGCCTATCCTCCATGGGGCATCGGCGATGGTAACGATAACAATTATTGGAAAAACTACACCGGTAACGGCGGCTTACCGCGGTTATGGTGGGAATGATAGATAGCATGAGAAACATAATTATGATCGCGGTGTTCCTGGCTTCATGCGGCAGGGACGACGCTACGGACAGCAAATTGATACTCCTCTCGCGTACGGCCGCCCCGACCACGAGGAGCACTGTCGATAACACGTGGAACGGCGGTGAACAGGTGTACGTGAGCATCGACAACGGTGCGGCCAACACCTTTATAGCTGCCGCGGAGGGTACGCTGACCCCTCTTGATGAGATTTACTGGCAAAGTTCAGGGCAAACCATATCGGCACGGGCGTGGTATCCCGATCCCGATACGTGGAGCTTTTCCATCGACCAAAGCAACGGGTTGCAGGGCGCGGACTTCGTTTTTGCGCCCACCGTTTCAGGGATTAGATACAATAACCATCTTGACAATCCACTCCTGTTTCACCACCTTACGGCCAAGGTTACGGTGCACCTCACGGCCGGTACGGATATCGACGACGTAAGCAGGGCGACGCTCTCGCTCTACGGTGCTGTGGCGGGGACGGTGAACACGAACGACGGCCTTATCGCTGGTACGGGCGAGGGGTGGATAACACCGTATCGTGCTGCCGGCACCGACACCTATACCGCGCTATTGATACCCCGCGATATGACGGGTGTTCAATTCTTGAAGATAACCCTCGACGGCTACGACTACTACTACACCCCATCCGTCGGCGCGGCCGATCTGGAACCGGGTAACTCGTATGCCTACGATATCACCGTCCACAAGACCCGCCTCACGGTCACGGTCGCCGGCACCGGTGTAACCTGGAACGACTCGGGCAACGGCGGCACGGTAACCGGGATACCGGTCGAGTAGAGAAGCGTCTAACGTATGTGTATTAAAATTGCAACCATACGGGCGGTGCTCTTCTGCATGCTCATTCCTTTTTCCGGCCTGGGACAGGACGGCATGACTTCCACCATGACCCTATCCGAGAGCGAGTGGAACTTCGGAACCATAAAAGAAGAAGACGGTCCCGTATCCCATACATTCGAATTTACCAACACGGGGAGGGTCGCCTTTGTCATCGAGCAGGTTTCGGTTTCGTGCGGATGTACGACGTTCGATTTCACCCGCCAGTCCATCGTGCCGGGCGGCAAAGGTCAAATAACGGTCGTGTTCCATCCGGAAAACAAGAGGGGCACGGTACTGAACACGCTGTACGTAACAAGCAATAAGGGCAAGAACAGCAATAGTATCCGGATAAAGGGCGACGTCGTCCCGAGACGAAGAGGCATCCAGGAGGAGTATCCGGTCGAAACCTCTTCCGGTATAAGATTCTCGACGCTGTCTGTCAATTTCATGTATGTGGAACAGGATCGGGTTAGATCCATGACAATAGGATATGCCAATCCCACGGACCAGGAGATGACTCTTTCATTCCGCAATCCCTCCCCGAATCATTATTTTAAAATAGCTGCTCCGAAAACCATCTGCGCGGGTTGCAGGGGGGAGATAACGATTATTTGCAATATGCACAGTAACGCGTTCGGGCGTTTCGTGGATCACATCTATCCCGTGATGAACGGCAAAGAAGAGCCGTATCCACTGCTGGTCACCGCGATAGGCGTGGACTCCAGGAGTGGCGTGGATGTATCGAGTAGCGCATGCGCTTCTGTCGAACCTTTTTACCATAATTTCGGTGAGGTGAAAAGGGGTACCTCGCTCAAGGCGGCCTGCAAGCTCCTGAACACGGGTAAAAAACCGCTTATTGTCCGTTGGGTAGAGGCGCGGGAGGCGATGTCATGTACCCTCGCAGCAGGCATGGTAATACAGCCCGGGGAGAGTGTGAAATTCGAGGTGGGTATGAATACGTCCGAAGCCGGTAGCGGTATGTTTACCGGCTCAGTCAGTTTTATAGTCAACGATCCGCTACGACCCATGCGGGAGATGAGGCTGACAGCAAACGTGCAGCCTTAACTTCCACCTCTATTCATCCGAAACAGTTGTGCTGGTGATGACTCTTCTCTTCCTGACTCTGATACTGCGGCGGCTTTTTTTGTAAGTGAAGCTGTCTCGAAAGTCAGTTTCCGTCATTGCGTACTGCCAGGAACAAGCGGGAAGCAATCCAGAGAGCAATTTAGAAGCCAGTAAATCACTGAATTTCTTAGAGCGATGCTCTACCCATGATGTTCATTGACAGTTTCTCCTGCCAAAGCCCTGGTAGAAGCATCGAACCGCGATCATTCGAAACGCACCCGGGACTCCGGTACTTGGTAAAATCCCCGAATTATGATTACCTTTCGCCTCCATAAAGAGAGCATCAAAGATGGGCGGTTTTTTTAAATTCACGAAATTCAAGTTAATCACGGGACACGTGATCCTGCTCGCGGTAGCGGCGGCGACGATCTGGTTTATTCAACGGCAGGCGCGGCGACTGTCGGAAGAAGATCCGGGAGAAAATGACTCCCGGAACAGGATATTTCTTATATCCAATGCCCTCACAAGACTGAACGAGGCCGAGGCCCTGGGCATCGCCATCCCGCGGGACGCGGGTCACGATCACCTTGCCTCCTACGCCCGGATCATCCGCGAGGTGAAACGCGACATGGATACCCTGCGCCAACAGGCCACCTCCCCCCGGCAAAAACAACAAATCGACGCCGTGCAATCGCTCCTCGACCGGAAGATCGAAAACATGAAAGCGCTCGTGAAAATCAGCCTCGGCCCCGCGCTCGCCGACGTTTACGACCGTTCTCTTCACGCGCTCTCCCGGCTCAAGGAGACGACGCCCTCGCCTCTCGACATCCAAGTGAGGCGAGAGGTCTCCATCGACTCCGTGTATATCCAACCTCCGAAAAAGGGGTTTTGGTCGTTCCTCAAGCCCAAGCCCTCCCCCATCTTGCAAGTGAACACCTCCGAGCGCGTCGTGATCGACACCCTCCCCCCGGCAAGGAGTACCCTCCCGATTCAAAACGCCGACACGGCCCTTCACACGATACAATCGGCCTGGGAGGAGTACCGGGAACAAAAACAACTCCATGACCAGGAACTCCACCGCCGGGAGATCGCCGCGCTCCAGGACGGGCAACGCCTCTCCGGACAAATCAAACGCGTGCTCAATGAACTCGAGAAGGAGGAGATCCAGAACACCCTCGCCCGGACGGACGAACGCACGAGGATCTCGCGGGAACTGATCCGCACGATCACCACGGTAGCCACGGTGGCCTGTATCTTCGCTATCATTTTTGTGACCATCGTGGTCAACGACATCTCGCGTAGTCAACGTTACAGGAAGGCACTGGAAGAGAGCAATCGCTACGCCCAAAAACTCCTGCACGGGCGGGAGAAACTGATGCTCACCGTGACGCACGACATCAAATCGCCCCTGAACTCCATCACCGGCTACGTCGAACTGCTGGATAACACCCCGCTGGCGGAACGCCAACACTACTTTTTACATAACATGAAACGATCCGCCGAACATATCCTGCAACTCGTGAATAACCTGCTCGACTTCTCCCGGCTGGAGGCCGGGAAGATGGAAGTCGATGCGATCCGCTACCTCCCCGGCCAGCTCCTCGTCGAGGCAACGGAGAGTTTTCTCCCGCAAGCCGAGCGCAAGGGACTGACACTCACGTGCAGCGTGGACTCCTCCCTCGATCGGGAGCGCATCGGCGACCCGATCAAGATCCGGCAAATCGTGATCAACCTGCTCTCCAACGCCATCAAATACACGCGCGAGGGGAACATTCGATTGAGCGCCGGGTGCACGGAAGATACCCCGGAACGGATGGAGATCTCCATCACGGACACCGGTGACGGCATGACCGACGAGGAGCAACACCTCATTTTCGAGGAGTTTACCCGGCTCGATGCCCAACACAATGACGGCGCAGAAGGATCGGGGTTGGGATTGACGATCACCCGGAAATTAGTCGAGTTGTTGGGCGGCACGATCCGGCTGACGAGCGCGAAAGGGGCAGGGAGCACGTTTACCGTCCGGCTTCCTGCCGGGGAGGTGCCACCAGAACCCCTCCCGACACACAAGAGATCTCCCCTCGTCGCTCCCGATATCCGGATACTTATCATTGATGACGACCCGCTCCAGTTAGAGATGATCTCCGAATTTCTCCGCCAAAAGGGGATCACTTGCGAGACATGCGACCGGGCGACCGAGGCGCTCTCCAAGTTGGCAGAGGACTCCTTTCACCTCCTGCTCACCGATATACAGATGCCGGAATGGGACGGCTTCAAACTCCTGGAACAGATCCGTCGCTCGCCGCGGGAAGAGATACGCGCGCTCCCCGTGATCGCGCAATCGGCCCGGGGAGAGATGAGCGAGGCGGATTACGTGAAAGCCGGCTTTTCCGCCTACCTGAACAAACCCTATTCCCCCCATCAATTGCTTGCCTGTATCGCGCGCCTCACCGGCTCCCCGGCTATCTCGGCGGCGGAACTACCCACCCCCTTCCCCCGGAGCGGGGAGTTCGACTTGGGTAGCGTTCGACTCTTTGCCGATAATGACGAACAAGCCGTTCGCGAGATCATCGAATCGTTCACCCGCGACTGCCGCGACAACTTCCGGTTGCTGGAGGAACATCTCAACCAGGCGGATTACCTCGCCACGTGCGGTCTGGCCCACAAGATGCTCCCCATGTTCAAACAACTCGCCATCGCCTCGCTCATCCCCGACCTAACGTACCTCGAACAAGTTGACCCCTCCTCCCCCGATCCGGGAAAGATAGAGGTAGCCGCGCGACATGTCATCGACAAGGGGCAGGAGATCATCGAAGCGCTCTCGGCAACCTGTCTTTCGCTAGAAAAAGTTGACTCCCAAAAGAGTTAACGATGGAATTACGAACCAAGAAACAAAGAGCGTATTTTGAAGCAGTAATACGATTACATTCCGAGTATGGATACGGAGA
>JAISNC010000021.1 GCA_031276355.1 Odoribacteraceae bacterium
GCGCTCTTCGCGGGGATCCCCTACCAGTTGCACGTCAAGCGCGAGGCTTACTATCACTCGTTGCTGCTGCTCTGGCTCAACCTGCTGGGCTTCGAGGTAGAGGCGGAGGTCTCCACGGAGAAGGGTCGCATCGATGCCGCGTGGCGTTGGGGCGATCACGTGGTGGTCGCGGAGATAAAGTACTCCGAAGCGGGCAGCGTCGAGCCGCTGTTAGCGGCGGCCCTCGCCCAGATTCACGCCCGTCGCTACCCCGACCGCTACGCCGCCACCGCCCGCCGGGTGACCCTCCTCGCCGTGGCCTTCGCCGGCAAGGAGATCGGGTGCCGGCTGGAGGTGCTTGACGCGTGATCGCCCTGCCACCAAGTCAAATACTATTTTTCACGGTAATTCATGATAGAAAAATAAGGGGCATTTCAAATGGTCATTCCGGGGCTGTCTCGAAAGCCTCGCGCGGTCGTCATCGCGAGTGCCTATATTTTTCAAATAAACAAACAGTAATGACGTGTCTTCGTGTTCCAATGGATTGTGTAGAGGCCGGGGCAGGTGAAATAGCAACAACAGCTAAAAAAGTTGCATTTGGTACTTGAATCTGCCCTTGAATCTGCCGAGATGTAGCCCGCTGTCGAACGGATAAAAAAGAGTATCTTTATCGCCTGGATCCGTCCCTCCCGGATTCAGTGTACTATTCTATAAGAGAGGGGGTTTGAAATGTAGAACGAGGTGCTTATTTTACTATTTTTTTTTATGATCACGTGGGAGGAGGCTATTGAAAATTACAGCATGTACCTGACGTTGGAGAGATCCCTGTCGGTTCATTCCGTGGCGGCATACCTGAACGACATCAGGAAATTAGCTCGTTTTTGCATGCAGGATACCCCCCCCGTGCTCCCGACCGAGCTCACCTATCCGGTGTTAAACCTTCACCTCTCTGCGTTGCGCGACGCGGGCATCAGCGCCCGCACTCAAGCCCGCAACGTGTCGAGCCTCAAATCGTTCTTCAAATACCTCGTGTATGACGAGAAGCTCCGCGTGAACCCGGCCGCTAACCTGGATGCTCCCAAAAGTCCCAAGATGCTCCCCAGCGTTTTGACGGTGGACGAGATCGAGGCGATGCTTCGGGCCATTGATCTCGATAAGTCCGAAGGACAACGTGATAGGGCGATCATCGAGACGCTCTACTCGTGCGGCCTGCGGGTCTCGGAGTTGTGCAACTTGAAACTCTCTAATATCAACTTCCGCATGGGATTCGTCAAGGTGGAGGGGAAGGGCAACAAGGAGCGCCTCGTTCCCATCGGCACCAAGGCCAAGGAGGAGATCCGCGGTTACATGAAAACCTCCCGGGAGCGGTTACTGAAGGGGAGGGGAGAGGATATCGTGTTCTTAAACCGGTTCGGGAGGAAACTTTCCCGCGTGGCGGTGTTTAACATCATCAAGCAAGCGACGCTAAAAGCCGGGATCAACAAGGTGATATCGCCTCATACCTTGCGTCACTCGTTCGCCTCGCACTTAGTCAACGGGGGCGCGAACATCCGCGCCGTGCAGGATATGCTCGGGCACAAGTCGATCCTTACCACGGAGATCTACACGCACCTCGACAACGCGTTCCTGCGCGACACGCTCGTTAATTATCACCCGCGTTCGAGGAAGAAAGGGTAACAGACGACCGCCCGGACGTCGCGCGCGTTTTTTTTTCGCGTACCTTTGCCCGGTATTTAAAATGAGCTTTTATGAGAGAGAGACAAGAGGTTTTTCAGGATTTGAGAGGCGGGTTACCCGGCCCGATCGATCGAGCCATTCAAGAGATCCGGGAAGGGGCGGATGTTTCGATCGTCCCGGAGTTGCTGGATATGCTGTTGCACGCGCACGACGTGTACTTAGTCTCTCGCCTGACGGCCTTGTTGGCCGATGTCAAGGAACCGGCGATGACGGGTTTATTGATGGATAGACTGGTCGCGACGGGCGACGGGGAGGAACAGGCCCGCTTGTTGCGCGTGTGCTGGGAGTCGGCGCTCGACTTCTCGGGGTATCTCGACGTGTTCGCCGGCCTGCTGCTGGCCGGGGATTATATCACGGCCCTCGAGGCCGCGACGGTGATGATGCACCTGAACGGGGATATAGCGGCGGGGAGAAGGGCCCGCGTGATCCGGCAGTTAAGGGAGGCCTCCACGGACGAGGATCGCACGTTTCTCGTGGAGGAGGTGATTCAATCTCTTTCCCGGCAAGAGATGGGAGACGAAGGGTAAGCGGCGATCGCTTCCGGCGTACCCATGTCGAGGCAGGTACCGCGATGGAGAAAAGCGCGGATATCGTGGCAACGGGCCTGCACGAGGTGTTCGTCGATGATGGAGAAGACACCGCGGTGCTGAATAGCGCGAAGGTAGGCGGGGCTTACCACTTGGATGCCACAGAAGGAGTAGGCCGCGGATTGCTGGAAACGCGGGCGGGCGATCTTCTGTTCGCCGGTAGTCCGGTTTTCCCAGCCTGTCAGTAGGTTCGACGCGTCGAAGCGCAACACGCGGGCGGTGGCGACCGGCTGCACGACAAGCGTGGCGCGGGCACCTCCCCGTTCGTGTTCCTGCACGAGGGCATTCAGGTCAACGTCGGAGAGGATATCGACGTTGTGCAACAGGACGGGAAGTGCCGGCAGGAAAAGCCCGCGCGCTTTCAGGAGTCCGCCACCGGTATCTAACAATTGATCCCGCTCGTCGGAGAGGTGTACGTCTAAGCCAAAGTTATCGCGGGCGCGGAGAAACTCCTCGATCTGGCTCGCGAAGTGGTGGACATTGATTACGAGACGCTGTACACCGGCCGTGTTTAGCCGTTCAATGACGTGGTGCAGAAGCGGTTTGCCCCCTACTTCGACGAGTGCCTTGGGTCGATCGCCGGTGAATGCCCGAAGGCGGGTGCCCAGTCCCGCGGCGAAGATCATGCCGTTCATATATCTATTATCTTGTTTTTGACCGCGTAGATGATGAGGGCCGCCGTGTTGCGACACCCCGTTTTGCTGAGGAGATTGGCGCGGTGTTTGTCCACGGTGCGCTTGCTGATGAAGAGTTTATCGGCGATCTCCTGGTTGGAAAGCCCGAGGCAGATGTGGTAGAGGATCTCCAGCTCGCGACCGGAGAGTTCATTGTCGGCGGTGTCGGCAAGCTCCTGCCGGTGGCCTCGCATGTTATTGAGTAGGCCAACGAGAAGCTCCTCGGAGAAATAGCTCTCTCCCCCGGAGACCTTGCGGATGGCGGTGACCACCTTGTCAATGCCGGAGTTTTTTAACATGAACCCCTTCGCGCCGGCATCAATCATCTTGTAGTAATACTGCTCGTCGCCGAACATGGAGAGGACGATGATCTTGAGGTCGGGTTTTAATTTCATGGCCTGGATGGTGGCATCGATGCCGTTCATTTCCGGCATCTCTATATCCATGAGCACGACGTCGCAGGCTATCGTCGGTAATTTCTGGATAAATTCCCGGCCGTTGGAGGCCTCGTGAATCTCGCGGAGGAATCCCTGCGTGGAGAGGAGCAGTTTTAACCCTTCGCGAAAAAGTTTGTGGTCGTCTACTATACAAATTTTCATACGATGTTTTTTTATTTCGCGTGAATGTACGCGTGGGCTTGCATACCACGGCCTTGCTCGCTGGTGAATTGGATATCCCCGTTGCCCGATTTCAGGCGGTATTGCATGTTACTGAGACCCATGCCCCTGTTCTCGGTCTGCTGCACGTCGAAACCTTGGCCGTTGTCCTGGTAGTCGAGGTGGAGCGTGTCGTCGGCCCACTGAAGGTTGATCTGAATTTCATCGGCCCGCGCGTGGCGAATCGTGTTGTTAATCAATTCGCAAATCACGCGGTACATGATGACTTCCACGTCGTAGGAGAAACGGCGATGCTCGATGTTGGTGTGGAAACGGATCTCGATCCCCTCTGCCGCTCGCAGTTTTTTGATAAAGGAGGAGACGGCATCTTTCAGCCCGAAGTCGTTGAGGATATGCGGACTGATGTTGGTCGATATCTCGCGGACGCTGACGATGGCCTCGTCGACCACCTGCTGGAGGTTGCGTTTTAGTTTTTCGTTGACCTCGGCGGTGTTCGGGGTGTCAAACCCGGAGAGGAGCATTTTGGTGACGCTCAGCAGGGGGCCTAACCCGTCGTGCAACTCTTTGGCAAATCGCTGTCGCTCATGCTCTTCCGTGCGTATCACGGCCGAGAGTACCCGCTTTTCCGTCTCGTCGCGGATCCTGTCTACCCGCCTCAGGAACTGGAATAACTTCCGGATGTAGAAGATCCCCACGGCGAAGACCAACGAGATGATCAGCGAGAGCCAGACCTTGGCCGTGTAAAGCTCCTCGTCTGCCGCCTGATCGATGACCGGGAATAGCTCGAACACCCGGTAGATGGCCATCAGGGAAAAGCCCGTGGAGAACATGATCCAGGCCACGTTGAACTTGGTTTGCTTGAAGAGGCTGATGGCGTATCCCATGGCCACGATCTGGCAGAGAAGGGAGAGGTAGACGATGACTTGTGATAGCATGGTGTCGTTCGTTTTTATAGTATGATCGCTGAGAGGTTGCTTAGAAGGGGTAGCCAATAGCAATGTTGAATATCGACCTACGGATTCCCCCGTACCTATTGAGAAGGACAAAGCGGTCGCCCTCGTCGCGGGTGGGGTCTTTGACCTTGATCCCGAGGTCGAAACGCAACAGGAAGTAGTTCGCGTTGACCCTTAACCCGGCTCCCGTCCCGATGGCGATCTGCTTGTAGAAGTCGCTCGTCAGGAGGCTGTTCGATCGATCCTCTTTCGGGTTGATGTTCCAGACATTGCCCGCGTCCACGAAGATCGCCCCCTCCAGTAACCAGAAGAGTTTGAAGCGGTACTCGGCGTTGGCCGCCAGCTTGAAGTCACCCACGCTGTTGGGATACCAGCGGTTGCCTTTGTTCGCGGGGAGAAAAGATCCCGGCCCCAGCGTGCGGGCTTGCCAGGCCCTCAGGTCGTTGGCCCCACCGCAGTAGTAAGCCTCCTCGTACGGCAGCACTTTCATGTTCCCGTAAGGATAGCCGCACCCGACCATGAAACGCCACACGAACGAACTGGCACGGTTGAGGTGCCAGTGGTAGCGGTACTCCGCGTCCATCTTCACGAATTGCGCGTATCGTACTCCCAGGCACTTGTAGTAAAGATCTTCGGCGGAGGTACCCCCGCGCGTTTTCCCGCTGCCCCGGTTGATGCCCCACAGGAGATTGCCCGCGCTCTCCACGTTCACGCGGAGATAATTGTAACTCGACCTCTCCTGCGCGACTAACTGATCCGTGTAGCTCGCCGTGAAGACGGCGGAGAGGATCATGTGGTCGGTGTACGCGCTCTTGATGTATTCGTTCTTCACGCTGTCGATAAAACTACTCTCCACGTTGCTCATCAACACGTAGTTCATATCCGCGATGTTGAGGTTGTAACGCCACCGTTTGTCGGCCTTCCTCCACAAGTAGCCGAAGCTGGTGTTGACAATGGAACGTGTATAATAAGGTGTCTCCTCGAAACCGTACGAGAAGGAGAGGAGGGTCTTGGGAGCGTAATCGTGGCGGAAGTTCTTCATCCGGAAGAGCGGCATCCAGAATTGGGGGATGACGAATTTCATTTCGGCACCGATCTCCCGCGTGTTGAAGATGTTCCCGTTGTCCCTCAGCTGCTCTTTTTTGATGGTACCCCACAGGCCGATCGAGAACTCCTCCCCCCCCTTGAAGAGGTTGCGGTGGTTGTACGTGAAATTGCCCCCGATTCCCAAGTTTCCCGACGTGTTGGTACCCTCCACGGAGAGATTGTAAGACTGACGCTTCAACGGGGTTAAGCGGATCGTGCAGTCCAACGGCTTCACCTGGCTCTCTCCCTCCCCCTCCTTGAACTCGATGTTGATATACCGGAAGAGGTTTAACGCTTGCAAGCGGGAGTAGGTCTCCAGCACCTGCTGGATATTATAGAGTTCGTGCCGGTTGATCTGGATCGTCTCTACAATCACCTTCGGGTTGATCTTTAGCTTGTTGCGGTAGATAATGATGTAGCCATTATAGTCTATCCGGCTGGTCGCGGTGTCTGCCCCGCTCATCGTGGTCAGCTGGTCGTAGTCCATGTCTATATGAATCTCCCGGACGAAATAACGCTGGAAGAGACTCGTGTCTAACATGTTATCGGTAAGACGAACGGCCAGAGCGGCCTTCTCTCCCGCGCGCGTCGAGTCGGCAAGAAACTGGATAAAATTCTTTGAAAAGTTGAAATACCCTTGTTCCCGTAGCGCGCGCGTGATCCGCTCCCGTTCGTGATCCAGCAGGTCGATGTCTAACGGCTGGCCGGGATGCAGGGAGGTGTTCACCGTGTCCCGGTAGTAGGTGGCAAGAAGCCCCGTCTTTTCCGCCACCCGGTTGGCGTTCCCGTTCCGGTTCTTAAACGAGATCTCCTGGATCGAGGTGCGCGGGCCTGTGGTGATACGATACTCCACGTACGCTTTTTTCTTCTTAAAATAGACGGAGTCGGAGACGTTTGCCTTGTAATACCCCTTGTTTTGCAGCGCTACCCCCATTTGCCGCACGCTTCGTCCGGTGAGCATGGGGTCGTAGATCACGGGAGCCTCCCCGATACCGCGGAGCCACCGGTTGATTCGTTTCGATGTGTCGCGCCCGCTCAGGTTATATAATCTCAAGTGAAAACGCCCGATCGCCAAGATGCGGGTATTGGGTTTTTGGCGAATAATCTTTTTAAAATCAGAACGTTTCATCTCTCGCGTGTCGCTTTTGATTTTTACCCGTTCCAACAAAAATTCATCCTCCCCCACGTATTTCATGGGTGAACAGGAATAGATAAGAAGCGTGATACATAAAAAAAAAGTAATCTTGTTTGGCGTCTCCATGCTCAAGGTTCAAAAAAGTACTATATTTGTGTTTTTATTCACAGACCGACTTTACAGTATGCTTAGTAAACACCTAACAAATGTAATTCAAAACCTTGAAAAAAAGAAATTCAGGGAAAAATATAATCTTTTCAAGGTCGAGGGTGAAAAGTTGGTGGAGGAGTTGTTGCGTTCTGGCTTGAAAATAGGGACGTTAATCGCTCGCCCGGAGTGGCTGGCAGGGAAGAGGATGTTGCCGGAGGGGTCTCCTGTGGTAGCGGTAAACGAGCGGGAGATGGGGCGCGTGTCCGCTTTCAAATCGCCGCCGGAGGTCATCGCCCTCGTGGAGATACCGCCGCCTGGCGAGGTGAAAGTGCCGGACGGCTCGCTCTCGGTTGTCTTGAATGGCGTCCAGGATCCCGGAAACCTGGGGACTATCTTGCGGGTGTGTGATTGGTTCGGGGTGCACTCGCTGTTTTGCGACCGGGAGTGTGCTGATCACTTGAACCCGAAGTCCGTTCAGGCCAGCATGGGGGCCATCTTCCGGGTAGAGGTCTTTTACGTCGACCTGCTCGAGTTTCTTCCCGCGCACACGCGCGAAGCGTTTCCTTGTTACGGGACGTTTCTCGAGGGCGAGAGTATCCACGAGAGCCGGTTAGGCGAGCAAGGGTTGATCGTGATGGGCAACGAGGGGGGAGGCATCACCCCGGCGGTAGAGCGCTTCGTGACTTGCAGGTTGACGATCCCGCGCTACTCGCCTGTCGCCGAGTCGCTAAACGTGGGGGTGGCAACGGGCATCGTGCTTTCGGAATTTAGGCGAAAAAATAAAACGAGATAAAACGTAATTATTAAAGTGTAATACATAAAAATGAAGTAACATGAAAAAAGTTGTTTTTCTTACTCTATTCACCCTTGCCGGGATGAGCTTGACGGCGCAAAATTCTTCAAAGAGCGTTTTCGAGATAGGGCCTCACGGTGGGTGGAGCAACACGAAAATCTATGTCGACAAATTCCATACAAGGACGCACTGGGGCTATTTCGCGGGCATCTTCGGGCGGGTGTACTTCGACAAGGGGCTATACCTGGAGCCGGCGATCGACTACGTCCACAAGGAGGTGGTGATCGAGCGCGCGGTCAACGACACGAAGCTTCGGAACTCGTCCGTGGACATCCCCGTGCTCGTGGGCATGAAGTTCTTGGATTTTCCGTTGGTCGGGGTACGCGGGTATGTCGGGCCGGTAGCCTCGTTCCTGCTCAAGCCGATAGAAATTGATCTTCGTCACAAGAATGATGACCCCTCGCGTATCGTCACTTCCGACAAGACGATGTTCTACCTGCGCGCGGGCCTCGGCGCTGACATCTGGCTGGCCTCGCTGGATATTAACTACGAGTTTGGCTTGAAGAAATTTGGCCCGGAGATGAGTATCCCGCAGACCATGAATATCACGTTGGGCTTCAGGGTATTCTCCAAGAATCGGCCTTAAAGCGCCCGCCCGACACCTTAACACTGTCTCACAAGGTTGCCCTTACCGCGTTACGGCTGGATCGCGGCCTCGCGCCGGAGGGGTTGCCTCGTGAGGCAGTTTTATATCCGGGAGACACCTTGCGTGACAGGAGATACGCCGCCCGGTGGCCGCCCTTTCAATCGGTTACCGGCGGGAGGGGGCTATCGCGCTTTTTCGCTTGTTCTTCCCGATCGGCAGTGATGGCACAACGAACGCCTCGTTCCCGCATGGCTTTGTTGCGTCCGATATGCGTCTCCGGGAACGCTCTCTTTTTCGTGAAGAAGATGGATATCCCCAGCCCGACCACGGCTAAGCCCACGAGCAAAAAGGTAATGAGATATGTCATATGCGGCAATTTTCCCGCGAAATTAGGTGTTTTTTTAAAACCATTTTTAATTTTCAGCTTTCCTCTTTTGATTGATAAAACTTTTTCCTACATTTGGGCGGTAAAGTAAAATCAAACTTGGAAACGATGGATGTATACGAACAAAACGACGGGATAGACCTTAATGAGAGAGAAGAGGTCTACACGAATGCAGTGAAAGCAGGGAAAAGAACTTATTTTTTTGACGTGAAAGCGACTCGTAATGGTGATTATTATCTCACGATAACGGAGAGCAAGAAGAAATTCGATAAGGACGGTTCCCCTAACTATGAAAAACACAAGCTGTTTTTGTATAAAGAGGATTTCGAGAAGTTTGTCGAAGGGTTAAACGATGCGATCGGAGTGGTCAAAGCCGCGCTCGGTGGGGTGCTCCCCACGCGGGAAGATTCGGATCTCTAACTCTTGAAATCAAGCGTACGAAACGGGTGGCGAAAGTCACCCGTTTTTGTTACGGGTTCCCTGACGAGGGGGCCTCAAAAGTCGGGTTTCGTCCTCACGAATGGCCATCATCGCCGCATGACTCGAAGCAATCCAGCGTTTATTAACCCATGTTGATGAGCAATTAAAAAGGAATCACCGGGTCACGCCACGGGAGAAAAGAGGACTATTTTTTCAAGGCTTTCGAGATGAGTTGCAACGCGTGAGCGATGTGAATATTGATGGTTTTGACCGAGATACCGAGTAGTCTGGCAATCTCCTTATAAGGCATCCTTTCTATCTTGGCAAGCACGAAAACTTGTTGACACCTGGCGGGGAGGCTCTTGATGATGCGGTTGATCCTCTCCATGTTTTCTTGGCTAATTATCTGTTTATCTGGAGTTTGCAAATCGCCCGACACGACAAAATCATCCACTTCGTCCCAGGAAACGGTACTGCCTTGACATTTTTTCTTCCGCAGATAAGAGATGGTCTTGTGATGGGCGACAGTGACTAACCACCCTTTCAGGTTAAGGATCCCATCCACTTCGTCCCTGTGTTGCCAAAGCTCCAAGAACGTATCGCTCACGATCTCTTCTGCCTCTTCTTTGGAGAGAACAAAGCCTCGGACATAATACAGCAGGTCGCTCGAATGGATCCCGACAAAATGCCTAAAAGAGTGTTCATCCATATCGATTCATGATTACTTAATTTACACTTACCCTGCGTTTTCTTAAGCATGTAGCTACAAACCGATACGGGACGACGACCGGTAGTGATCGTGTATCATCGTATTTGTTTTTAGCCTCCAACTGTATTTACATTGTTTGGCACCGGTGATTTTCAGCCTCTCTCTTTTCCGGTACTCTACCTTGCTACCATGACATGGTGTTCCCCGCGTGTCTCGGTGTCCATTCCATTCGACTTTACAACGCACCTCGTCAGAATATAATGTTGTGTCATTTAATAAGATCATAGTGCTCCTCCTCTTTTGTTGCCTACAAATATAATAATTTTATATGAAAGTTTTGTATTCCATCTAAAAAAATCAGGTAAATACACTCCCTCCAGAAAAAAGAGTTCAAGCGCGAGGAGGGAACAAGTCCCCCCCCATCCTCTTTCAGGCAGCCCGCGTCACCGTACCGCGCGGGGCGCCGGTGAAGCGGTTGGAGAAGTTACCTAAGAGTTGCCTTGTGACACAGGAGTAGCACTCCGCCTCGTTGCGCGAGCGTCGTGGCAAACAGGTAGAGCTCGCCGCCCTCTTTTATCCCGCTTTTCTGGCGCAACTCGGCCACGGAGAGGGTAAAGTTGCGGGTCGTCAAGTGGGCCTTGGGAAATCTGTTGGCCAACTGTTTGAGCGCTTTCCCGGAGAAGTCGATGGTTTCGTCCACCGCGAAGATCCTTCCCGGGAAGGTAGCCACGAGGCGGTCGGCAGTATACAGGTGGCTGCGCGGGTGCAACTTGCCGAGGTTAAAACGCGTGGCAACGGTTTTAAAAGCTCCCGCCTTTAACAGGGCGCTGTTGGGTTCATACAGGTACCGCCCTATTTTTTCCGCTTGCAAGGGGAGGGCCTCTCGCTCTTCCTGCAAGGTGAACGAGAGGTGTTGCTCCTCGCCGGCCGCGGTGATGTTCACCGCGTGGAGGGTGGCTTGTTCGAGACGGTACGCTTGGCCCAGGACGAGGAGCAACTCCTTACACTCGTTTTTTACCGCGAGCACGTGTATCTCTTCGCTTTCGGGGAAGAGGTGCAGGCTCTCCGTGATGTCCATCATCGGGGAGCATTTCACGATCACTCTTCGCGCGCGCGCTAATAACAGCGGTTTGAGTTGCAGCACGTCCGGCTCGCAATCCGCCGGAGTGACGACGCGCTTGTTCGCGTTTGTTCGTCGGGAGGGATCGATATAAAAGGTGTCCGTCACGATCTCGCCTGCTGCCTTGCCTGCCTCCTCGTGCCGCACGAATACATGGGGCGCGTTCAAGAGCGTGAAATTCTCCCGTGCAGCTTGGCAACAGGCGAGATCTCGTTCCACGTAAATCACTTCCCGCGTCGCTTGGGAAAAGGAGTGGGTGTCCACGCCTAAGCCTCCCGTCAGGTCGCACAGGGAACTCCCCACGAGCAAGCGCTGCTTGTAGGCGGCGGTCGCCTCCGATGAACACTGTTCTACCGCGAGACGCGAGGGGTAGACGACGCGTCGCTCTTCGTACCATGTCGGGAGTTTCTCTTTGGCTTGTCGCCGGGCGAGGATCTGTTCTATCGCGAAGGGGATCTCCACGCCCGGATAGCTGTGCGCGGAGAGCAGTAATCGCTCCGTCGCGTCTTGCTCGTGCACGCGGATAAATTCGATCAGTTCGGGAGTCAATCGCATGGGTCAGGAGTCGCCGTGTTTTTTCATGTCTCGCCTGGCTTTATTCGCCCGATCCGTTTTCATATCGTGTTGTCGAAAAGCCCGGCGTGAACTTTATCCCCGATAGGCCCGTCCAAACTACCGTGGCTGTATACGGCAGGCAGGCATCGGGCGGGGGAGCGGTGCCGGTTCTATTCGTCCTCTCGATAGCGCGTGGTTTCATGATCGTGCATGTTATTGAAATAAAAAGACAACCACCTTACGTGGCTGTCCCCTGAGGTCGGTAGCAGAATCGAACTGCTGTACACGGTTTTGCAGACCGTTGCCTAACCGCTCGGCCAACCGACCCTGTCGCGATTCGAGGGGCAAAGGTAGGCCGATTATTCGAGATACGCAAGGGGGCGCGTGAATTATTTTGAGAGGGTCACGCTGGTAGCGGCGATCTTCCCTCCCAGCGGCGGGTTCAGTTTAGAGACTTTGATGGTGGCGTGGATCAACTCGGGAAACGTGTCGTGGAGGGCATCCAGGATGCGCCGGGCAACGTGCTCCAGCAGGCGGGAGGGGATTTTCATCTCGCTGGCGATGACCTCGTACGCGGAGAGATAATTCAACGTGTCGCGAATATCATCGCTGGCGGCGGCCTTCTCAACGTCGGTGGTTAATGTGGCATATACGAGAAATTTGTTCCCCACCAAGCGCTCCGCCTCGTAACAACCGTGGTAAGCAAAAAACTCCATTCCTTCAATTTCGATGACTCCTTCCATAACGTCTCCTGATTTTTTATGCGCGAAAGTAACGGAATTTTCCCGGATCAAGAGGAGGGGCGGGTTTTATTTCCCATATTCGCGGGCAGTGGCCGTATCGTGAGATCTCCCCGTTAATCGCTTCATCCCCACGCCGGATATAAATGAAGAAAGGGACGATTCACATCGTCCCTTAAGATTGCATTACTAACTACTAACCTAAACCATACAAACTTATGAAAAATCTCTAATTGTCTTTTGACGTGACAAAGGTAATGCCAACCGGCGATAGAAACGCAATTATTTGTGTTAATAAAATCTTCTTAACGAGTTAATAATGATTAATGCCACGGGCGTTGATTTGTTTTACCCGGGATTGTATAGCATTCAAGTTACTGATATAAAGTTTCTACCTGTATATTAAATCACAAAATACCTTTTTCGTGTGTTAATTTGTGGTATCCCCGTCGCGGAAAACGAAATTTATTTCGTAGTTTTAACGATGAAAAAAAAGTGGCCGAATATGATGATTAACGAGATAGATATTGCTGATATACAGCATATCGTAGAGAGTGCAGGGGAAATTATCAGTGAATACTATCGTTCACGGGAGTTTACTACCGAGTTGAAGCGAGACTTTTCGCCGTTGACGGATGCCGACAAGGCGTCGAATCGGTGTATCGAATCGGGATTGAAGAGATTGTTCCCTCAAATTCCGGTGATTAGCGAGGAGACCAAGGTGCCCGACTATCGGCTCCGTGCCGGGTGGAAGAGGGTATGGCTCGTGGATCCCCTGGACGGTACCCAAGAATTTATTCATCGGAACGGGCGTTTTTGCGTGAACGTGGCCTTGATCGAGGAGAGAAAGCCCATTTTCGGGATGATCAACGTGATATCCGACGGGGAGATCTTGTGGGGGATGGCCGGAGGGGGGTGCTTTCTTAGCCGAGAGGGCCGGACGGAACCGGTACGCCCGCAAGCGCGGACGGGCCGATTAAGGGTGGCCGTGAGCCGCTTTCACGTCACGGAGGAGGAGTTGCTATATCTTGACCACCTGAAAGAGAAGGGGTACGAGGTGGAGATGGTACCGTTAGGCGCCTCTTCCAAGTACTGCATGATGGCCAAGGGCGAGATCGACCTTATTCCCAAGTTCGGGCAATGCTCGGAATGGGACGTGGCGGCCGGCCAGGTCATCGTGGAGGCGGCCGGCGGTGGGGTGACGAGTTTAGAGTCTGGCCAGGCGATGGCCTATAACAAACCTTCCATGGCCGTGACCCCGTTCGTGGCATTTGGAAAGAGGGTACACGGGATGATCCTCGATGGAAATACCGATTTCCGTTGGGAGTTAGCACATTAGAAATAGAAATGAATAATGATAAAATTATGGAACGAACGCTGGCTAATGAATTGATAGAGTTTATATATCAAAGTCCCACGAATTATCACGCGGTAGCGCGTGTCAAGCGGGAGCTCTCCGCGGGCGGGTTTATCTCCCTTTCTCAAGGGGAGGCGTGGTCGCTCGAGCAGGGGGGCAAATACATGGTGACGCAGAACGACTCGTCGTTATTTGCCTTCGAGATCGGGCACGGGAGTTGCGCGCGGGATGGCTTTAACCTGATTTGCGCGCACAGCGACTCTCCCACGTTCCGGGTAAAGCCCCACCCGGAGCTCCCGATAGGGGGGAGATACCTGAAGCTGAACACGGAGGTCTATGGAGGGCCGATCCTGTACACGTGGTTCGACCGCCCGCTCTCCTTGGCCGGGCGCGTGCTGTTGAAAGGCGAAGAGGCGTTGCGGCCGGTGACCTGTTTCGTGCATTTCGATCGTCCGTTGCTGGTGATCCCGCACATCGCGATTCATTTTAACCGGACGATAAACGAGCAGGGCAACCCGTTGAGCAAGCAGAAAGACATGTTACCCGTGCTGGGGATGATCAACGAGCACTTCGAGAAAGAGCGTTTCCTGTCGCGATTGGTGGCGCAAGAGATCGGTGTCCCCGAGACGGAGGTGCTTGATTTCGACCTGACACTGTACGAGCACGCGAAGGGGTCTCTCTGTGGCCTGAACGAGGAGTTTATCTCCAGCGGGAAGTTGGACGACCTGGCGATGGTTCACGCGGGGGTAAAGGCCCTCGTGGGATCGACCGGCCGCTCGCGGCATACCCGCGTGTTGGCCATCTTCGATAACGAAGAGGTGGGGAGTGGCACGAAGCAGGGGGCCGCGTCGCCAGTGTTACGAACGATCATCGAGCGGATCGTCTTCGGGCTGGGCGGTTCGCCGGAAGATCTTTACAGGGCCATTCACCACTCGTTCATGATCTCGGCCGACATGGCCCACGCCCTCCACCCGAACTACGCGGAGAAGCACGATCCGACGAATCACCCGGTGATCAACGGGGGCCCGGTGATCAAGTTCAACGCCAACCAGAAGTACGTGACGGACGGCGACTCGGCCGCGGTGTTCGAGACGATTTGCGGGATGGCCGGCGTGCCGTGTCAGCGATTCGTGAACCACTCGGACATGGCGGGAGGCTCGACGTTGGGGAATCTCCTCCTGTCGCAAATGGAGATGCGCGGCGTGGATGTCGGTAACCCGATGTGGGGGATGCATTCCGTGCGGGAGACCGCCGGCGTGCAGGATCATGCAGCCATGATCAAGGCTTTCACGACGTTCTACAATCTTTAGGCGCTGGCAGGATCGTTAAAACTGTTCCAGCACCTCGATGCGTTTCTGGATCGGGGGGTGCGTGGCAAATAGCCCGCGCAACCCGCTGGAAACGCTTTTCCCGCGCGGGTGTTCGATGAAGAGTTGGGCCACGTCGCCCCGCGAGATGGCCTCCACGTTCGGGTCAGCGGAGATCTTGCGAAGCGCGGCGGCGAGAGCCAGCGGTTTCCGCGTCATGGCGGCGGCCCCGGCATCTGCCATGTACTCTCGCTTCCGCGAGATGGCAAAACGCATCAAGTTGGCAAAGAGGTAACCCACGGTGGCCACCACGACCAGGATAATCAAGAGCAAAGCCCCGTTATTCTTGTTATTTCGGTTGCCCCGGTAGAGGGTCGAGTGAAAAAGCGCGCGCTTGGACACCTCGGCCAGCATGGCAAAGATACCCACGAAGACGATGGATATGATCAACAGGCGCACGTCCCGGTGGCGGATGTGGGAAAGCTCGTGCCCGATCACCCCCTCCAGCTCGTCGTCGTTCAGTTTCTCGATGATTCCCCGCGTGAGTGTTACCGCGTACGTGCGGGCGTTGATACCGCTGGCGTAAGCGTTCAGCGAGCTATCGTCGATGACGTTGACGCGGGGCATCGTCATCCCTTGCGAGATGCAGAGATTCTCGACGAGATTGTATACCCGCTTGTTCTCCTTGCGCTCCAACGGGCGTGCCCCGGTAGCCGCGTTGATGATGGCCGTGTTAGCAAAATAGGCGATCAGGAACCAGACCAAGACACCCCCGATCACGTACGGGGCCACGTGTAGCGTGAAGGCAAGCGCCATCTCGAGGGGGGGTGTCCGCTCCACCTCTTGCTCGTTGCCGCCGAGCAGGACAAGCAAGTAGAGGGCCAAGAAGACAAGAAGAACCACTAAACACGGGAACAAGCCGAGTAACAACACGGAATAGGTGTTGTTACGAGCCTGTTGCGTCTGAATCCCGACGTATTGCATGGACTAAAAGTTGATTTGCGGGGCTTGCTCCAGGGTGGCCCTGTCCGTTGTCCCGAGGTCAAACATGACCTCTTTGTGGAATCCGAACATCCCGGCGATGATGTTGGAGGGGAAACTCTCCACGGCGTTATTCAACTCCTTGGTCGCGGAGTTGAAGAAACGGCGCGTCGCGGCCAGTTTGTTCTCCACGTCGGAGATCTCCTCTTGCAGCTGGAGGAAATTCGTGTTCGCTTTCAAGTCGGGGTAGGCCTCGAGGGTCACCTTCAGCCCGGCCAGGGCGGAGGTCAGCACGTTTTCCGCGGCGATCTTCTCGTCGATCCCCTGCGCGTTGACGGCCCCGTTGCGCGCGTTGATCACGCGTTCAAGGGTCTCTTTCTCGTGGGCGGCATACCCTTTCACGGTAGTCACGAGCTGCGGGATCAGGTCGTGACGTTGTTTCAGTTGCACGTCGATATCGGCAAACGCGTTCTCCCGGTTATTCCTGAGGCGTACCAACGTGTTGTACTTCGAGATGCACACGATAACGAGCAGTACCGCGACACCCACTATAATCCATCCTGTTGTCATGATATGTTATTTTAAATCCGGGCCAAAGGTAGTATTTCCTCGTTAAAAAAAAGAGATGCCCCCTCTTATTTTCCTTGTATTTCAAATGAGCGCATTTCGAGGCTCTCACCAGGGATGTGACGGATGGAGTTGTCTCGAAAACAGTGGGGTCACGATAACGTTCAAACGTTCAGGTGTAGGGGCGGGAAAACCTGGACTTTCGAGACGGCCCACGCGTCGTTCTCGCCGTTCCCCGTCTCTTCCCGCGCCAAAATTTTCATTTGTAGTCATGATAAACAGCCGCGTGCCCGATAAAAGCGGGGCGAGCGAAAAAAAATGACTGATTTTGCTTCTTGTATTATTACTTTTCATACTTTTGTACCAGAAAATTGCGGAACGATGATTCGCTGGCGGGCGATGCCCCCGGGGAATGATAAACGAGGCAAAAGAATGATAAACTATAAAAACAGGAACAGCATGAACACGTCACGAATTTGTTCGCTCGCGCTGGCGGCCCTCGCGGCCTTGTCGTGCGCGGACGAGCCG
>JAISNC010000026.1 GCA_031276355.1 Odoribacteraceae bacterium
GCTAAAGCATACGGTTAATCAAGTGTCGCCCCTGTGGGGCTTCCCTTGCAGTAGCCTCCAAGTCCCGCCAGGACGACACTCTGTTAAGAGGGTGTGCCAAAAGTCGGTTTTCGTCATTGCGATCCGCGCAGCGGGAAGCAATCCAGAAACCCGTAAACCCCTGGATTGCTTCACCCTTCGGGATTCGCAATGACGAAAACAAAGATTGTAATTCCCGTCATTGGTATCCGCATAGCGGGAAGCAAGCCAAGCATCAGTGAATCCCTGGCTTGCTTCGAGCGGATAAAATAAAAAAGTTACCTGGATCATCAGGTAACTTCTATGCTATCAGGTAAATATACCAGGAGTTATTTCTTCAAATTCTCCTTCACCTCGTCGATGGAGAGCATTTGCTCTTTGAACATGTAAGCACCGCTCTTCGGTGACTTTACCATCTTGATCACTTTCGCGAATCCCCGACCGTCATTCGTCTTCAGGGTTGCAACTACTTTCTTTGCCATGACTTATTATTTTATTTCTCGATGAACAGTTACCTTTTTCAATATGGGGTTGTACTTGCGCAACTCCAACCTTTCGGTAGTATTTTTCCTGTTTTTGGTCGTGATGTAACGGGAGGTGCCCGGTAACCCGGAAGTCTTGTGCTCCGTGCACTCCAAAATCACTTGAATCCTGTTGCCTTTTGCTTTCTTTGCCATCTCTCCTGATTTTTAAATGTTTCTAATTAACCCATTCGCGATGGACTCTTTCAAACACTCGCTCAATCCTTTCTTGTCGATCAAGCGCAAGCCGGCAGCAGATACTTTCAAATGGACCCACCGCTCCTCTTCTGGCCAATAAAACTTTCTTTTGAACAGGTTGATCTCGAATCTCCTTTTTACTCTCCTTTTCGAGTGAGATACATGGTTCCCGACCATCCCTTTTTTTCCGGTTATCTGACAAATTCTTGACATCTCTCTGTATTTTTTTTAACGCTTTCCAAACAGGGTGCAAAGTACGCGCTTTCTATCCGAATAATCAAATATTTCTCGAAAAAGTTTTCGAGAAATGTTTTACCTGGCCAGTAACGCCGCTAACGCGATCGAATTTAACTTCGTCTCCATGCTGTCGCCTCGTGACGAAAGCACGCTCGGGGCGCTGGCCCCCACCAAGATAGCCCCCGTTCGCGTGTTAGCCAGCTTGTTGTTCGTCTTGTAAAAGACATTACCGGCATCCAAACTGGGGAAGATCAAACAGTCGGCATTACCGGCCACCGGGGAGGTGATGCGCTTGATGGCTGCCGCCTCCGCGTCTATGGCCACGTCCAACCCGTAAGGGCCGTCAATTTCAATGTTGCCCAGTTGCCCGCGCTCGCCCATCTTGGCGATGATGGCCGCCTCGACGGAGGAGGGCACCTTCGGTAATACTTGCTCCGTGGCCGAAATCAACGCGATCTTGGGCCGTTCGATGCCCAGCATGTTCGCCGTTTGGGTCACGTATTTCACCATCGCGATCTTCTGGGTCATATCCGGGACGGGAATCACGGCCACATCACTGATCAACAACAGTTTATGGTAATTCACGCACTCCATGAGCGTCACATGCGAGAGGATCGCCTTCGGGGGCAACAACCCGTACTCTTTATTTAATATAGCGTGCATGTACTTGTCGGTGCTGACCAACCCCTTCATGATAAAATCCGCTTTCTTTTCGCGTATCATCTTTACAGCCAGCACCGCGGCCTTTGTATCCACCGGTTCATGTACCAGTTGAAAGAGCGAGATGTCATAGCCGTGTTGGGCACATACACCCCGGATCACCTCCTCGTCCCCACAAAGCGTAGCCTCGATAATACCCATCTTCACCGCCTGATGAACAGCCTCGATCGAATGGCTATCATTCGCATAAGAAACAACTAACCGCTTCTTGCAAGGGCGTTGCTTCAATACCTCGTAAATGTCATCAATCTTGTTTATTGTCATAACCTTTCATGAAAAATAGAACATAACCTCTTTTGATTCGGAAGCAAAAGTAATATTTTTCAATCAAATTAAAAACAATCTCACGAGTTTAATTCGTTTCTCTAAGCAAATTTTCCGTCACCGGATCGTATCGATGATCGAGACGAGGGATTGGAACACCTCTTCCACCGCTCTATTCCCGTTTACAGCAAAGCATTTTCCCCGCTCCCGGTAGTAATTTTCCACCGGCAACGTCTTCATCTCGTACTCCGCGAAACGATTGCGGATTACCTCCTCCGTGTCGTCCACGCGGCCCTCTAAGCTGGCTCGTTTCAACATTCTACGCGTGACCTCCTCCTTATCGACCTCGATACTTAACAGGCCGGCCAAGCCGCGTTCGCCACTCTTCTGCAGGTACGCGTCCAGCATCTCGGCCTGTTGAACCGTTCGGGGAAAACCGTCCAACAGGTAACCCGGCACATCGCCCCCTGTCTCGATCGCGTGCTCTACCAGGGCCATCACCACCTCGTCCGACAGCAACTCGCCCCGGTTGATGATCCCGGAAGCGAGGAGGCCCAGCGTCGAAGCATTGCCGATCTCCGCGCGCAAGATATCGCCCGTGGAGAGGTGAAACAGACGGTACTTCTCCGCTATTTTCTTGGCCTGAGTCCCTTTTCCCGCCCCCGGGGGGCCAAATAGTGCAAGATATAACATGATAAAATGGATTAAATAAAACTTTTTCTTCGCGAAGATAGGGGTTAATTCGAGAATCCCAAGAACTTCCCTTCTCCTTATTCGTACCGCACCGGCCCGGGGGCGCGCACCTTATAATCGTGAAAACCGTTCTCCCGGCTCGTGTAGGCGCTGACGTGAAGGTGTTTCAGATCGCTCGTGATCCTCGGGTAATAGGCGAGGCGGACACTCAGGTTTTTGAAGATCACGTTATCATTTCGCAGGTTCAGGCTCACGCCCAGCCCCCAGTAAGGCGCGCGTTTCCATAAGAGCGCTTTACCGGACACCAGCATCCCCATGTCCGAATAGGCAGAGAGGGAGGTGCGAAACCCCCACTTGATCCGGGAGAGGAAGAGCGTCGTGGAGAGAGAGGCGGAGAGACGGCGAGTGCCATTGGGCATCGCGCGCGCGTTGTTATCAAAACCGTGGATATCTCGCTTGCGAAAATAGATCGAGTCTCCCGGATTACGGTGAATCCCGCACGTGTAATCCGCGCGGGCGTAGAGACGAAAGCGATTTTTTCCAAAACGGTAGAGCGGACTGATATAACTCCCGTTCATCTTGAAGACACCGCTCTCCATCTTATACGCGTTAAAAAAAGTACCCAGCGCCGCGGAGAGCGAGTAGAAACGATCCGCGTGCACGTTATACCACGAGTACACCCACTCCGATCCCAAGTAGAGGAAGTCTTCAAAATCCTGTTTCTCGTACCCCACGAGCAACGTGCCGTACAACCCGGAGGGGATCTCCTCCGCGCGCCCGAAGTCATGAATCAAGTTCGCCTTGAAATACTTTAATTTAATATAGCTTACCGCCCCGATATACGTGTCCCGGTTATAGTAGAAATGGTTACTGTCGGGCGACACGGTCGGCCGGTCGTTAAAACGGATGGCCGAGTAGCGCGCGGTGACGAAAACATTCTGGTTGAACGTGTAGCGCTGGGGCCACTGCCGGGAATAGCCTCCCCAGAGATCCACCAAGCTGTAATTAAACAACTCCACCGGCTTCACGATGTCCTTATCCACCAATAACGAGGAGGAGAATATACGCTTGAACGCCACCCCACCGGCCCATCGCGTGCTGGCCGTCAGGAACTCCTTCTCCAGCTCCAGCGTGAACAGGTGATTCTCGTGCGTATCCTCGTAATTCCCGTGAAAATCCCAACGTGACGAGAAGAGATTCCGTATCGCATACTCCGCCTTGTGCCCCCATTTCTGCTCCTTGTGTCCCCGGTAGATACTCTCGTAATGAGCGAGATGCCCCATGCCCCAGAGGTTCCGGTTCTCGATACCGACCTCCGCGTTATAGATGAAATTCGTGCTCCCGCTGCCCGTCCACGAAAACTCGTCGCGGCATATCACGTGCAACTCCACTGCGGCAGAGTCCACCTCCACCACCCGGATCAAGGCATCGTCGATGTTCGAGAGCCGTTTTAGTAACAACTCGTTCTGCACCAGCTCGAAGGGCACCACCCGGTCGCCCGGTCTCACCGTCAGGTGGCGTTTCACCAATCGCTCGGAAGTGCGCTGGTGGATCGAGTTGCCCATCGCTTCGAACCAACGGGCGCTGTCCCGCGCGTAGCTCGTGTCCCGGATACTCGTCCCGAACGGGGGCAACACCTTCACGTGCACCTCCCGGATCACCCGGTCCCGGTAGGGCTTGTAGCGTATCTCGCTATTCTCCGCCTCGATCACCTCGATGTTTCCCCGGGGAGGAGAGACGAAAATCAGCCGGTACAACTGCCGGCTCCACTTGCGGCGATACGCCACCTCCTTTAACCCCGCGAACTCGTAGCGCAACGAATCGCTGACCAGGCTATCCGGCATGAACACGATCGACGAAGAGAGGGTGTCGGGCGCGCACAAAGGCAGCCCCCGGGCCTCCACCGCTCCCCAAGAGAGCAACCCTAAACACCATACGCCGAGATATTTCACCATACGTCACCTTCAGTCATGCAACACCATCTCCCGGAATCCCCGCGACAGCCACGTCTCCAACTCTCCCGTCCCGGCGCGAAAGATCAGGCAAGCCTCCAGCCCCGGGGCACTCTCCACGAGGTGCTTACTCTGCTCCAGCCCCATCACCATGAACGCGGTGGCATAAGCATCCGCCTCCATGCACGAGGCGGCAAACACGGACGCGCTCACGATGTCCCGCTGGACGGGATACCCGGTACGGGGATCTATCGTGTGTCCGTAGCGGCGGCCCTCCCGCTCGCGGTAATTGCGGTAATTGCCGGAAGTCGCCAGCGCTCCTGCCCGCATCGCGATCACGAGCCGGGTCAGTTGCCGCTCCACGGGATCCTCGCCCCCCCCCGGATCCAGGATGCCAATCCGCCACGCGTCCCGCGTATCGCTCCCTCCCTTCACGCGCACCTCTCCGCCAATCTCCACCATGTAATTTCTTACCCCTCTCCCCTCCAAGAAGTGGGCCACCTCGTCCACGCCCAGTCCCTTCGCGATGGCGCCGGCATCGAGGCGCACTCCTGGCTTCTCCTTGACCACCCGCCCGTCACGCAGCTCTACCCGCCACATCCCCACGAACGCCAGCAGCGAATCCACTTGCCCCGGGGTCAACGTCCGCTCCCGCTCCGTGCCGAACCCCCAGGCGTTCACTAACGGGGCCACCGTCAAGTCAAACGCGCCGCCCGACCGCTCGTGTACCCGGGCCGCCATCTCGAATACCTGCGTGAAAAGCGAGTCCACCGGCGGCTCCTCCCCGCGGTTAATCCGCGAGACCAACGATCGCTCGTTGAACATCGACAACGAGGAATCCACCCGCGCCAACACCGCCTGGATCTCGTCGCGATACTCGACGGTCGCCGCGTACTTCACCCGGTACACCGTGCCGAAGACACTCCCCCCGTGGAAGAAAAAACGCTCTTCCCCGCACCCGGAGAGTAACACGACCCCTATAAATATCTTCAATACCCTTAACATCTTCAGCTAAAAATAATACCCGATATTGAAATAAGCACCCACCCGTCGCGTCCACCCGGAATAGGTGAAATCGACGCCCAGCGGCCCGATCATGCTATCGTACGAGTATCCCAGCGCCCCTCCCGTCATCGAATGACCTCCCGGCAGGTCAAAGAGATGATTATCCTGCACCAGGTGATTCCCGACGAGAGAGAGATAGTGCTTGATTCCCAGGCGATACCTCAACTGTAACCGCGCCACCACCACCGCCTTCTCCACCGGTTCCAGGCGCTGTATCCCGGCAAAAGGGATCTGCCACGAGAAATAGCGCCCGAACACCATCCCCCCCGCGTAATTCGTCATCGAGCCGGCCACCTTGTCACCGATCAACACGCGCCCGTAGAGCGCGGGGAGCATCTTCACCCGCCGCGTGAGCGAGATCACCGGCTCGCACGCGAACTCCAGCACGGAGAAAGGAGGCCCCTTCCCGTACGAATAGAGATTATCCGTGCAAAGCGCGTAAAGCAGCCGCAAGGAGAATCCGCGCGTCGGGTAATAACGCTTGTCAAACGTCTCCACCCGCGCCTGCAGGTAGTAGCTAAACAACCCCTCCGGCTTCACCTCGACGCTATCGCCGGGATGGTGCACGGAGAGCCGGGTCCTGTAATCGTAATACTCGTAACGCGCCCCCGCCTGCAAATTAAAATTCTTGAGCCAGAGATTCGAGAAGCGCGCGTCGGCCCGGTGATAGCGAAACGAGACGTTATCGCTCTTGATGCCTTTATTATAGAACGAGAGGTCGTTGTACTTGAACGTGTACGAGAGGCCCAGCCGGTGCAGGAAGGTGTTCCCCAGCGAGTAATCCAGCGTCACGTAAGGATTCACGCTCAGCCGCCCCGTCAGCGAGAGGCGCGACCCGCGCAACCGCGCGCGCGCGAGCGTCGTGTTGAGCAATATCGCGGCCATCTCCTCCGAGTCGAAGCGGAAGCCCACGTCCAACGAGCTGGCCGGCTTCCCCTCCATGCTGAAAATCAAGTCGGGGAACGGATCCCCCGACAACCGGAAATCCACCCGCGCGAAATTTCCCGTGCCGTACAGCCGCGCGATCGCCCGGTGAATATCCTCCCGCGTGATCGCCGCGCCCGGCTTCACGCGCGCGATCGCCCGCAACCACCGCTCGTCGCGCGCGTCGCACCCCTCGAATACCACCCGGTTCACGCGGATTCCCGACCGGTCACGCGCGCGCCTCCGCTCTTTCACCGGTGCCACCTCGTCCGGCGAGGCTCCCTCGAAGATCTCCCGTTTCAACTGTTGCAACTCCTTCCACCGCCCGCGGGCCGCCGCCTCTCCCCGCTCGATCAACCCGGCGATGGCCTCGGGCGAGAAACCGGTCGCGGGATAAGAAGAGACATCCGGGCAGAGGTGCAAGTCGAGGAGCCGCACGTTCTCCTCGTATTTCTGCAAGCCCAGGAACGAGATCAACTGGTTGACGATCCCGATAATCGACTCCAGCTCGTTACCCTCCTTCAATCGCGACTGCACGTCCACCCCGATCAGCACGTCCGCCCCCAACGCCAGCGCCACGTCCGCCGGCAAATTATTCGAGATGCCGCCGTCCGCGAGCACCATCCCGTCATGGATCACCGGCGCGAAAATCCCCGGCATGGCCATGCTCGCGCGCATCGCGAGGGCCAAGCTACCGCGATCCAACACCACCTCCTGCCCGTTAACCAGGTTGCTCGCCACGCACGCGAAGGGCACGGGAAGACGATCGAACCGCGTCGAGTCGTGGTAGCCGATCGTCAAGTCCATGAAAAGATTGTAGATGTTCTGGCCGCTGACAAATCCCGGGGGCACCTGGAACGCGCGCCGCCACACGGGCATCGACACCAGGTACTTCTCCATCTTCTCTTTCTCGGGAAAGGGCTGGTCGTGACGGTACACCTTGTCGCTTAACAGGAACATCCAGTCGCGATCCAGCCGCGCGATCGAATCAAGGGCGGGGGCATCATAACCGATCGCGTACAGCCCGCCGACGATCGCCCCCATGCTCGTGCCGACGATCACGTCCACCGGGATCCCGGCCTCTTCCAGCACTTTTAGCACCCCGATATGCGCCATGCCCTTCGCGCCACCCCCGCTCAACACCAGTCCCACCTTCTTCCGTTCCCGCGCGACGGCGCCGGGGAGAGAGGGCAGCAAGAGCAACAGTAGAAGCAAAGCCCTAACGTTGAATTTCATGATCGCGTGATTCATGGACTTTTGACCCGTTACGTTTTGTCGTGGCCAAAAGTAATCATTTTTCCGCTACTATTGCCCCGCGCCCGCGAGAAATCTACAAGCCCGCGCCCGGGGGAAGCAAATCGCGTTTCCCCCGGCATCACGCCCCGCGGCGCGCGATGCCGAAACCCGCCCCTTTCGGGCGGCGCCCGCGTACGGCGTTAACACGCGACGCGTGTCAGCGTTGACACGCGTCGCGTGTCAACGCTATATAGCGACCCTGTACGAAACGGGCCTGAAGCCGCCCACGCGATAAACATGGGCTCCTTCAGGCCTCGTTCGCGTCACGATGGCCCCCGGGGGCCATCGCGCGTGGAAGCGGTCACGGCAACCAGCGCGGGTCCCCGATGCCGTTTTCGATCAAGGTCTCGTTACTGACCGTGAAATCCCCGGCGGTGGCGTTCGCGAACCCGGGATCCAGGGTCGTGTAGCCATTCGCGGGAACGTCCTGCACGTTACCGGTCGTCACGTAGTTGGGGGCCTCGAAATAGTTATTGTTCTTCAACTCGGTCACGGTCGTCGCCGCCTGGTTGGTGTAGATCCCCTGGGAGAGGGCGATGATATTCTTGTTGAAGAGAATCGAATGATTCGCCAGTCGCACGTAGAGGAGACGCTTGGAACTCCCGGAGGCGGCCTTGTAGAACGTGTTATTCGTGATGGTGATGGTGCTCGTCTCGCCGGGGAAGTTGGTGGAACCGCCGGCATCCATGCGGAAGAGATCGCGGCCGGTGGCACAGTTGTTGACCGTGTTGCCGGTAAAGACGAAACTCCTCGCCAGGCCGTTGCGGAAGTCGATAAAGTCCCCGCCGTTACACTCGACGTTCGTGTAGACGCACCCCGTGATCGCGAGAGACTCGACGAGCGTTGCCGTGTTCACGTAGAGAGTGCCCTTCACGTAGTTCTTGATCTCGCAATCCGCTATCTTCAGTTCCCCGGTAGTGCCGCCACCCTCGTAGACGATCATCTGGTTGCCGTCGGACCCGGTGCCATCAAAGACGATGTCTTTTAATTGCAGGGAGGCCGTGCCGTTCGGCTTGAGGATCGCGCCGGTGATCACCGGTTTATCCGTCGGGCGGGCACCCTTGATAGAGATCGATCGCGACACGAGGATATCGGCGTTAACGGCATAGGTTCCCGGCATCAAGGCGAAGATATCGCCGTCGGAGGCCCCCTCGACCAGGGCTTCCAGGTTGTCGGCCGGGTTCACCTGGATAGCCCCTCCCAGGTCAATCAGCGTGGTGAACGAGAGGGTGCCGCGGGTTTTCGCGCCGTTCTTCAGCACGACGGTATAGGCGGTCTCTCCCGTTAGCCCGGTGATCGTGGCATACCCGTTCTCCTTCTCGACGGCCTCCAGGGGCCGCGTGACATCGCCGGGCTGGATGATCAGGTCGGTCACGACGCTACCGGCCGGCCAGCGGAGCGTGACCAGCGTGGCCTCGACATCGTGCAAGTCAACGGGGTAGAAGATATTCTCGGCATCCGTCTTGAAGGTAGCCGCGAACCACTTTGACTCGGCGATCCCCCCCGCGATCGCCTTCACGCGCACGGAGTAGCGTGTCTCCCCGGCCAGCGTGAAGGTCACGGGCAGGTCGTCCGCGGTCACGTTTTCCGTCCGCGCGACCGGGGAGAAGAGGAGGCTGTCCTCGCTGAACTCTACCACGTACGCTTCGGCCCCGCGTACCGGCGACCAGTTTAACCTCACCGAGTTACGATTCACCACCCGCACCTCCGTGCCGACGGGACTCATCAGGCGGCTGAAGTCGAGCGATTCCACCACCGGGTCTATGTTGTCCGAGCAGGCGGCGAAGAGCAACGCCGCGGGGATACCGGTAGCGATCAACATGTTCTTGTATATCTTTTTCATCACTTTAATATTAATCATGCCATTAGTCGTTACTTAACATCCCGTTGCTGCCGTCCACGAAACGTTGCCAGATCGGCCAGTACTGGCGGGTGTCGGGGTTGTTGTAATAGAGCGAATTGATCTTCTCGTCGGTCAGGTTATCCGCCTTGATCCACTCCGTTTTGTCGGTATACTCCGTCGACTTGTCGTCCGTCTCGCCGTGGTTCAGCCCGTAGAGGACGAGCGCCGTGTTCTCGTAGGTCCCGCCATAAGTAGCGTTCAGCGCGGTGGACGAGCCGGCGAGACTGTGATAGACGTACTGGTTCAGGTCGGCGTACTCGCCCGCCCGCTCCCGGAGGCGGGTCATCTTGGCCTTCGCCTCGTCGAGTTTCGTCGCGAGCAGGTTCCAACGGATCAGCGCCTCCTTGCGCAGCATCTCGCCGCAAAATTCCAGGGCTTGCTCGTTGACGATGGCATCGAACATCGCTTGCTTCGTCGTCAAGGCATCCGCGTAAGCCTCCACTTTCTGGGGCCGGTCGGCCGGGGCGAAGGCCCTTTCACGCAACATCTTCAAGTAGGGACGGGCCGCGTCGGGGCCTTCCAGCTCGTTCAGCACCTCGGCCATCATGAGGATGATCTCGGCGTAGCGCATGTACTGCTTGTTGATCCCGTCGTCATTGGTGGAGGTGACGTAACGAGTCATCCACTCGTAGCGCAATTTACCGAAACACCACTGCTTGAAGGAGCGCAATTGCTGGACGGCGGGGGTAACGACAACGCCGTTCTCCACCTTGCCGCCCACCCACTCGTACGGGACGCAGGTCACGTCGCGACGCGTGTCCGTGATATCATAATCGAAAAAGACGTTGGGCAAGGGGCCTACCGTGCCGCCGCGGGGTTGCACGGTGAACTGGTCGGCCGTGGCGTGGCGTACCGCGAAGACGAAGGCCATGCGCCCGCGCCCGGAGGAGAAGGGGATCTCCCACAAAGACTCCCCGCCCGCCGAGAGATCATCCTGGCATAGCTTCACGAAGACATCCTTGAAAACCGGCTCCAGGTTACACGTTTTACTCTCGATCACGTCGCTACACTCCTGCCGGGCGATGGCATAGAGCCTCTCCACGGAGAGATCGGGGTCGGTACTTCGTCTCACGCCCTCCTTCCGTTGCGAGTAGCCCGCGGCGTTGAGGCACAACCGGGCGCGCAAGCCCTTCACGAACGCCCTGTTCACGCGTTCCACGGAGGAGGTCACCGGGGTCTCTCGCGGCCACGCCACCAGCCCGGCCGCCTCATCAAGGTCAGCGATCAACTGCTTGTAGATCACGTCCCTGTCCGACCGGGGCAGGTAGAGGGTCTCGGAGGAGATCGGCTCGAAACGCGCGGGCACGTCGCCCCACGCCTTCACCAGATCCGCGTAGATCACGGCGCGCAACGTGAGCGCCTCGCCCAGCAGCTGCCCCAGCTCCGTGCCGGGCAGCGGGTTCCCGTAAGCGCGCAGGCCGCGAATACAAATATTGGCCCGCTCGATCCCCTCGTACAGTTTCGCCCACACGTTATCGTCCGTGTTCATCTGGGCGTTCGTGGGGGTGGCGTTGTATCCCGGCATCGCGCCGCCGCCATCCTCGTTGTTCTCGGAACTGCCGTGCCACTCGATGTCCGTGTTATAACCGTACCACAGGAGATAACGTCCCCGGTAGGAGTTCGTCTCGCCGAAAGACTGGTGTATGCCCAGGATCGCGCCTTCCGCCAGGGTCGGTGTCGAGAAGATCACCGATTCGTCCATGGAGGACTTGGTCGGGGCCTCCAAGAAATCCTCGCAAGCGGCCGTCAAGAGGCCCGCGCCGGATAAACAAGCGATATATATCCATTTTTTCATCTTCGTACTATTGCTTAAGGGTTAAAAATTCAGGTTGATACCAAAGACAAGTTGACGGCTTTTCGGGTAGGCCGAGTAGTCCACGCCGGGGGTCAAGTTTGTCTTCCGGCGCGTCGATACTTCCGGGTCAGCGCCGGAGTAGCTCGTCAGGCAGAAAAGGTTATAGCCGGTCACGTAGAGGCGCAACCGCTCCACCCGCGCCCGCGTCGTGAACGAAGCGGGCAACGTGTAGCCCAACGTCAACGTGTTGAGGCGAAGGAAAGAGCCATCCTCGACGGCCCAATCCGTGAAGACGTACTTGTCGGTGTAAGGCGACCACATCGTGGTGTTCCGGTTCATCTCCTCCAGCTCCGAGGGATCGTTGCTGATCGTCCCGTCGGCGCGCAGGTTCGTCCAGCGCTTGCCGTCGGCCATCCCGGAGATCATGTTGCGGTACTGGTACTTGCTCGAGGAGGTGTACTCGATCTTGTTGGCGTTGTAGACATCGTTCCCGTAGCTCCAGTTGAAGACAGCGGAAAGGTCGAAACCGTACAAGCGACCGTTGAGGGTAAGCCCCCCGGTGTGCAGCGGGTTGGCATTCCCGATGACGACGCGGTCCTTGTCGTCGATGACGAGATCGCCGGAGCCATCCTCGTTGGTGGGTTGATCCTTGATTTTCAAGGCACCGGGACGCACTTTCACGAAGTTTTTGTTGTCAGCCACGCCCGGCTTCAACTCCCACTTGGTGCCGTCGTAACCGACGAAGTCATCCACCTCGTAACGCCCGTCGGCGACGAAACCGTACATCTCGCCCACCGAACCGCCAACGGCCACGCGGAAGTCATCGCTGAACTCGTTCGTCCAGTCGGAGTGTTGCGTGAAATCCTTCATGATGCCCAACGATTTGATCTCGTTTTTGTTGAACCCTATATTAAAGTTCACATTCAAACCGTAATGGGCCTCGTTGACGGCCACGTAGTTCAACGACACCTCGACACCCTTGTTCTGGGTTTCGCCCATGTTCCGGTATTGCGTGTCGTAGCCGGTACCCGCCACGGGGAACTGGATTAACAGATCCTTGGTCGAGTTGAGGTAAAACTCGACTCCACCGTTCAACCGGCTTCTAAACATCGTGAAATCCAGGCCCAAGTTGCGCGTGTAGGTAGTTTCCCATTTCAATCGCGGGTTCGCCATCGTCTTGGACGCGGCCCAATAGGAATCCGTCCCGTTGATCCATGTCGTGGCTTTCGACTCGAAGGTCTGCGCCATCTGCCCGGCAGGGATATTATTGTTCCCCGCCGTGCCGTAGCTAAAGCGTAGCTTTAAATCGTCCAGCCACTCCCGCGCGCGATCCATGAACGACTCCGAGGAGAGACGCCACGCGAGGGCGGCCGAGGGGAAATATCCCTGCCGGTTGCCTTCCGCGAATTTGCTGGAGCCATCCACGCGGAAAGTGACCGAGAAGATGTATTTACTATCGTAGTCGTAATTCAGTCGCCCGAAGAAAGAGAGTAACTTATCATCCGGGCTAAAATTATTTTCCGTGAAAGCCCGCCCCCCTTGCGTGGTGAGGTTCACGGTATTGGCGAACGTGAACTGGGCCGGGAAGCCATGAATCGTGTTCGTCATCGTCGACGAGGAGGCGGTCAACGACTCCTCGCCCAACAAGAGGTTCAGGCGATGAAGGTCCGGTAACAACGCCTTGAAATCGTACGCGAGCGTGTTCGTGTTGCGGAAGGCGCGCCGCTTTTTCCCCGTCAACTCCACGGCCGGCATCCCCTGGAGGGCCGCCTCCGGCTTGTTGGAGACATAGTAAGTGGTCACGCCGTAAAAGCGGTTACTTTGGCTGGTATTATGATCTAACCCGATCTCGGTCTTCACGGTCAACCCGGGAGAGATCTTCCACGCCAAGGCCGCGCCCAAGTTATAGTTGGTGCGGGATTGCGTCCGGTCGTTGTCCCGGATGGCCACCAGCGGGTTTACCAGGTCGCCGTACGTGTCCTCGTCCGAGCCGTCGGACGAGATGCCTCCCATCGGTATCGGCGAGAAGATCACGGAGTGTTTCATGCGCGAGTCCGAACGGGAGATCTCGTTCTGTTCGTTGGTGCCGCCCCCGTTGATCTCCGTGTCCGAGTAACGGGCCAAGAAGTCGAGGCTGATCCACTGGTTCGGCTTGTGGTTTAATTTAAAGCTAACGTTATCCCGCTTGAAATCGGAACGCACCATGATCGCCTTGTCCTTCGTGTGGCTATAATTAAAAGCGTAAGCGCTTTTCTCGCCTCCCCCGCTGACACCCAGGCTCTGGTTGAACACCTCGCCCACGCGCCCATAGACCTGCTCCTGCCACCGGGTGCCCCGTGCCTCGTCATACAAGTCGATGTCCCGGTAAGCCCCGAAATAGTTCTCGTAAGAGGTAAGATCCGAGCTATTCTTCAAGGCGGCCAATTCGTATTGCCACTTCACGTAGTCGTTCGGGGCCAGCACGTCCATCGTCTTGGCGATTTTCTTGAAGGCGTAATAGGCGTTGTAGCTGACATGGGTCTTCCCTCCCCTGCCGCTTTTTGTCGTCACGATCACTACCCCGTTCGCTCCCCGTGCCCCGTAAATGGCCGTCGAGGAGGCATCTTTCAACACGTCGATCGTCTCGATCTCCGTGGGGGCGATATCCGAGATGTTCGGGACGGGAAACCCGTCAACGATAAACAGGGGAGTATTATCCCCCGTGATCGATCCGCCACCGCGCACGCGGATCTTCATCTCGGCATCGGGAGATCCCTCCGTGGTGGTCACCTGTACCCCGGCCAGCTTCCCCGCCATCGCCTCCACCGCCGAAGAGACGGGGATCGCGACGAGCGCCTCCGCCCGTATCGAGGCGACCGAGCCGGTCACGTCCTTGCGCTTGGCCACCCCGTAACCGATGGCCACGACCTCGTCGAGCATCGTGACCTCCTCCTCAAGCGTGATTTCCAAAGAGGTACGCCCGTTTACCTCGACCACCCGCGGCTTCATCCCGATAAACGAGAAGCGCAACACGGCCGCGCGGGCATCTTGAACGGCGAGCGTGAAATTCCCGTTCGCGTCGGTGCTTACCCCGGAAGATGTTCCGACGACCTGGACGGCAACACCCGGCAGGGGCACGCCCGACGGATCCTTCACGACACCTTTGATCTGTTGGGCAGAAAGCGTTCCGGCGAACAGCCCAACTCCTAAAAGCATGAAACAAAGAATAGTTCTTTTCATTGTAATTTCGTAATTAAGTTAATGTTGTAGTTATAGAGTCCCTTCACTTCATTTACTCCTTACGAAAATAATTGTTCTTGAAATAGCACATGGAGTTTCTTTTATCATTCATAGAGGGCATTTTTCCCAAAATAAAGATTCAAATTACCCAAATAAGCATTGATTGAAAAGCGATTACATGATTTCACGCGCGTTTCACGCCTTTTTCTTCCGGCAAAACGAGCCTTTTTCCCACGCGAGAACGGGGGCATCTCGATAGAAGCCCCCAAAGCGCCGGGAACCGGGATCCACCGGGTGATGCCGCCCCGGGATGAAAAATAGTCATTGAAAATGCACCATCAAAAAGAGTTCCTGCATGAAATCAGAAAAAATCACGTACATTTGCTTCCGGCTCAAAGCGCGAAACGTTATGCAAAATCAAGACGAAGAGATATGCCGGCTGTTGCGACAGCGAGACAAAAAGGGACTGGAAAAGCTCTTCACGGTCTACTATCGCCCGTTAGTGACATGGGCAGACACTTTCCTCGAGGACATGAACGGCGCAGAAGACCTCGTGCAGGAGTTTTTCGTGAGGTTGTGGGAGAAGAAGATCACGGAACACCTGGTGGCCTCAACCTTACAATCGTACCTCTTCATCTCGGTAAAAAACATGTCGTTCAATATCCTGAAACGGCGCGACCCGCTGAAAAACGCCGGCACTATCGCGCGCGTCGATCGTACATGGGTAGAGTACGATGATCTCACGGAGAGGATGCTGCAAGAGGTAGAGAGCGAGATCGAGAAACTCCCCGCCCGGAGCAAAGAGATCATCAAGGCCGTCTACATCGATGGCCTGCGCTACAAGGAGGTGGCGGAACGCTACTCCATCACGACAGCAACGGTGAAAACGCTCCTCGTGAACGCGTTAAAGCAGTTACGCGAGCGGGCCGACGCGATGAACCACAAATTATTTCTCCTTTTTTTCAAAATTCTTGCTCGTTGATTCAACCGTTTTCGTGAAATTGTTGTATTATTATAAAATACTACAATGATACACGAGGATGAGATCATTTCACGGTTACTCGACTACTTGTCCGGGGAGAGCGACGAGCAGGAGCTGGAAGCGACGCGGCAATGGATCGAGGCCGATGCCGCCAACCGCTTGTTGTTCGAGCAGGTGCGACGAGAGGAGATGAAGCTGCGCTGGGGCACCCGGGCCGCGTTGATCCGGGGAAGGTACGAACAGATCCGAAGGTGCCTGGCGCGGCGGGCACCCGCCCGGTGGGGCCGGATCGCCACGGCAGCGGCCGTGGTGGCACTCATCGTAACGGGCGGGATGATCTATCGCTCGTGGGTACCGGAGATCGCTCCGCCGGCGACGGAAGCGAACCTCATACATCCCGGCAAACCCCAAGCCGTGATCTACCTCGCTTCCGGGAAGGGCATTCCCGTCTCGGATAGCACGTTGACGATTCTGGACCCGGACGTTGCGGAGATCAACGTGAAACCGGGCGGGGAGATGGTCTACGCGACGAGGGCCGAGGCATCGGTCGCCCCGGATGTCATGCACCGCGTCTTTATCCCCAAGGGCGGCGAGTTTTTCGTCGAGCTAACGGACGGCACGAAGGTCTGGCTCAACTCTTACACGGAGTTGAGTTACCCCGTGCACTTCTCCCCCGCGCGGCGGGAGGTCTACCTGACGGGGGAGGCCTACTTCGACGTGGCGGAGGGGGAGCGCCCCTTCGTGGTGCACGCGGGCGGGATCGAGGTGAAGGTCTTCGGCACGGAATTTAACATCAACACGCAACGCGCGGGGGAGGTACGGGCCGTGCTGGTGACGGGCAGCGTCGAGATCGCCTCGAAGAGAGAGCGGGTAACGCTCCAGCCCAATCAATTAGCCGTGTACCGGGCGAACGAGGAGAGCGTCACGGTGACGGCGGTGGACGTGCTCCCTCACGTCGCGTGGAAGGATGACAATTTTATCTTCGACCGGGAGTACTTGGAGGAGATCATGAACACGCTCTCGCTGTGGTACGACGTGGAGGTTTTCTACGCGAACGAGGAGGTGAAGAAGATCCGCCTCACCGGCGACCTGGAGCGCTACGACGACATCCGCAAGTTGCTTTACTTCTTTGAAAAAACTTCCGACAAGGTAACGTTCGAGATCAAAGGGAAAACGATCACTATCAGATAAAAAAGAGATAAGGATGGTGGCACATCCCTATCTCCGGTTGTAATCAAGAACAGACAGGAGATGTCTCTAAAACAGGCCTGTCTATTGTTTAATTTCAAAAGACAAATGTATGAAAAAGAACGGGTTTTTTATCCCACCGCGACTTAAAAAATCGCAAACGCTAAAATGTATGAAACTATTATCGATTTTCATGTTCGCCTTTGTCGTGTGTGTCTCGGCAAACGGCTATGCTCAAAAGCAGGTAGTTTCGCTCGATCTTCGCCAATCCGATGTCGGCGCGTTGTTCCGCGAGATTCGCAAGCAGACCGGCTTGCGGTTCGTCTACAACGAGCAGCACGCGCGCTCCCTTCCTCGCTTCGACGTGCGGAAAAAGAACGCCCGCGTGGACGAGGTGTTGGACGAGGTGTTCGGGGAGAGTCCCTTGCAGTGGTTCTTTGAAGAGGACGTGATCTTCGTGACACCCCGCCAGCAGGTGCGCCCGCAAGCGGCCACCGCGGCCACCGAACGCGTCTCCGGGAGCGTGCGGGACGAACGGGGCAACCCGTTGCCCGGCGTGACGATCCGCATCAGCGGGTCGCAAATGGGGTATATCACGAACGCGGAGGGCATTTTCCAATTTAACATCCCGCTCGTGCGGGACACGCTGACCCTTATCTTCTCGTTCGTCGGCATGAAGACGCAGCCCGTGCTCCTGAAGAAGCTGAAAGAGGGGGAGACGCGGAAGGCGTTACACGTCACGATGCGGGAGGAGCAGGTGGCGCTGGAGGACGTGGTGGTGACGGGCTACGCGAACATCCGCAAGTCCAGCTTCACGGGCACGGCCACGCGCATCACGCGGGACGAGTTGCAGAAGGTGACCACGGGCAACGTCCTGCAGGCGTTGCAGGTGTTCGACCCGTCGCTGCGGACGGTGCGCAACAACGAGATGGGCTCCGACCCCAACACGCTGCCCGAGTTTAACATCCGCGGTGCCGCCGGTGTCGGGATCACCGACCTGGACCGCGTGCAATCGAACGTGTCGCAGTTCGCGTTGAAAAATAACCCGAACCTGCCGGTCTTTATCCTGGACGGCTACGAGGTGACGACGGAGAAGATCTACGACATGGATCCCAACCGCATCGAGAGCGTCACGATCCTGAAAGATGCCGCGGCCACCGCCATGTACGGCTCGCGGGCCGCCAACGGCGTGATCGTGATCGAGACGGTGGCCCCGAAGCCGGGAGAGCTGCGCGTGACGTACAACCTGACGGGGACGTTCACGGCCCCGGATCTCTCCTCCTACAACCTGATGAACGCGCGGGAGAAGATCGAGGCGGAGGTTGCCGCCGGGTTGCTGGACGAGAGAAGTTCCTTCTACCAGTACTTCAGTGAGTACCGGGCGAAGATGAACAACATCGAACGCGGGATAGACACCTACTGGCTGTCGCAACCGTTGCGCACGCAAGTGAACCACCGCCACAGCCTCTACCTCGAGGGGGGGGCCGAGTCCGTCCGCATGGGGCTGGGGCTAAACTACGATGCCGAGGCGGGCGTGATGAAAGGCTCCTATCGCGACCGCGTGGGGGCGGAGTTGCGCGCGGACTACCGGGTACGCGGCATCCAGGTCACCGACAACGTGAGCTTCACCCGGATGAGGTCGCAAGCCTCCCCCTACGGGGAGTTCTCCACCTACGTGAAGTTATCCCCATACTTCCCGATCTATAACCCCGACACGGGCGAGGTCGAAGAAATCAACCGGGTAGGAGTCATAGCCTTCACTAACCCGCTATACAACGCCGTGCACGCGCGGAACTTCAAGCGGAGCGGTTACTTGCAGTTTAGCAACAACTTCTCGATCAATGCCTTTTTCCTGGATTACTTCCAGCTAAAGTTCCAGTTCGCCGCCACCTACACGGAGAACGACAGCGAGCAGTTCTTCGACCCCAACGACACCAGCAAATTCAACTCATGGAACTACACGCCCGCGACGCGAGGCGAGCTGGATCTCGACGAGTCGACATCGCTCGCGTGGAACAGTAACCTGATGTTGATGTACAACCGGGACATCCGCGACCACAACATCAACCTTAACCTCGGCCTGAACGCGAACGAGGAGGAGGGTAAATCGGCCAGCTACGCCTACAACGGCTTCCCGTCGGCGCAGTTCCACGACCCGAAGTACGCGAACGGCATGCTCCATGACCCGGACTTCGACGACGAGCACTCCCGCTTGATCGGCGTCCTGCTGCTGGGCAACTACACCTTCCGGGACACCTACCTCCTCGACCTCTCCCTCCGCGCGGACGGCTCGTCGAAATTCGGCAACGAGCAACGCTTCGCCCCCTTCTGGTCGGTCGGGGCCGGGGTGAACCTCCACCACTACGACCTCGTGAAAAAGTATCCCTTCGTCAACAGCGCCCGCGTCAAGGTCAACTACGGGCAGACGGG
>JAISNC010000073.1 GCA_031276355.1 Odoribacteraceae bacterium
GTCATTGGTAACCCGAAGGGTGAAGCAATCCAGGGATGGAGCGTGTTCTGGATTGCTTCCCGCTCCGCGGATCGCAATGACGGTCATTCGCAATGATAAAAACCGACTTTTGAGACAGCCCCAGGAAACGAATGTAGAAATGTGAGGAGGAAAAATTTTTCGCCCCTACGAACCAACGACCGCGTGGGGCATCCCGAACAATCGGTTCAATTATTCGCGGATTCAAAATAGGCATCACAAAACAATTAGGCGATTCAGTTTGGCAACCCAACTATCACGAACACATTATCCGAGACGAACAGGCGTACCGGAACATCGCCGATTCATCATGTACAATCCTAAAACACGACCGTATGACATATTGTTATTCCGAGTAACGCCCCGTTTCCGATGGGGACGTTGGAAGAGACGTGATCGTTCACTCGCCTTGATTTTGCGTGATGTTGCCCCACTAGGATTCGAACCCAGACAGACAGAACCAGAATCTGTAGTGCTACCATTACACCATAGGGCAATTGCGCCGCGAATATAACGCTTTTGGATAAGATCCAAAAAATTTATCGTAGAATTTCGCGGTAAACCCCGTCATCGGCGAGAATCTCCAGCGCCTTGAGGATCTCCGGATCATAGCGCGTAAGGTACTCGATGGTTCCCCCTTGCATGTAATAGCGCTCCATAAACTGGTTGGCAAGTACCCGGGAGATCTCGTCCCGGAACAGATCCAGGTCGCGGTCGATGGAGTGGCCCAGTTCCGCTTTCAACTTCTCCATCTCTCCAGAGACCCGGTCGTGGTATTTCTCGGCGACCACGCTCTCCTCGAGCCGTTTCAACAACGCTTGCGAGGCGGTCTCGTACTCGAACTTCCGGGCATGCAGGAAGGCCTTGAACCGGTCGTATATCTCGTCCGTCACCTGGAAGAGGGCCGGTGCCGCCACGGAAGGATGAGTGACCGCGTACTCGTTCACGAAATCGAAGACAAGGTCTTTCACCACCAACTCTTGCGTCACCTTGGCGTAAACCTCCGGCTCCACCTTCACGTCGGGAGAGATCCCCCCGCCGTCGTACACCGTACGCCCCGCCTTCGTCTGGAACGGCTTGATCAGGGAGTCGGGGACAGCGCCCACGCTCCCGTCGGGATTCCTGTGCGAATAGTCCAGCGCCTGGATGCATCGCCCGCTGGGGACGTAATACTTGGCCGTCGTTACCTTCAACTTCGTGTTGTAAGCGAGGTCGCGGGTTGTCTGCACCAACCCCTTCCCGAACGAACGCTCCCCGATGATCACCGCCCGGTCGTAATCCTGTAACGCCCCCGCGAGGATCTCCGAGGCAGAGGCAGAGGTGCGGTCGATCAAAACGGCCAACTTCATCTCCGGAACGATCGGGTTATTGCGCGTCTGATACTCCTTGTCCCACTGCTTGACCTTTCCCCGGGTACTCACCACCGGCAAGCCGCGCGGCAAAAAGAAGTTAACGATATCCACGGACTGATCCAGCAATCCACCGCCATTACCGCGGAGATCAAGAATCAACGATTCGGCCCCCTGGTTCTTCAAGTCGAGGATCGCCCGGCGCACGGTCTCTGCCGCCTTGTCGGTAAAACTGGTGAAATAGATGTAGCCCGTCTTCGAACCGAGCATCCCGTGGTAAGGGATCGCCGGCAATTGGACGACCTCGCGAATCAACCGTTTCTCGATGGGCTTCGCCTCTCCCACCCGCATCAATTTTAGCGTCAACTCCTTGCCCGGCTGTCCTTTCAGGCGTGAACTGACCTCCTCCACCTTTTTTCCCTTCATATCTTCTCCATCGATGGCCAGGAGCTTGTCCCCGGGAAGCAGGCCGGCCTTGTGCGCGGGAGAGTCCTTGTAAGGCTCCCAGATGACCACGTACTCCTCTTTTTTGCGAATGATTGCCCCGATACCGGCATACTCGCCCGTCATCATCATCTGGAACTCGTCGATCTTCGACTCGGGATAGAAAACCGTGTAAGGATCAAGGTTTTTCAACATGGCATCGATCCCGTCCTGGACCATCTTTGCCGGTTGCACCTCGTCCACGTACATCAAGTTGACCTCACGAAAAAGGGTCGCAAAAATGTTCAATCCTTTACTGATCTCGAAGCGATTTTTATCATCCGCCAAAGAGAGTATCCCGATGATTAACACGGATAATCCCAGCAGGATCGCGCAAATACGTGTAGTTTTTCTCATAGCTCTTACCAATTTCAAGGAAACGAAGGTAGTGTATCTTCTGCAATATTACAAATCTCACGGCACGGGGTCGTATCCAGAGCCTCCCCACGGGTGGCATCGCAGTATCCGCTTCAAGGCCAGCCATGAACCTTTTATCGGGCCGTGCTTTTGCAAGGCCTCCATCGCGTACCGCGAGCAGGTAGGCGTATAACGACACGCCGGCGGCAGCCACGGGGAGATGACATAGCGGTAAAATTTAATCGGCAGGAGTAGTAGCCAGACCACTCCTTTTCTCCACGACTCCATGCATTTTTTTGATAACACCTTGTATCGCTTTTTCGATTTTAACAAAATCAACCACGGTCTCTCCCAAGTAGATCAACAACATATCCACGCCTTGGCCCGGGGGAAGCAGGTCGTGGAGGTCGTGCTTGTTTAACCGGTAGGCCTCCCGCGTCAAACGCTTGATCCGGTTCCGGTCAACAGCTCGCTTGAAGCGTCTTTTGGAGACGCTTACCGCCACCCGCGCGGGAGCTTCTCCCTCGTCGCGTACGGAAAAACGGAAGATCACCCGCAAGGGGTAGCTGATAAAACTATCTTTCCCGGCCAAAAGGGCATCGAACCGGTGCTTCAGGTACAATCGCTCCCCCTTGCTAAACGTATGCCTTCGCGTCGTCTCCATGCGGGCGAATCCTTCAGGGATGGCCCCGGTGGCCATCCCTCTATTTTTTGTTATGTAACTTCACGAACTGCTCCAGCGCCATGGTCATCGAGGGTGCCGCCTCGGTAGGAGCCTTGATATCAAGACGTAGCCCGGCTTCCACCGCCGCCTCTGCCGTGGCCTCGCCAAATGCCCCGATCACGGTCTCGCCCTGTTGAAAATCGGGATAGTTCTGGAACAACGACTTGATCCCGGCAGGCGTGTAAAAGATGATCACGTCAAACTCGGAAAGGTCGAACTCCTCCTTGGCCAGATCACTGGCGACGGTCTTGTAAAAGACCGCCTTCGCGTACTTCAAGTGCAGGTCGTCCAACAACCCCGGCACATTCTCTTTGTGCACGTCAGAAAGAGGGACAAGAAAATGCTCCGACTTGTGTTTCTGGAATATTTTCACCATGTCCTCGACCTTCTTGTCGCCAAAGAATATCTTTCGTTTCCTGTAAACGATGTATTTTTGAAGGTAGAAAGCGATCGCCTCCGAGATGCAGAAGTACTTCATCGCGTCGGGCACCACGATGCGTAACTCGTTGCATATCCGGAAAAAATGGTCAATCGCCGTGCGACTGGTAAACACGACCGCCGTGTAATCCAAGATGTTTATCCTCTCTTGTCTAAACTCCTTCACGCTCACTCCCTCTACCTTGATGAACGACCGGAACTCTACCTTCAACCCGTATTGCTCGGCAATATCACTGTAAGGGGATTTCTCCGTCGTTGGTTTGGGCTGTGAAACTAATACTTTTTTTATTCTCAACGTTCTTGTTTTTTACATTACACGTCCTCTCAAAAACTCCCCGCCAACACTTTATACACCACCAATAACGGGAGTAATTCGAGGGCACAAAGGTATAAAATCAAATAGAAAATCGGAACCCCGTGTTTAAATAATATTTTTACCCACCACGCGCAACGCGAAAGAACATATAACACGAGGAATATCACGATCAAAGAGAGCAACGCGTCTACCATGAACGGCCGGACGTAAAAAAGTGACAGCACAAAAGGAGAGAGCGCTATCCCCGGCACGGCATTGTATACCCAAACGTTTATCGCGATCTCCCGCACACACTCCCGGGCATTAAATAGCCACCCGAACAACGAAATAACAGTTAACAATACAAAGTGATACGCGAGGAAAAAACCGAGATAAAGCAACGCGTCCACGGGCACAAGCTCCTCGTGCACGAGATAGACGATCAACAAGGAGAGCGAGGTAAACGACAAACAGAGCGCATAAAACAGCGGAACAAGATTCGGCAATATCTTTTTCACCAGCAACTGATCGGATTTCTTTTTCTGGAAAAAATAGACGAAAAGCGCCGATAAGATCCCCCTGCCTCGCAATTGCACCATGGCAAGCAACACGAAATAGACCACCGCGCACAACAGCGTGCTGGAGATAAAACCCAGATCTAACTTTTCCCGGGTCAACGGGATCGCCTCGACGTACTCCTCCTTGGCCTCGACGGGAAGAGGCGAAAACGACGGCACCGCCTCGATGCCCATCACCGAATCCATCGCGTAACATGCCGTCGTATCTTCCTGCCACTCGTTCATCCCTTGCCTCGTTTAGTGCGCCTCATACCAGTTATTCCCGTGGCCGGTGCTCACGCTCAACGGCACGGAAAGGTGCACTACATTTTCCATGCACTCCGTCACTAAGCGGCTCAACTCCTCCCGTTCATCCCGGTGGCACGTGAAATTTAACTCGTCATGCACCTGCAGGATCATCCGCGACTTCATCCCTCGCTCCTTGATCTGCCGATGAATACAGATCATGGCCTTTTTAATAATGTCAGCCGCCGACCCCTGGATGGGAGCGTTGATCGCGTTGCGCTCGGCAACTCCGCGCACCACCGCGTTCCGCGAGTCAATGTCTTTTAAATAACGCCGCCGCCCCATGATCGTCTCCACGTAACCCTGTTTGCGCGCTTTCTCGACAGCCTGTTCCATGTAGCTCTTCACTCCCGGGTAGAGTTGGAAATAACCGTCTATCAACTCTTTCCCCTCCTTGCGGGAGATGTGAAGTCGTTCGGCAAGCCCCCAAGCCGAAATCCCGTAGATGATGCCAAAGTTAGCCGTCTTCGCCCGACGTCTCATCTCCGGGGTCACCTCCCGCAAAGGGATACGGTATATTTTGGAGGCCGTGGCGGCGTGCACATCCTCCCCGTTCAAGAAAGCGTCAATCAACTCGCGCGCCTGGCTCAGGTGGGCCATCAAGCGCAACTCTACCTGCGAATAATCCGCCGAGAAAAAACAGTAATCCGGGTCTCCCGTCACGAACGCCTTGCGGATGTTCCGGCCCTCCTCCGTACGAATCGGGATATTTTGCAGGTTCGGGTTGAGACTGCTCAAGCGCCCAGTGGCGGCCTCGGCTTGATTAAAACAGGTGTGAATCTTGCCCGTGGTCGAGTTCACGTAAGCGGGCAACGCCTCGGCGTAGGTGGTCAGCAACTTCTTTAACCCGCGATAGTCCAGGATATGACCGACGATCGGGTGATCCCTCTCTAATTTTGACAACACCTGCTCGGAAGTACTGTACTGCCCCGTCTTGGTCTTTTTGTTGCCGGCATCTACGTTCATCTCATCGAACAAGATCTCACCTAACTGCTTCGGGGAGTTAATATTAAACTCCTTCCCCACCATCTCGTAGATGATCTTCTCGACTTTTTCTATCTTCTCTCTCAACTCGTCCGATATCTCCTTCAAGGCTTGTTGGTCGATAGATACCCCCTCACTCTCCATCTCTGCCAACACGAAAACGAGCGGCATCTCGATCTCCTCGAACAACGCGTACAATCCCACTCGCTCCAACTCCTCCCGGAGTAGCTGCTTCAAGCGGAAGGTGATCACCGCGCGCTCGACAAGGCGCTTCTCGCGATCGTCCTTCTCCTCTTCAAATGCCAACGAGAGTTGCGGCGAGTCGTTCTCCTTCTCCACGTCCACACGATAGCCCATCATCTCCAAGGCGATCCGCTCCAGCTCGTGGGAAGCGTCGGGTTGCAACACGTAGTGGGCAATCTTTACATCAAAGATCTTGTTACGCAACTCTATCCCCACCCGACGCATCCAGATAATATCACTTTTCACGTTATTCGAGATCAACGTCTTGCCCGTATCCTCGAATACCGGACGAAAAAATCCGATTAGTTCCTTCGTCATCTCCTCGTCGGAAGGGATACGCAGGTAATACCCCTCGCGAGCACTCATGACAAACGAGAGCAGCTCGGGAAAGGAGTCATGAATACTCCCCGCGCCAAAACTCGCGGCCATCCCGTACTCCGGGACACGCTTCAAGTTCTCCAACAAAGCCGCTCTCTCTTCCCTCGTGGTGATCTCCCTGTATTCGCACGCTCGCTCTTCGACCGTCGCCTTTGTTGCAGGCTCCCGTTCCATCCCCAGCACCCGCTTACTCAAGGAAAAAAATTCCAACTCCCGGAAAATAGACTCTATGGCATTTTTATTTAACTTTTTCCGTTCCAATGTTTTCGGCTCTTGCGCCACGGGGACCTCGGTGCATATCGTCACTAATTTCTTGGACAGAGATACCGTATCGCTACACGCCAGCAGGTTCTCCTTCTGTTTCCCCTTTAAATCGTCAACGTGCTGATATATACCCTCTATACTACCATACTTCTCTATCAAGGCCGCCGCCCCTTTCGGGCCAATGCCTGCACATCCCGGCACGTTGTCGGCCGTATCACCCGTTAAACCAAGGATATCGATCACTTGATCCACCCGTTCGATGCCGAATTGATCCAGCACTTCCGGCACTCCCCATATTTCCGATTTGCCCCCGGAGCGTCCCGGCTTGTACATGAAGATACGCTCGCTCACTAACTGCGCGTAATCTTTATCGGGAGTTATCATATAGACCTTATACCCTTCTCGTTCCGCCCGCTTGGCCAACGTGCCGATCACATCATCCGCCTCGTATCCGGCCACGGAGAGAGATTCGATGCCCAGCCCGTCGATAATTCTCTTGATATAAGGGATGGATCGCCTCAAATCTTCCGGCATGGGAGGTCGTTGCCCCTTGTAAGCCGGGAACATCTCGTGACGAAAGGTAGCTCCCTCTGGATCAAAAATCACCGCGATGTGCGTTGGCTTTTCGAGTTCCAGCAACTCCAACAGAAAATTACAGAACCCGAACGCGGCGGAGGTATTGATTCCGGTCGTGGTAACTCTTGGATTATTGATAAATGCGTAGTACGAACGATATATCAACGCAAACGCATCAAGCAGGTACAGGCTCTTTGTTTCGTCGGTCGCCATGTTTTTTCCGGCAAAGGTACATTTTTTCTCACAATGGGGCGAAAAATTTTTCGTCCCACGCATCGTTCCAGATTAGTAGAGACACTGGGCTTGTTTTTTCTGGAGCTGTCTCAAAAGTCGGATTTCGGAGAGGGTACCTCGCATCCCGGCCGAGATATTCGGGCGGTTTTCGTCATTGCGAACCCGGAGGGTGAAGCAATCCAGGGATTTACGGGTTTCTGGATTACTTCCCGCTACGCGGATACCAATGACGAAAACCGACTTTTGACACACCCTCTTCCCATCTCCTGTTCCTGTTGGGGACGCGCGACGTCTACAGTTTGACATCTCCCCTACCCCGAGAAAAAGGACACATCGCTTGTAAAGAATAAAAATATATATTATTTTTGTCGCTTGAAACAAGGATTTCCTTGTTTATAGGAAAACGGGATTAATTAAAGTGCTTGTTGTGATGAAACTCTTGATAGGTTTTACGAAAATAGTTACGAACATGTTTGGCAGAATGGAATATTCTGATAGACACACGGGTGATAAGCAACATCCCCTTCTTAATCTTTAAACGAATAAAAAACCTTTGAAACTAAACAATCATGACTATATGTGACTACATCCCGGGGCGAAGCGGCCGCGAAAGCGGTCACCGTTAAAAATAACTCGTGCATTTTCATGTTAAATTTAAAAATAGAATCTATGAAGAAACATTTCTCGATGATGGTGTTCGTTAGCCTGTTCACGGCGGTAGCGTTGTGCTCCTGTGGCAAAGACGATGATGATGGGCCATCGGGCGCGTTCGACGGTGCCGTCGTTGTAGCCGTGCAAAACGGCAGCAGTTACAGCAGCAAGGTTGACTCGGTAAAGGTACTGATTGTCACCGGTGAGAATTACGATCAGGAAACCGGTAGCTATTCTTGGGCAGGCCCAACGGTAGCAAAGGCCGCTTACAACGGCGGCAACTTCACGTTCCAGTTGCCGGCAACCGTGAGTAGCACGTATCTCGATGTGCTGTTCGACAATCCCCCTGCAGGAGTGTCGATTAGTGATTCGAAAGTGAAAACGGCCATCGCCCGCGTGCTCGCTTACAAGGAAGGCGAGCAAGTAGGCGAATTTTATTACAGCACGGGAGAGTGGACAACTATATTTGTCTATGTAAACGGGGACCTGAGCGTAACAGGTACCGCGACGGATGACACTGGCGATGGAGGTCAATACACGTCCAAGTTCAACGCGCACCTGAAACAAGGCTGGAACAAGTTGTACGTACAAGCAGATGAAAACAAGGAGGAACAGACCACGAAAACTCCTGCTGGCACGCTAAAATGGATAGCTCACGTCGAGTAAGCGAACAAGATACTTTACGCGAGACGAGATGGTTGCCGGGATGCCCCGGCAACCATTTTTGTTATCTCCCGCGCTATGCTTTCTCTGGGAGTTTCGTCTTGTTCGCCTCCCCTCGTTTCCGCCACAGCGAGGCCAGGATGGCCACCGACAGCAGGACGATGATCACGCCGAGCGAGGCCAGGTTGGAGATATGGAACAGGTGCCCCGTGTCGTGCATCAACTCGTTCACGCACATTTTAAGCCCGATAAAAGACAAGATGCCGGCCAGCGCGTAACTCAAGTAATGGAAATAGCGCATGATCCCGTTCAACGCGAAGTAGAGCGAGCGCAAGCCGAGGATCGCGAAGATATTCGACGTGAACACGATGAACGAATCGCTGGAGACCGACAGCACCGCCGGGATCGAGTCCACCGCGAAGATCAAGTCGGAGACCTCGATAAACAGCAGCGCGATGAAGAACGTCGTCGCGTGTACCTTCCCGTTCACGCGGGTAAAAAATCCCGCTTTCGGGTTATCGGGCGCGACGGGCAGGAGTTTCTTGAAAAAGCGAATGACGGGGCTTTTGTCGGGATCAAGCCCGTTCGTCCCCTCCTTTTTCCACAGCATGTTGAGGCCCGTGTAGACGAGAAATACACCGAACACGTACATGATCCACTCGAACCGGGTGATCAGCGCCACCCCCGCGAAGATGAATACCGCCCGCATGAGTAACGCCCCGAAGATCCCCCAGAACAGGATCTTGTGCTGGTGCCGGGGGGCGACCGAGAAATACCCGAAGATCATGATAAAGACAAACAGGTTGTCCACGCTCAGCGACTTCTCCAGCAGGTAAGCCGTGAAGAAATCCAGCGCTTGTTCGCTCCCCATCGTGAAATAGACAAGCGCGTTAAACAGCAACGCCAGCGTGATCCACAAAACGCTCCACGCGAACGCCGTTCGCACCTTCATCTCCTCGTCCTTTTTATGGAACACCCCCAGGTCCAGGAGCAGCATCACCAGGACGAAGACGATAAAGCCCACCCATGATAAACTATTCCCGTTCATCTATCTTGGTTATTACGCGCGTCCACCACCGCGATGGCCGCGATATTTACCAGGTCGCGGGCCGGGGCGTCTTCGCTCATCACGTGCACCGGTCGCGCGAGGCCCAGCAACACCGGTCCCACCAGCTCCGTTCCTCCCAGTTCCCGGATAAACTTGCCCACGATATTCCCCGAGCTTAGGCAAGGGAAAATGAACGTGTTCACCCGTTCATCCTTCAGCTTGTTAAACGGGAACTTGCTAAAGCGTTCCTTCCCGTCCAACGCCATGTTCGCCTGCATCTCCCCGTCGACGGCCAGCGCCGGGTAGGCCTCGTGCAGGATCTCCACGGCCCGCGCCACCTTGCGCGGGCTTCCGCCCGGCACCATCCCGAAATTCGAGAACGACAGCAGCGCCACCCGCGGCTCGATGTTAAACCGTTTCACGGCCGCCGCCGTCAGCACCGTCGTCTGCACCAGCGTCTCTACCGTCGGTGACGCGTTCACCAGCACGTCCGAGAAGAACATCGGCCCTTTTTTGTTTAACAAGATATACATCCCGGCCACGTGCCCCTCGGCATTATCTGTCCCGATGATCTGCAGCGTCGGTCGCAGTGCCTCTAAATAACTGTTCGCGTGGTGCAGGATACAGCCGTCAGCATCCCCGCTCTCCACCATCATCAGGGCGAAATACTCCCGCGACTTCATCTTCTCGTAGGCGTCGCCGAGCGCGATGCCCTTGCGTTTCATCTTCTCGAAGAAGAGGTGAGCGTAGCGCTCGCGGCGCAAGCTCTCCCCGTCGCTCCACGGGTCGATGACGGTGATTCCCTGCAGGTCCACGTTGTTTTCCCGCGCGAGGCGCGCCGTGTTGCCGGCATCGCCCACCAGCACCGGTCGCGCGATCCCGAGATAGACCAGCTCCCGTGCCGCTTGCAACACCTTCACGTTATCCCCGCCCGAGAAGACGATCCGCCCGGGTGCCAGCCGCGCCCTGTCGCGTACCTCCCTCACCAGCGAGTTATTCAAGCCCATGCGTGCCTCCAGCCCGTAGACGTACGCGTCCCAGTCCGTGATCTGCTGCCGGGCCACCCCCGATTCGATGGCGGCCTGCGCGACGGCCGGGGCGACGGCGGTAATCAACCGGGGATCCATCGGCTTCGGTATCAGGTAATCGGTACCGAAAACGATCTTCTCCTTGTTATAAGCGGCCACCACGGTGTCCGGCACCGGCTCCTTGGCCAACGCCGCCAGCGCCTTCACCGCCGCGACCTTCATCGCCTCGTTGATACACGTGGCGCGCACGTCCAGCGCGCCCCGGAAGATGTAAGGGAAGCCGAGCACGTTGTTCACCTGGTTCGGGTAATCGCTCCGTCCCGTGGCGAAGATAATGTCGCGGCGCGCGCCGATCGCCAGGTCGTACGCTATTTCCGGGTTCGGGTTTGCCAGCGCGAAGACGACCGGCAACGCCGCCATGGAGCGGATCATCTCCGGTGTCAGCACGTCCGCCTTCGATAACCCCAGGAACACGTCCGCCCCCGCGATCGCCTCCGCGAGCGTGTGCACGTCCCGCGTCGTGGCGAACTCCCGTTTCGAGGCGTTCAGGTCTTCCCGCGTCGCGTGAATCACCCCCTTGCTATCGCACATCGTCACGTTCTCCCGTCGCACGCCTAACTGCACGTACAACTTCGTGCACGCCACCGCCGACGCTCCCGCCCCGTTCACCACCACCTTCACCTCCTCGACGCGTTTCCCCGCGATCTCCAGCGCGTTCAGCAGCGCGGCCGACGAGATGATCGCCGTCCCGTGCTGGTCGTCGTGCATGACGGGTATCCGCAACTCCCGCTTCAGTCGTTCCTCGATCTCGAAACATTCCGGTGCCTTGATGTCCTCCAGGTTAATGCCGCCGAACGTCGGGGCGATCAACTTCACGGTCTCCACGAATTTGTCCACGTCTTCCGTGTCTACTTCCACGTCGAAGACGTCGATGTCCGCGAAAATCTTGAACAGCAACCCCTTCCCCTCCATCACCGGCTTCCCGGCCATGGCACCGATGTTCCCCAGCCCGAGCACCGCCGTCCCGTTCGAGATCACCGCCACGAGGTTCCCCTTGGCCGTGTACTTATAGGCGTCCCCCTCGTCCGCCGCGATCGCGAGGCACGGCTCGGCGACGCCGGGAGAGTAGGCCAGCGATAGATCCGCTTGCGTCGAGTAAGGTTTCGTCGGGATCACCTCGATCTTCCCCGGTTTCCCCGTCGCGTGATACTTCAGGGCCTCTTCTTTTAAAAAATGTGCCATATTATTTTACTTGGTAATTACATTATTCCCGCGCGTTCTCGCCCGCCCGCGGGCCCACTCCACGAGCACGGGCACGACGGAGATCACGATAATCGCGAGCATCAGGAACTCTAAATTACGCTTCACGAACGGCATCTCGCCGAAGAAGAAGCCGGCGTAGAGGAAGAGCGCGCTCCACGCGACGCCCCCCGCGACGTTGAATACCGCGAAGCGCCGGTAGGTCATTCGCCCCATGCCCGCGACGAACGGGGCGAACGTCCGCACGATCGGCACGAAGCGCGCCAGGATGATGGTCTTGCCCCCGTGCCGCTCGTAAAAGGCGTGTGTCTTCTCGAGGTAACTCTGCCGGAAGAGCCGCGAGCCGGGATCACGGAAGAGCCGCCTCCCGAAATGTAGGCCGATCGTGTAGTTCACCGCGTCGCCGAGGATGGCCGCCCCGGAGAGCAGCAGCAACAGCACGTGCACGTCGAGCACCCCCGTCGTGGTGACCAGCGCGCCGGCCACGAAGAGCAGCGAGTCGCCCGGCAGGAAGGGGGTGATCACCAAGCCCGTCTCGCAGAAGATGACCGCGAAGAGGATCGCGTACACCCACGTGTCGTACCTTGTCACCAGTTCCTGGAGGTGCACGTCCAGGTGAAGGAAGATGTCCAATAGCGATTCTAAAAATTCCATTCCCGTCTATATTTCCGTGTCCCACCATCGAGACACGACCGCGAAGGTAACGATTTTAAATAAATAAGCGGGCGCGCCGGTTATTTAGAACTCGAACTCGGCGATCTTCACGAGGCCGTTCTGGTCTACGTTCTGTTGCTGCTCTAACTGGAGGCAGACGAGGCGGTGCTCCTGGCGCTTGTCGGAATAACGCGTGTAGATCTCGAGCAGGAGTATCGTGGGGCCTTCGTTCTTGACCTTCGAGTCGTCGAAATAGTTGACAAACACCTCGTATTTGCCCGGCAGCGCTTTCTTGATCATGAACTGTTCGGGGCCGTACCCCGTCGTGATGTCGCTGCTGACGCGGCCGCCGGCGGCGGTGAGCGGGTTGCCATAGTAGCAGGTCTCGCCGCGGGGGTCGGTGACGTGGAGGTCGATGTCGGTGTTGTTCATGTTCCAGTTAAGCACGACGCGGATGTCCACGGGCATCGGCTGCACGAGGCGTTTGTCGATACTGTCGGCTTTCAGGCCGTGCATCGCCAACAGTTGGTTGATCTCCGTCACCACCACCTCGCTGACCCCCCAGACGAATACCCCCTCGAATCTCCCCTTCAACAAGGAGTGGAGCGAGTCCAGCGCCTCTCCCGCTCTCCCGGCATCGGCCAGCGTGAGGGCGACGTCCCGGTAACCCTGTGGCTCCAGCGGTCGCCAGCGGGTGACCTGGCGGAAGGCGTGAAGGGCCAGGGGGTACTCGCCGTATTCTCGCAGGCGATAGCCCAGCGCCCGCGCGAGCGTGGCGTTCTCCAGGTCGATCTCGGCGAGGCAGGTGAGGATGTCGAGCGCCCGCTCGCGGTCGCCGAGGCGGTAGAAGTGATCGGCCACGTGGAAGTAGAAGGCGGGCGTGTTGATGTACCCGGGGCGCAGGGAGAGGTACGTGGCGTAGTCGGCGGTCGCGTTGCCGGTAAAGTCGTTGATGTAGTCGTTATCCTGTTTGACGGGCACGAGGCGTATCTCCGGTCGCGGGTTGAAGGGTTCTACCCTGCCGGTGCTTCTGTCCGCGGAGATTGAAAGGCTTCCTCCCGCGGAACCGGTGACGAATACTTGCTCCTGGTTACCGCGACCGCTCACGGCCGCTTCGTCCCACACGACGAGATGATGGTCCTCCACGTCAACAACGTCCTTCCCCCCCTCGAGGATATTGACACTCGGTCTGAAGGCTATCGTCACTTTGCCCAGGTCATCGCTCAACGAATCCGGCCGCGGGTATTTCGGTCGCTCCACCGGGAACGTCGTGCCCCACCACCGTTGCAGCTCCTTGGCCGCCTGGATGGCAATCTCCACGAGTGTTGTCATTGGCGCGGTTCGCCTGTTCTCTATGCCCGGGTTTCGTTTCCGGAGGGTGGCCACTTGCTCGCGTAGCTCTTTGGGGGGAGTGATATTGTAGGTCACGTAATCCCACGCCGTCTCCAGCACGATGAGCGAGGTCTCGCGCGTGACGATGCCGAACCGTGTCCCGAGGGTGATGATCTCCTCGCGGTTCTGGTCGTGGCGAATATCCAGCTCGGCGATCTTCTTCTGGGCCCAGAGGCGGTGGATCTTTTCCCGCGGGGGAGTCTCGCCGGCCCGGAGGGTGGCTCGCACGCGCTGTTCCACTTTATTATCGCGACCGAAGAGCAGGGTAATGTTCGCTTCGCGCGCGTCGAGGATGCCGGTCACCGAGAAATAGCCCGACACGGGGGTGGCGATCGACGGGTACACCTCCCGCACCGTCGCCGGGGCCTCCACGCCGAGAAATCGCAGTGGGTCGGAGATCAACTCCTTGCTTGCCTCCTCGCGGGAGAGGGCGTTCAGGTTGATGAACTTGCCACCCGTGCGCGCGGCGATCCATTTCAGGGCGCTGTAATCGGCCCGCGGCGAGGAGACGAGGCAGTGGACGGGGTAGCGGGAGGAGAAGTCGGCATCGCTTAACGTGGCGAGGCCGTCGGAGAAGAAGAGGTACTCCCGCGCGGCGGAGCGGTCGAGGACGATGGCCTCGTAGTTCGTGCCGCCGTCATAGGTGATGGAGTCGAGGCGCACGCGGAGGGCTTCCCAGTTGCCGTCCCTGACGCGGAACGTCTCGCCCTTCGAGAAGCGGTTATTCAAGAGGTGGAGGGTAATCGTCAGGTCGCCCTTTTGCCGGACGACCGCGTCGATGATCTCCATCTCCCGGGGGATGTCTCGCTGCAGGCCGCTGAGGGAGGCATCCCAGATGATGCCGAGGTGGTCGGCCCACCGCTTGTCGCGGGCATCCAGCGCGGGGAGGCACGAGACCATGAAGTAGTGACTGCCGGGGACGGGCTGCATCCACGCGCCGGGCCGGTCGAGCGGCGCGGGCAGTGAAAAGGCGAGGCCGCGCGGGGGGAGATAGCGCTCGCGGGAGAAGGAGGCGATGAAATCACGCTCGTGCCGGTCGAACGTCAACTCGTCGTCGAGTTTCTCGTCGAGGCGCGGCGCCCCGGCGCTTTGCCGGACGGTGGCTTTCAGGGAAAAGCGGTCGACGGGTTCCCGGTAGTCCATCGGCAGGCGGTAGTGAAAGGTGCCCCCGTCGAGGGGCAGCTCCTGCTCGTAGCCGACGGAGATCACGCGGGTGCCGTGGGCCGGGATCGGGTAGACGCGGCTACGGAAATTGTTCCCGGCCACCCGCTCGAGCAAGCCGGGGTCGACGCGTCGCCGCTCGATCTCTTCAAAGACGCGGGTGGCTTTTGCTTTTTCCACGGCCACGGCTTCCCGCATCTTCCCGTTGATGTCGAGGGCGTAGTGGCTCACGGTGCTCCCGTCGGGCAGCGGGAAGACGAGTTCTCCCTCGAGGACGCGCGCGGTCCGGTTCTTGAACGTCATCGTGAAGATCGTGGTGGCGATGTTGCCGGTCACCTCCACGCGCACGTCGAGCGCTTGCAGGTAGACGTCCGCGCCGTTCGCGTCCCCGCTCACGTTGAGGACGGGGGCCTGCGCGTGCAGGCAGGTCGCCGTGCACGTCACGCACAGGGCAAGGATAAGGGCGTGTAGCTTGTGATTCATGGTCGGTATGTTTAAATTTCTCGTAAAGGTAGTTTGAAAAAGGAGATCTCCTAACGGGGGCGAGAAACTATCTCTTTTTTACCGTTGCCGGTCGTTTTTTACCGGCGCACGCGGGGGGGGCTATTGATATTATTCTCCCACGGAGAATCTCGTTCGACTCTTCGAGGGTCTCGTTCGACTCTTTTAGAACCCGAGTTTTGGATAAGCCCACTCCTTGTTCAGCCAACAAAACAACCTGCATGGCGATAAGTCATAAGTCAGGCAATAACCTCATTTTTACCTAATTCAATCAACTAAACAACCTCAGTAGCGAGGTACAGGAAATATAAAAAATAACAACCTCATTACCTCATTCCCGTGAGAATGAGAATACGATGGTTTCGACAAGCCCGCGCCCCCCCCGTTCGACAGATCGCTACCTCTCGAAAAAAACGGAACAGCCCCGTTACCACTCGTTTTCATTTTCAAAACTTTCCCTTACATTCGCGTTTCATCTATTCTGCATCATTTCATGAATGGGATCGTTATCAAGTCAACAGGTAGCTGGTACGCCGTCCGCGGGGAGACAGGCCAGACGATACGTTGCCGGATAAAAGGAAAATTCCGCACGGCGGGTATCAAAACGACCAATCCGGTGGCCGTGGGTGACGAGGTGGAGCTGGAACGAACAGCGGACGATGAAGGCGTGATCACGCGGATCAAGGAACGGAAGAATTACATCATCCGCAAGTCGACCAACCTCTCGAAAGAGACCCATATCATCGCGGCAAACGTGGATCAAGCGCTCTTCGTGGCCACGGTGAGGCATCCCGAAACATCTACCGTCTTCATGGACCGGTTCCTCGCCTCGGCAGAGGCGTACGGCATCCCCGCCGTGATCGTCTTCAACAAGATAGACCTGCTCGACGACGAAGATTTGGTGCTGATGCGAGCGCTGGCGGCGATCTATCACCAGGCGGGCTACACCTGCTTGCCGGTCTCTGCCGCGACCGGCGAAGGGATCGAAGCGGTGGCCGCGACGTTAGCGGGGAAGGTGTCGGTGCTGGCCGGCCTCTCCGGGACGGGGAAATCGACGCTGATCAACCGCATGGAGCCGGGGCTGCTACTGAAGACAGCCGCCATATCAACCGCCCACGACACGGGTAAGCACACGACAACCTTCGCGGAGATGTTCCCCTTAAGCGCGGGCGGCTTTATCGTCGACACGCCGGGCATACGGGCGTTCGGGCTGGTGGAGGTAAAGAAGGAGGAGCTATCGCGTTATTTTCCCGAGATTTTCCGGGCATCGCAACGGTGTCGCTTTTATAATTGCACGCACATCCACGAGCCGGGATGTGCCGTGATCAAGGCCGTGGAAGAGGGCACGATCAGCGAGTCCCGCTACGCGAGCTACGCGAGCATATTTGACGAAGACGAGGCTAAATACAGAAAATGAATCTACTTGACATGAAGAAACGATCACTTGTTTTTGCCACAAACAACAAGCATAAACTGGCTGAAGCCCGGGAGATCCTGGGAGAGCGCTACGAGATCGTATCGCTGGAGGAACTCGGTCACGAGGGCGAGATCCCCGAAGAGCAGGACACGCTGGAAGGAAACGCCCTGCAGAAGGCACGACACGTGCACGAGCGTTTCGGCACGGCTTGTTTCGCGGACGACACCGGCCTGGAGATCGCGGCCCTGGGCAACGAGCCGGGCGTACGCTCGGCCCGCTACGCGGGAGAGAGGTGCGACCCCGCAGCCAACATGCAGAAAGTGTTACGCCTGATGCGAGGAGTCACGCGGCGGGAGGCTCGCTTCCGGTGTGTCATCGCGCTGATACTGGAGGGGAAGGAGCATCTTTTCGAGGGGATCACGGAGGGCGAGATCCTGGAGGCCGAAGAGGGCCAAGGCGGGTTCGGGTATGATCCGATCTTCCGGCCCACCGGCCACGACCTGAGCTTCGCGGACATGCCCCCCTCGCTCAAGAACGCGATCAGCCACAGGGGAGAAGCCGTCCGGGCACTGGAACGTTTCTTGAATCAATGAGGAAGCGGGCATGGAGGTAGTGAACGCGATCGTATTAAAGAGCGTACCCTTTGTCGAGAGACAACGCATCATTCGCCTGTTCTCGCTGGAACACGGGTTCTTGTCGATGATGACCCCCGCCTTCCCTAACAGGCGAGGGGGGATAGGCACCGCCCGGGCCATGCAGGTCGTAGAGGTAGAGTTCGCGAGGAGCGCACGGGGAGAACTGCACGCGCTCCGCTCCATCCGCCCTACACGCGACACGAGCACGATTGGTTCCGATGTGTTCAAGATGAACATCGCCTTGTTGTGGAGCGAAGTGTTATGCCTGATCCTTCGCCATGAAGCCAGGAACGAACCACTCTACGACTACCTCCGCCGCTCGGTCGAGTACCTGGACGTCGCGGGGGATGATGTCGCCAATTTCAACCTTTTTTTCCTCTACCGGCTTTGCGACTTGCTTGGTTTCAGGATAGAGACCTCTTCGTATCGGGAGGGATACCTCTTCAACCTGCGCGATGGGCTTTTTTGTCCCTCCTGCCCGTCGGCCGGCGACGTGATCGGGCCGCGGGCCGCGGGAGCCATCTATCGCTTGTGTTGCACCCCCTTGCAGTCGATTCGCGAGATACCCTTGAACGGAGAGGGGCGCGGCATTCTCCTGAACGTGGTGTTATCCTTTATCGGTCGTCATCTTGACGTTGATTTTAACACGAAAAGCATCCAAGTGATTCGTGAAGTGTTCGCGTGACCGATTATTTCTGTTAATGTTTTCTTAAGAACTAAACCTTACCTGACAAAAAATGTCTGACCTTAACAAACAGATTTCACGTTTCATTAACACACATTTTCTCTTATTGCATCTACATTGTACCCGATTATTTAAATAGAAAAGTTATGCACATCAGGATCGAACACCTCAGTAAAATTTATCCCGGCGGGAAGAAAGCCCTGGATAATGTAAATTTGGAAATAGAACCGGGCATGTTCGGCTTGCTCGGGCCCAACGGGGCGGGAAAAACAACGTTAATGCGCATCATGACGCTGTTACAGAGTGGCTCATCGGGAACGATCTTTTACGACAACTACGACATCGCGAAGGATCGGAAAGAGATCCGCTCGTTGCTGGGTTACCTGCCGCAGGACTTCCGCTTTTTCGAAAAGTTGAAGACGTGGGAGTTCCTGGATTACGGCGCGGGGCTGGCAGGCATCCGGGGAAAACAACGGCGCGGGGAGGTGGTCGACGAGATGTTGCAGAAAGTGGGCTTGTTCGAGGTACGCGACCGGTGGGCGAATCGCCTCTCCGGGGGCATGAAACGCCGGCTGGGTATCGCCCAGGCGTTGATCGGCCAACCCAAGGTGATCATCGTGGACGAACCGACGACGGGGCTGGATCCCGAAGAGCGCATCCGTTTCCGGAATATCCTCTCGGAGGTGAGCGACAAGGACGCGATCATCATCCTCTCCACGCACATCGTGGGGGATATATCAAGCACGTGCAAGAAGTTGGCCCTGCTGAACCGGGGCGAGTTAAAGTTCGAGGGATCGCCCGACGAGATGATCGCGCTGGCCCACGGGAAGGTATGGGAGATCTTCGTGACCGACCTCGAGTACGAGGAGATCAAGGAGAAGTACCCGATCATCTCGACCATCCCGGCCGACGGGGGGATGGAGATACAGGTGGTGGCCGAAAGCGTGGAGGGATACTCCTGCAAAGCCATCGCCCCCAACCTGGAACACGCCTACGTTTATTACATGGACTTCTTGTTAAAAGATAAATTGAACATGCAGGCCGATGCGATTCGCGAGACCGCGCTGGCCCAGTAAAATAACCCGGATTTACAGAGATGACTTTCCATAATATTTTTAGTGTTTCTCGGTACGAAGTGAAACTGCTCCGGAGGAGCTGGCTGTTTCGGATATTCGCGGTGCTGGCGCTGGTGGTGCTCACGACCATGCACCTCGGCACGCAGTCGAATCTCAATAATCAATACCAGTGGGGCATGGTGGCACTCTCGGCATCGATCCCCTTCGTTAACATCTATATTTTTAACATCGCCCAGTCGATCATCGCGATCTTCCTCGCCGGGGATTTCATGAAACGCGACAAGAAGTTAGATACCGCCGAAGTGACTTACGTGCGACCGATGAGTAACACGGATTACATCGCGGGCAAGACGTGGGGGGTGGTCCGGGTGTTCGTCTCATTAAACCTCGTGGCGTTGGCGATCGCGGCGTTTATCAACGTCTTCGCGAGCGAGTCGGCGGTAAATCCATGGGCGTACGCGTTCTACTTGGTCACGCTCTCGATCCCGTCGCTGGTGTTCGTGCTCGGCGTGTCATTCCTGATAATGAATCTCGTGAAGAACCAGGCGATCACGCTGATCTTGCTGCTGGGATATATCATGGTGACGCTGATCTACCTTTGCGACCAGGCGCGCGGGGCCTTCGATTTCTTCGCCGTGTCCCTGCCCAACCTCTTCTCGGATGTCACGGGGCACCCCGATTTGATCCGCTACCTAACGCAGCGCGTGTCGTTCTTCCTTGCCGGCACCGGCATGCTCGCTTTCACCGTCGTGCTGATGAAGCGCCTGCCGCAACACCCGCGGAGGCAAGCAGCGCTGGCCACGGTCGGGGGCGTGTTGCTCGGGGCCGGGATACTGGCGGGCGCCGCGTACGTCATGGATTACCGGCAAACAGACAACGCCCGGGCTCGCTACACGGAGATCTACCGGCACCACGCCGTGCGGGATGGGGCCACGCTGACCGATGCCCACGTGCAGCTCCAGCAGGATGCCGCTCGCATCAACGTGCAGGCCCACTTGTCCCTGGCAAACCAGGGCGAGCGAGAGCTTCCCGAGATTGTCCTCTACCTGAATCCCTCGCTCAAGGTCACGCGCCTGGCCGGTACCCCGGCAAGCGACGCGATCCCCTTCCGGCGGGACGACCAGGCGATCATCGTCGAACGGACGCTCCGCCCGCGGGAACGCGTCGAACTGCTGGTGGAGTATAACGGCACCGTGGACGAGAACATCTGTTACTTGGACGTGCCCGACACCGAGTTCTATAGCACGAAAGTGGGCAATAGCGTGCTGCGCTACGGAAAACACTACGCGTTCGTCAGCGACAAGTTTACGCTGCTCACGCCCGAGGCGCTCTGGTACCCGGTGGCCGCCGCGCCCGTGAACCCGGTCAGCTTGTATAATATCCAGAAAAACTTTACCCGCTTCACGTTGGCGGTGGTCGCGCCTCACCCACCGGTGGTGATCTCCCAGGGCACTGCCCGACACGCGGGCGACACGCTCTTTTTCGAGAACGATCAACCGCTGTCCGCCCTGAGCCTCGTGATGGGCGACTACGAGCGGAAGTCGGTGATGCTCGACACGGTCGAGATATCCCTCTACCACTTCAAAGGGCACGACTATTTCTCGGCCGAGTTCACGCACTTGAGCGACACGCTACCCTCCATCCTGCGATGGGCGCGCGACGATTACGAGGTACGCAAGAATCGGGATTATCCCTTTAAACGCCTCTCGTTCGTGGAGACCCCCATCTCGTTTGCCACGTACGCGCGCAACTGGAAAGGGGCCAGCGAGTACGTGCAACCCGAACTCGTGCTGCTCCCGGAATTGGGTGCCACGCTCCCGAACGGGAGTTTCAAGCAGTCCAAGCGACGCGTGCTATCGTGGGAACGGAACGGGAACCGGAATATCGAGGAACTCGACTTGGAGATACGAGTGCTGCGAGAGTTCATCCAGAACGCGCTACTCGCCGAGAACACGTTCACGGGAGAGGGGAATCTCCTTGCGCCCAATCTCCTGAATAACTCGTCGGGATGGAGCTCCAAATTGAACAAGTACGATATCTCCCCCCTCTTTTTCAATCACGTGACGTTTGTCCGCTCGGCCGAGTTCCCGATCCTCGACGTGATGCTGAACGTGATGCTGAAACAAGAAAACTCGACCGGCGGCGGCTGGATGCGCCAGTTCTCGGGAATGAATGACGCGCAACGCGCCGCGGAATACTTGAAAACAAAAAGTTTTGAACAGGCCATCATGGATGTCAACCTGCTTCCCGAGGTGTTCTACGAGATGCTGAAATTGAAGGCCACGTACCTGAAAAATTATATCCTCACGCATCACGTGGCGCAGGACTTTACCGCGTTCATGAGCGAGTTTATCCTGCAACGCCGTTTCTCCGCCGTGAACTTCAGCGATTTGAATGACCAATTCGCGAAGCGGTTCGACATCAACCTCATGGATCTGATTCCCGAGTGGTACACGATCGCCCGCACGCCGCTCTTCACGATTCGCGGCGTGAACGTGGAAGAGACGACAATCGACGACTATACCCGCTACATGATCAGTTTTCACGTGCATAACCCAACGCCCGTCGAGGGGATCCTCTCCGTCCGGGTCGAGGGCGGGCGCGGCGGCGGCGGGTTTGGCGGCTTCGGAGGAGGCGGGTTCATGATGTTGTCCATGGAGCAAGAGACCCGGCAGTTCCTGATCCCGGCCAATAGTTACAAAAAAATCCGGGTGCTGTCGGATAACCGTCCCAATAACTTGTCCATCGGCACGAATATCGCCCAGAACCTCCCCAGCGAGATGGGTGTCCGGTTGCCAAGGTTGAGGCAAATGAGCACGGACACGACCACCGGCATGTTTAGCGGGGATAGCACGCTTTTCATGTATGACCCGAAGGAGATCACCGTGGATAACGAGGACAAAGGGTTTCGATTGATAGAGTCCAATCAAAAGCACACGCTGCAATCCCTGTTGAATATCACCACGGAGGATCGTTACAAGAACATGAATTTCTGGATGCCCCCGTCGCGCTGGACGGCCACGGTGGGTAATAATTTCCACGGCGATTACATCAAAAGCGGCTACTACAAGCGGGCCGGCAGCGGCCAGAACATGGCCGAATGGCAAGCGAACATCTCGCTGCCAGGGTTCTACGATATCTATATCTACAACCCGATGACGGATCCCCGGGGCCGAGGCTGGGGGGGAGGCAACGAGGCTGAAACACACCAGTACTATAAGATCTTACACGCCGACGGCGAGGATGAAGTCTCCGTGCAAACCAACGAGGATCGCCAAACGTGGATACCCGTGGGCAGCTTCTATTTCGCCGAAGGAGACGCGAAAATCACGCTCGTCGATCGGGGATTTAATCCGCGTCAGCTCATCTTCGCCGATGCCGTGCGCTGGGTATACAAGACGAATCAAAAGTAACACGAACACAAAATGCTAATTATATGAAACGATTCACACTGCTATTACTGTTTTTCGCGGGGCTTCCTGGCCTCTTTACCCTTACCGCCGCGGCCCAAGAACAGGACACGTTGGCGCTCACCCTGGACCGCGCGTTGGAACTGGCCAGCCTGCAAAGTCCCGAGTTGATGAATAGCCGAAGAGCGTTGCAACGAAGCGAGACCCAGATGATCAATAGTAAGGCGGACCTGAAACCGCGCCTGGGCTTGTCGTTTACCCCGTTTAGCTACGACAGGAGTAACACGTTCATGGACTATAATTCGAGCTATAACCTGACGGAGACCATGTCGTCCAATATTGCGCTGACGCTCTCCCAGAAGGTGAAGTTCACGGGGGGAACATTGAACTTCTCGGAAGGCATTGACTGGCGGGATTACATGAACGAGACAGATCAGAAATCCAGCAGCACCTTTAGTAATCGCCTCTCGATCAGTTACGAGCAGCCCATCTTCAAGTATAACGAGGTGAAGATGAACTCGCGGCAGCAGGAACTTGACCTGGAGACCTCCCGCTTGAGCTATGCCTTGCAGGTGATCCAGCTCGAGCAAACCGTCACGAACGCGTTTTACGGGGTATACCGCAGTTTTAAAAGCGTCGAGACAGCGGAAGATGCCTATAATAACCAACTGGAGACTTATACCTTGACGAAAAACAAGGTGGAATCGAAACTCCTGGCCGAGTCGGAATTGTTGCAACAAGAGATCACGCTGGCCAACCGCCAGGACGCGCTGGCCTCGGCCAGGGATTCCTACCAACGGATGAAGGATGATTTTAAAAAGATGCTGGGCCTATCCCTCGACATCGATCTTTCCGTCATCCCTCCCGTCGCCATCACTCCCATAGAGATTGACGCGAAGGAAGCCATCCGGCATGCCCTGGATCAACGCCTGCAATTAAAACAGAGCGAGATCTCCCTCGAAAGACTGCGACTGCAACTGATACAGGTCAGGGCTACCGACAAATTCAGCGGGAACCTCTCCTTTAGCCTCGGCTTCTCGGGCAACGACTCGAAGATAGAACAGGTGTTCAATAAGCAGAGCCACAACGAGGGGGTACGCGTGACTCTCTCCATACCGATCTGGGACTGGGGGATCCGGAAGAACAACATCCGGAACGCGGAGTTGAACATCGAAGAGTCCGAGATCAATCTCGACGAGGCAAGAAAAGAGGTCGAGATCCGCATCCGCGAGTTGTGCCGGAACTTGCCGCGCTATCTCAATAAGATCGCTCTTTCCGAGAAAAGCATCGAGAACGCGGAGATCACCTACAAGATCAACTACGAGAAATACATGAACGGTAGCCTTTCATCCATGATGTTTAAGGATTACCAGGATCAGCTCACCTCCGCGCGACAAAGCTATATCGACGCGATCATCGATTACCGGATGCAACTGTTGGAAATCAAGATCTACACGTTGTGGGATTTCGAGAAAAACGAGTCGATCGTGCCTTACTCCTTGTTACAACTTTAATTATCTATAAAACTAAATACCATGATTCGTAAAAATGTTCGATACATCACTGGCTGTCTGTTATGTGCCTTATCGCTTTACGCCTGCAACAACACGAGGCCCAGCAGTTTTAATGACTCCACCACGCCGGTGTGGTTGGGCGATGTCGTCAAACGCAGCATCCGGGAAGTAAGTACTACCACCGGCACGGCCAAGGCCGCCCAAACGGCCGAGGTGAAATCCGAGAAGAGCGGCAAATATCGCCTGCAAGTCAACCCCAAGACGGGCAAACCCTATAAATTGGGAGATCTCGTCGAGGCCGGTGCCGTGATCGTGCGGCTGGAGAACCCGACCGAGGTGAATAACATCTCGATCGAGACGAAAAAGATGGACGTGACGATCACCGAACGGGAATGGAAGGGGCAAGAACGCTTGCTGGCACTCGGCGGGGTGACGGAAAAAGAGGTGCTGAGTGCCGAGAAGAGCTACCTGAACGCCAAAACCGCCCTGGAGAGTGCCCAGGACGACCTGGATAAGTTTACCGTGAAAGCTCCCTTCAAAGGCACTATCACGAAACTGCCCTATTTTACCCCGGATGTCGAGGTGACGAGCGGCCAGGTCATGTTCGAGATCATGGATTACAGCAGCATGTACCTCAACATCGAACTCCCCGAGAATGTCATCGACCGGGTAAACGTCGGACAAAGAGTGCTGGTGACCAACTATAACATCAAATCAGACACCCTCGCGGGGCAAGTAACGCAACTCTCTCCCGCCATCAACGAGACGACACGCACCTTCTCCGGCTTTATCACGATCAATAATTCCGCGTTGAAACTGCGACCGGGCATGTTCGTCAAAGGGGATATCATCACGTTACAGAAGGATTCGGTGCTCTCCGTGCCCAAAGAGATCGTCAAGTCCCAACGCGGCGGCAACAAGAGCGTCTTCATCATCGAACGTAACATGGCCATCGAACGAGGGATCAAAGTGGGCATCAACGACGAGAAATACGTGGAGATAGAGAGCGGATTGAGCGAAGGCGACAAGGTCGTGACCAAAGGCTACGAGTGGTTACGGAACCGCGGTCAAGTGAAGATCATGAAATAAACACGAGCGATCGCCGAGCGATTCCTCATTCAACGAAACGGTATGAATAAAATAATCAAGTTTGCGGTCAAGTACCCGGTGACGGTGTTGATGTTGACGCTGGCGATCTGCTTGCTGGGCACCATCTCCTACAACCGGCTGGGTACGGATCTCTTCCCCGACTTAAAGAATCCCTCCCTCTTCATCGAGGTGAAGAGCGGGCAACGCCCCCCGGAAGAGATCGAAAAACAATTAGTCGCCCGGATCGAATCCACGGCGCAACGGCAAGACGGGGTCAAAAGCGTGTACAGCGTGAGCCGGGTGGGTAGCGCCAACATCACCGTGGAGTATGGCTGGAACCAGAACATGGACGAGGCGTTCCTCGATCTCCAACGTTCGCTCTCCTCCTTTAGCCAGGGTCAAAACGTGGATGAGCTGAACATCACCCGCTATGACGTGAACGCCGCCCCGATCGTGACCATCGCCCTTACCCATAACGAGGTGAAGGACATGAACGAGTTGCGGAAAATCGCCGAGAACTACCTGAGGAGCGAACTGGTGCGGGTGGAGGGGATCGCCGACATCCAGCTCTCCGGACAGGAGGTGGCCGCCGTGGAGATTCATACCAATCGTTATATGTTGGACGCTTTCGGGCTAACCGTGGACGGCATCGCGAGCCGGATCGACGAATTGAACCAGAACGTCTCCGGCGGGAGCATACAAGAGAACGATCTTTCGTACTCCGTGAAAGGGGTCAACCTGATTCGCAGCGTGGAAGATATCGGCAATGTCATCGTGGCCTTTAAGGAGGAAAGTTCCTCGTCGGAGGGGGAAGCAACTTCCATAACGAAAGCTCCCATCTATTTGAAAGACGTGGCCGAGATCACGCTACACAACATCGACCCGGAAAACATCGCCCGCTTCAACGGCGAGCGTTGCCTGGGGATCAGTGTCTACAAGGAGAACAAGTTCAACACGGTCACCGCCGTGAACAACTTGCTCGCGAAAATAAACGAGTTCCGCCAGGGCATGCCTGGCTATCGTTTCCAGATCATCAGCAACCAGGGCGAATTTATCGACACCTCGATCAGCGAGGTCAAGAGCGCGGCCTTCCTCGGGATCCTGCTGGCCGTGATCGTGTTGTACATCTTCTTGCGCAGAATCAACACCACGTTGATCGCCAGCCTCTCCATTCCCATCTCGATCATCGCCACGTTCAACCTGATGTATTTTAACGGGTTAAATATAAACATCATGACGCTGGGGGGATTGGCCCTCGGTGCAGGCATGTTGATCGATAGCGCGATCGTGGTCATAGAGAATATTTTCCGGAACATGGTCGACAATAAGCTCTCGCCCGTGGACGCGGCCGTCCGGGGCACGTCGGAAGTCGGCGGGGCGATCACGGCTTCCACGTTAACCACGATCGTCGTCTTCCTCCCGATCGTCTACCTGCAAGGAGCTGCCGGCGAACTGTTCAAGGAGCAGGCGTGGACGGTCAGTTTCTCTCTCCTCTCCTCGCTCTTCGTGGCCATCCTCTTCATCCCGATGATGGCGGCCCGGTTTCTCAAGGTGAGCGGACGAAAGGGAAACCAGGCCATCTCGATCAAGGGGTTCGGCAACTTCGTCGGCCGCTTGCTGGATCGTCGCGCCTTGATCATCACGGGAGCGGTGGCGCTACTCGTCGGCTCGTACGCGCTGCTCCCCCTGCTGGGATTAGAATTTATGCCGAAGAGCGAGGCCAAAGAGTTCAACGTCCTCCTGACGATGGAACCGGGACTGCGCCTGAAGAGCACGGACAACGCCGTCGCCACCCTCGAAGATGCCATCACCACGTTAGGCGGCGACGACATCGAGTGGATGTACACGCAAGTGGGGCCTTCCAGCGCCGAGAGCATCGACGGGGGGAATCTGGAAGAAGAGAACCAGGCTCAAGTGACCGTGAAGTTAAAAGAGAACTCCCTGCTGGATGCCGATTACTTCATTGCCCACATTAACCGGAACTATCCCCTGCCGGAGGGTGCCGAGTTGAGTTTCGACAAGGAGGAGACCGCTCTCCAAACCATCCTCGGCACGGAGGGTGCCCCGCTCGTGGTAGAGATCAAGGGCGAGGAGTTAGAACTGCTGGACGAACTCTCCGCCGAGGTCAAACAACGCATCAGCGATATCCCCGGCATCTACGACATCACCACCTCCATGGAACGAGGTGCCCCGGAAGTAAACATTGTCGTCGATCGCCTGAAAACCGGCATCTACGGGGTGAATGTCTCCTCCGTCAGTAGCCAGGTACAGGCCAAGTTGGCCGGCAAAGAGGCCGGGAGTTTCGAAAATCACGGGGAGAGCATCAACATCAACATCAAGGTGCCGGAAGTAACCCTGGCGGAGATTCAAGACATCGAGATCCTCCAAGGCTCGCAACGATACCGGTTGGGCGAGATCGCCGACATCGAAATATCCTCGGCCCCCAAGGAGATTTACCGGAGCAACCAAAGCCGCTCGGCCCGCGTGACGGCCATGATCGAAAAGGGAAAAGCCCTGGGCAACCTCGCCCCGTTAGTACAAGAGCAGTTGGACGCGATGGACTTCCCCGCGAAATATACGGCCAAGATCACCGGCGAGGAGCAGATGCGCGCCGAGTCGTTCAGTGGGCTGGGATTAGCCCTACTCCTCTCCATCTTGCTGGTATACATGGTCATGGCGGCTCAATTCGAGTCGCTACGCCACCCCTTCACCATCTTGCTTACCATCCCGTTAGCGGGCGTGGGAGTCATCCTCGCCTTCTTACTGACCGGACAAACCCTGAACATGATGGCCTTTATCGGGATCATCATGCTGGTCGGCATTGCCGTGAACAACTCCATCATCCTGGTGGACGCTATCAACCGCCTGAAAGCCGAAGGCTACCCGTTGAAAGAGGCGATCATGATGGCCGCTCAACACCGGGTACGTCCGATCATCATGACCAGCGCGACCACCATCTTGGCCCTGCTACCCATGTGTTTCGGTTTCGGGGAAGGGGCTTCGCTCCGCTCGCCGATGGCGTTGGCCGTCATCGGGGGACTACTCACCTCCACGGCCATGTCCTTGCTGGTCATCCCGTGTGTATATTACGTCATTGATAAAAAACGTTGAAGAAGGCCATGCCCTGTTCAACCGCCAAACGGATTTAGGATGAACTCAATTATAAAAAGGAAAGTACTCATTTCCATGCTCTTCATCGGACTGGTATTGATGGGGATATTCTCTAACAAATACCTACCGATGGAGCTTTACCCAAACGCCGAGTTGCCCGAGCTAAGCGTTGGGATCAGCTACAACGGCAAGGAACTTGACCCCACCTACGTGGAAAACAAGGCGGCCATTCCCGTGGAAGGAGTGATCAGCTCACTGGAGGGAGTCGAGGAGATCGAAACCACCGTCGAGCCTCGCCAGACGCGCATCCGGATATCCTTTTCCCAGGACGTGAACATCAAATATACCCAGCTCCAGCTCGAAGAGAAGGTGCGGGCCATCGCCAAAACCCTACCCGAAGACGAGTTCCGCATCACCGTCTCCAAGGGCGGAGGGGGCAACGCCGCGAGCAACCAGTTGATGAACTTGAGGATCCTGGGCGATGACCTGGACTACGTGCGAAACGTGGCCGATGTCGAGATTGTCCCCTATTTCGAGTACATCGACGGCGTGGCCGAGGTGACGATCCGGGGGGGAAGGCAAAAGAGCATCGAGATCATCGTCGATCCCGACCAGTTAAAAGCGTTGAACATCACCAAATCGACCATCAGCAGCCTGATTAGCCAGAACCAGGCGAACAAGACCTATTCCGGCACCGCCTACGACGGGGACAAACGCTACTTCGTCAACGTCACCGCCGAGTACCTCGCCACCGAAGACCTGGGCAATATCGTCGTGGCACCCGGCCCCATCCTCCTCAAAGACATCTCCCAGATCAATTTCGGGGTCAAAGAGCAGGAAACCTACTCCCGCACCAACGGGAAAGAGGTCATCACCTGCCGCCTCTCCAAATCGCCAACCGCCAACATCATCGAACTGGCGGAACGCGTACGGGAGGAGATCGACCGCCTGAACGACGAGTTGCAATCCAAAGGGATCGTGATCGAGGTAGAGAGCGATGCCTCGGAAATGATGAGCGATAACATCAACAAGATCATCGACCTCGCCTTGACGGGTGCCTTGCTTGCCATCTTCGTCCTCTACCTCTTCCTGCGGAAACTGCGGATCGTGAGCGTCGTGACGTTCTCGATACCCATCTCCGTCTTCTCTTCGTTCTATTTCTTCTACTTGTTCGACATCACCATCAACACGCTCACGTTGACCGGCATCGCGTTAGCCGTGGGGATGTTGCTGGATAACTCCATCGTGGTCATGGAGAACATCTATCGCTTGAAGGCACAACGCCTCCCCGACGACGAGGCCACCGCCCGAGGCACGAAAGAAGTATGGAAATCCATCTTCGCCGCCACGATCACCACGGTCACCGTTTTCCTCCCTTTTCTCTTCACCGATAACTACCAGATCAAGCTCCTCGGCGAACACATCGGCATCTCGATCATCGCCACCCTCTCCATCTCCCTGCTCGTGGCCCTGCTTCTCATCCCCATGGCCATCAACTACCTGCTCAAGCGGCAGCCGGGAGACGTGAACTTCAACAATCTCTCCATACACAATCGCCTCGTGCAGATCTACCGGGCCATCCTCAAGATGGCCCTCAGGCAACCGACCCGCGTGATCCTTGTCTCCCTCGTCGCCCTGTTCCTCGTGATCGTACTCTCTCAAACCTTCACGCTCAACGTCCTGCGTGAACCGGAGAGTGACTCCTTCCGCGCGGTGATCATCCCCACCTCCACCTCCACGCTCCAGGCCACCGACGAGATGACCCGCAACTTCGAGCAAGAGTTGCTCAATATCCCCGAAATCGAAGAGTTCACCTCTTCCGTGGCCGCCGACGAGGTCGTTCTCTCCGTGAAACTCCGGGAGGACTTCAAGAAACTCAACAACAAATCCATCGTCCAGATCCGCGACGAACTGTACACGATCTCCAAGCGGCTCAGGGTACCCGACATTGAGATTACCACCGCCGCCAGTGCCAGCACCAGCGGGGGCGGGTCCTTCACCGGGAACGTCGGGCTACTCCGTATGATGGGTATCGGCACCCAACAGGAACGCATCGTCATCAAAGGCGAGGACTTTGAAGAGATGACCAGCTTTGGAGACCTCCTCCTCTACCAGGTCAACGAGTTGGAAAACGTCTCCAACGCCCGACTCAGCTCCTCCCCCTCCAACCGGGAGGCCAAGATCCATTTCGATCCCTACCTGATGGGAGTCAACAACATCTCCCCGCGCACGGTCGGCACTGCCCTCAACGCCTCGTCGCCACAAAGCCGCACCAACATCATGTACAAGACGAATGATGCCGAGTACGAGATCATCCTGCAAGACATCAACTACGACGAGAACGACCGGAAAACGCAGATCACCACCCTGGCCGATCTCCGCCAGACCCCTATCCAGCGCACGAGTAGCGACCCCATGATCGAACTACAAAACATCAGTCGCGTGAACATCGGCCCCGGACAAGGAACCATCCGGCGAAAAAACCAGACGAAAGACCTGAATCTCACCTACCAGTTCTCCCGGGAGATCAACGAATCCAAGACGCTCTTGGAGGCCGCCCGGCAAGAGATCGACGAGCTGGTGCAAAATCAGGTGGCCCCAACGGGCATCGGCATAGAGATCATCCACGAGGAGAGCGAGATGAACGATTTCACCTTCCTCGTCATCGCGGCCCTGCTGCTCATATACATGATCCTGGCGGCCGTCTTCGAGTCACTGGTAGCACCCATCGTCCTGATGTTCTCCATCCCCCTCGCGGCCATCGGCTCCCTGTTGGCCCTGCTGCTCACCAGCAACTCGCTGGAGAACGCCACCGTCTACATCGGGTTCATCATCCTGGTCGGCATCGTCATCAACAACAGCATCATCCTCATTGACTACACCTCCCTGCTGCGCCGCGCGGGCCACCGGAAAGCGCGGGCCATCCTCCTCGCCGGCATCTCCCGCCTCCGCCCCATCCTCATCACGGCCATCACCACCGTCGTTGCCCTCGTTCCCCTCGCCCTCGGGCAGGGAGAATACGTCTCCGGCATCGGTGCCCCCTTCGCCATCACCGTCATCGGCGGGTTGGGCATGAGCACGCTGCTCACCCTCGTCATCATCCCGGCCCTCTACTCCGGCATGGAAGATGCCCTCCACCGCATCCGGACACAAAGCCCTTTTATGAAAACCCTCCAGGCTATCCTGCTGGCCGGCTCGCTTCTCCTCGTGTTCCTCTATGGAGAGGATGTCCTCGACAAAATTTTCTACACGCTCGCCGTCGTCATCCTCGTGCCGGGTGCCACGTGGTTCCTCGAAAGCAGCCTCCGGCGCGCCAAAAGCAACATCATCCCGCCCACGGAAGAGTTGGTCATCACCATTACCAACCTCGTGAAGGTCTACGGCCGCCCCTCCCTCTTCCAACGCGAGTGGAACTCCGGCCTCAAGATACGCGAACGCCTGGGCCTGAAAGCCGACTACCGCTCGTGGCGCGACCTCCATCCCCTCACCTGGTTCCTGCCCGTCTTGGCCTTCATGTACTACTTCACCTTCATCTACCAGGAGCTTTTCCTCTGGGCCATCATCTTCGGCCTCGCCACCTGGTCCATGACCCTCTCCTTCATTGACATCTTCGCCCGCCTTGCCCGGGCACGAGGGGGAAAAATCGTCGGGACCATCATCACGCGCTTCCACGATGCCGTCCGTTACGCCGCGCCGTTAGTCATCCTCTGGTGGGGAGCCGACAAGTTCCAAAACAGCGGGGGGGCCATCTTCCTCGGACTCTTCTGGTACACCGGCATCCTCGCCCGCTACCTCGCCATCAAGATACACGAGGAGAATATTAACATCGACCTGATCTCCGGCCGCTTCCGTATGCTCCGGAAAAGCATCTACCGCATCGCCACGAAAATCCCCCTCATCGGTCTCCCTCCCAAGCCGTTCAAGGCCCTTAGTTCCGTCTCCATGGAGATACGCACGGGCATGTTCGGGCTGCTGGGACCGAACGGGGCCGGGAAAACTACCCTGATGCGCGTCATCTGTGGCATCTTCGAACAGAGCTACGGCAAGATCTTTATCAACGGCATCGACACCCAGAAAAAACGCGAGGAGTTGCAAGGCCTGATCGGTTACCTGCCCCAAGAGTTCGGCACCTATGAAAATCTCACCGCCTGGGAGTTCCTCGAGTACCAGGCCCTGCTCAAGGGGATCAGCGACAAGCGTACCCGCTACCGGCGCATCGACGAGGTACTCGCCGCCGTTCACATGTTCGAGAACAAGGACAAACGGATCGGCTCCTTCTCCGGCGGGATGAAGCAACGGATCGGCATCGCCCAAACCCTCCTCAACCTCCCCCGCATCCTCGTCGTGGATGAACCGACCGCCGGCCTCGACCCGCGCGAACGCATCCGCTTCCGTAACTTGCTGGTGGAACTCTCCCGCAACCGCATCGTGATCTTCTCCACCCACATCATCGAGGACATCGCCAGCTCCTGCAACCAGGTCGGGGTCATCAACCGGGGAGAACTCAAATACCTCGGCACGCCCGCCGACATGGCCAACATCGCCAAGGAGGTCACCTGGAGTTTCGAGGTGCCCGTCCGCGACTTCGCCCACCTCCCCGCGGAGCTGCTCGTGGTGCACCATATCCGCCAAGGCGACATCATCAAGGTACGCTGCCTCTGCGAGAGTCAGCCCACCCCCAATGCCGTGCCTATCCTACCGGCGCTGGAAGATTCCTATCTCTGGCTCCTGAGAAACGTGAAAATACAAGGCAACGAACACGTCATCACCTCCGCTGGGACGACACCTAACCACTAAAACACAAGAAACATGACTCGCTTTTTTACCGTGCTCGCGAAACTCGTGCAATACAACATCAAGATCATCTTTGGCAACAAGTTTCTCTATTTCATACTGGCGGCCCTCGGCTTCTTCGTCGTCTTCGTCATCTTCAACCTCCTACGGGACGACGAGATCACGCAAGCCACCGCCTACTCCATCCTGGCTTTCCCGTGCGTGCTCCTCGTCTTCTATCCCATGTGTTTCGGCCTGCAAAACGATCAAGATGCCAAGATCGTCGAGATCCTCTTCGGGATCCCGAACTACAGCTACAAGGTATGGCTCTTCCGCCTGCTCATCGCCTACATCATCTGCTTTCTGATCACCTACCCGCTGGCCCTCCTCACGTGGGCGGTGGTCGTGGAAGTACCGCCCGCCCGCCTGACATTCCATTGCCTCGCGCTGGCGCTCTTCCTCGGCACGCTCTCCTTCATGTTCAGCACCTACATCAAGAACGGGGCGGGAACGGCCGTCGTGATCATCATCGTCTCGATCATCCTCTTCATGTTCCAATCCAGCGTCTCCGGGACGCGCTGGGACTTCTTCGTCAACCCCTTTAATATCCCGCTGAACAGCAACCAGCAGGTCTTTTACGAAACACTTTTCAACAATCGCCTGCTCATGGGCATCGCCTCCATCGTCTTTATACTCGTCGGCCTGAACAACACCCGCAACCGGGAAAAGTTCATATAAATACCCGCGGGCTATAAAATCCATCGCCAATTGCTAATAATTCAATAAATTTATTTTACTTTTGGAGCAACTATAAACATCACCAACGGAGACGCGCAAATGAACGGGTTATTAGAGTGGTACGGTTCCATATACTATCATCGTTTCGACATACGGATGGTCGCCACGGACGATGTCGTTTTCGATGCCTGGACGGGCGCGGTTATCCGTAACAATTTGCTCTACGCGGCGGAGAATGTACCGCTCGAAGAGAGCCATCAAACGCTTCGCGAACGAATCGACGCTTTTCCGCTGAACGAAAATCATCCTCTCTACAAAGAACTGAAAGACGGATTTCCCAAAGGGTATGTGCTGACGAATTTTTCTCATTCCGACTTGTACTCTTCGCCGGTGACGATAAAGAAGAGTGAGATTTTTTCTTTTTCGCTTGTTCTGATTGGCGAGTTCTGCGAATACCGGTCGTATTTTTTTCAAGCGATCAGGTTGCTGTGCGAACGCGGCATCGGCAAACCGTTGACACCTTTTCTGTTATTGGATGTTTCGGAAGTGTCGCAGTCGGGCGAATCGCAAATCGTGGCTGTGGCGCAGACCGATTTGTCGGGACAGCTGCGGTATCCCGTCCGGCTGGCTGACTTTGTCGCCGCCAACGCGCCGGACGACTTTGCGGAAATCACGGTACGGTATCTTACGCCGGTGATTCTTTTCCGCCCGCGCAACAAAAAGAACGCGCAGTTGAGTTATCAGGATAAATGTAATCGGTTCCCGAGTTTCTATCAGTTGACACGGTCGGCGTTTTTCAGGTTACAGAAGTTATACGCGGTATATATGTCTACCGACGAATATAATCCGGCGCTTTTCGACGAAGAGTGGATAGACGATTTTTTAATAAAAGCCGGACGACTCTCTCTGCAATCAGTTAACATGCAATATATTACCCTGCAAAACACTCAAAAGAAAGAGAAAACGAACGATATGCCGTTGTCAGGATACATCGGCGAACAGGTTTATGCGGGATACTTTCGTGAATACGTCGCCCTGCTGCGGTTCATGGAGGGATTGCATGTCGGAAACGAAGCGGTTTACGGGATGGGAAAATATAAAGTGGAAAAATAACTTTGTAATATTATTGATATGACTGAAACAAAAGAAAATGAAAACAAAAAGTATCTCTATGGCGCATCCGTGCAGGGGATACAGGATTTTATCTTTCAGACTAATAAACTGAGAGAAATTGCCGGAGCAAGCGAATTGGTAGAACAGATTTGCAGTAAAGCATTTGGCGAAGTTTTAGGTAAAACGAATCCCGACGATCCTGAATTGGTTAAAAAAGATACTAATTGGATCGTGGGAGCAGCTGGGAAAATAATTTATATCTTTGAGAATAGAAAAGATTGTGAGAATAAAGTCAAAGAGTTTGCCAGAAAAGTAATGACAATGGCGCCGGGCATTACGATTAGCCAAGCCGTTGTAGAAATGAAAGGAGAATATAGCGATTATGGAAACGCATCCGACGAGTTGGAAAAACGTTTGCGAACACAGCGTAACAAGGCAACTCGACCAATGACTCTTGGATTAATGGCTATCCACAGGGCACCAAGTACAGGACTGCCTGCCGTGAAAAATGATAAAGAAGACGGATTCATTGACGAAGCATCTGACAAAAAAAGAAAAGTAGAAGACCTTAAAAAATTGACGAAAAAACTTACAGGTGTCGAATATTTATCTCACAAACAAATCGCTCACGACTTTGAAGAAATTACCGAAAAAGGTGAAAACAATTGGATTGCAGTAATCCATGCCGATGGAAACGGATTGGGAAAAATCGTCGAAGCAGTTTGCAAAAATGAAAATGATGCAAAAATGTTTTCGGGTCTATTGGACGAAATCACGAAACAAAGCGCGCAGGAAGCATATTCCAAAGTTGAACATTTGTTTAACAAGAGTAAGGTGATTCCAATACGCCCTGTCGTTATA
>JAISNC010000089.1 GCA_031276355.1 Odoribacteraceae bacterium
CGCCAGCCCCGATGGTACTGCCGGAAGGCGGGAGAGCAGGACGGTGCCGGATTCAAGGGAGCGAGCCAGCCCGAAAGGGTAAGCCCGCTCCCGCTGTTTTTATACAAGGAGGAAGATTAGCGGATGATCTTTGCCTTGATGATGCGGATGTTTTTTATCGGGCGATCGTTGCGATCTACTTGCGTGGCGGCGATTTTGTCGACAATGTCCAGGCCGCTGATCACCTCCCCGAAGACGGTGTATGCCCCGTCAAGGTGTGGCGCTCCTCCCACGGTGGTGTAGATGCGGGCCTGTTCGTCGGTGAGCACTTGCTTCCGGGCTTCGAAAAGGCTATCGCATCTTCTCTTGATCTTCCCTTCCAGCGAGTCGATGGCCGGCAGGTCGTTAGCCGTTTGCAGCCGTTGGTATTCCGTTAGATGTTCGTTTACGACCGACTGATAGATGCTCCTTTCAAGGTTCTCGTTGCTGCTCCGGATGACATGCTCCAGCTCATCTCGGGTGAACGGTTTGCCCTGCACGATGTAGAACTGGGACCCGTTCGATTTCCGTTCCGGGTTTTGACTATCTCCCAGGCGAGCTGCCGCTACTGCCCCTCTCTTGTGGAAGAGGGTGGGCACGAACTCCGCGTCGATCCACTCCCCTTCGCTCCCTTCCCCCAGTCGCGTGTCGTTGGCGGCATGTTTCGATAAGGGATCGCCGGCCTGAATCATGAACTCCTCAATGACCCGGTGGAACAGGATGGAGTCGTAAACATGTCGCTCGACCAACTGCACGAAATTATCCCTGTGCAGGGGCGTCTCGTCGTAGAGCCGGATCTTGATTTTCCCCATCGAAGTGGTTAACTCGACGACTCTTCCGGTGGTGTGTTGCTCTTTGCAGGCGACTAACATACCGATACAACATACTAAAACGAAGGCAATCTTTTTCATATGATATAAATTTAGTTTACGGGTTCTTGTGCGCAAAAATAGCGGAAATATTTTATTTCCGGCAAATTTGTTTTTACCTTAGCCGGCTAAAATAATAAACAGTGGATGTATGAAAATGTATATTGTATTTCTCCTGATGCCGTTATTGTTGGTGGCTTGTCGTCGCAATAATATGAAACAGAAAGAGTTGACGACGGCGGCCGTGGTCCGGGATACCCTTGTGACGGATACGATCCGCGCCGCGGATACCGTGACCGTGGTGCAGGCGGAGACCCCGGTAGCGACCGCTCCACCGGTGAGCAAGAGCGTGCTGGCTTCTCCTTCCAAGCGTTTTCATGTGATCGTGGCCAGCCACCCCACGCGGGCGTTGGCGGAAAAGGAGATCCGGCGTTTCCGCGAGAAGGGGTACCCGGGAGCGCAGATTGTTTTCAAAGATGGCGTACACTACCGGGTGAGCATCGCCAGTTTCCCTACTCGCAAGGAAGCGCTGGCTAACCTCTCCTTCTACGCGCGCGTGTTAAACGTGCGGAAACCGTGGGTGACCTTCTATTGACGCGCGCCCTCCCTTGTATGCGATGAACGTCATCGCGGTCCGCAATCCCGTCATTGCGAACCGCGTTTTTCCGTCATCGGTACTCCCGCAGGGACAACACTTGATTAACCGTATGCTTTAGCTTACGGCAGCAAGGGAATACATCTACCTCCAAGTCCCGCAGGGACGACACTTGATTAAGAGGGGGTGTCAAAAGCCGGATTTCGTCATTGCTAACCCCGGAGGGTGAAGCAATCCAGACGTATAGCGTTGCCTGGATTGCTTCCCGCTATGCGGATCGCAATGACGGCCATTCGGGAGGCAAACCATTCAGGAGAAGAACCACTCGCAAGGACGAAAGCCGGCTCGCGAGAGAAGCTCCCCCCCCCTCCCAAACGGTTGAGCCGCTTACGCTTGCCTCGGGGTGTAATTAATACTGAAAAAATTGGGATTATACCCGCTCTCCAGCATCTCGTTATACTTTTGCTCGTCGAAAGAGTAAAGAAACGCCCCTTTCTTGGAATTAGAGTGATCCTTCCTGCCGGTATTGATAAGAATATTCATCCCCTGGATCTTCTTCCTGAAATTCCGTTTATCCATCTCGAAGCCGAAAATCGTCTCGTAAAGTTGCTGGAGAATGGGAAGAGTAAACTCCTGCGGCAGCAAGTTAAAGCCGATCGGGCAGTTGGAGGCCCGGCGTCTCATCCGTCCCAAAGCCTTTTTCACCATCAAGTTATGGTCAAAGATCAAATCGGGCATCTTGTCTAATAAAAACCAGACGGCGTTATGAAATTGCCGGTGATAATTCCGGATATCCATGAGCGCGAAATAGGCTGTCGACAGCACGCGGCCACCCGGGTCGCGATCGACCTCGCTAAACGTCATCAACTGCTCCATGTACACCCGTTCGATACCCGTGTAATCTCGCAACACGCGTTCCGCTGCCTGATCCAGGGTCTCGTCACCGCGCAGGAATCCCCCCACCAGTGACCACTCACCCTCGCAAGGGGCAAAATTTCGCTTTAACAACAACACTTTCAACCCCTCCCCGTCAAATCCAAAAATAATACAATCAACAGCCACCTTAAAGTCCTGTTCTTCGGTATAAAAACATGTCTCTTTTTTCATATTTCTTGTATATAAATTCTACAATCACCCATCAGCACCCCACTGGGCTATCGAATTACGTCCCAAACATAGGAATATTTTTGCTAACTATCAAATTATTTTCCGATAAGCACGCATTTTAAACAAGCGCGGTTCGATGCTCCTACCGGAGATGGCCAGGGAAAGCCGTCTCGAATGCCTCGAACGGTCACTGTCGTGAGGGGATAATTCAAAGTAATACAGTAATTTATCGATCGCTGGAGTGCTACCCGCTTCGCCTCGCGGGTCGCGATGACGAAACCCAACTTGTAAGACAGCCCCTAACCGACAATTTGAAATGCACCCTCCTCATGCTAAAAAAAAAGGGTGTATAACGTACTATTATCTCGTGTTTTTTCTATTTTTGTCTCCGCGATCTCCCCCGTGAGACGCATCGAACAACATATAATATTTAAAACCACAGGATATGAAAAATCTACTACTGCTTCCCATGCTCTTCGTTCTGGCGCTAAACGCTGTAGGACAAGAGAATGCGGGTTATCCCGTCTCTCCCGTGCCCTTCACGCGCGTGAAGGTGACAGACGGTTTCTGGGGGCAACGCCTCCGGGCCAGCCGCGAAACCACTATCCCGCTCGCGTTCAGTAAATGCGAGGAGACGGGGCGTTACAAGAATTTCGAAATGGCGGCCCATCCCGGGCCGCAGAACAAGGTTACCGGTTACTCGTTCGACGACACCGATGTCTACAAGACGATCGAGGGGGCCAGCTACCTGCTGCAAACCTTCCCCGACGAGAAGTTAAAGCGCTATATCGACAGCCTCCTCGTCATCGTCGCGGCGGCCCAGGAGCCTGACGGTTACCTCTACACCGCGCGCACGATGAACCCCGGGCACCCCCACGAGTGGGCCGGGAGCAAACGCTGGGAGAAGGTGGAAGAGCTGAGCCACGAGTTCTACAACCTCGGCCACATGGTCGAGGGGGCCGTCGCTCACTACCAGGCTACCGGCCAACGCAACTTCCTCGACATCGCTATCCGCTACGCCGACTGCGTGTGCCGGGAGATTGGCGGAGCTCCCGGGCAGGTGATCGCCGTTCCCGGGCACCAGATCGCGGAGATGGCGCTCGCCAAGTTGTATACCCTCACCGGCGAGAGGAGATACCTCGACATGGCCCGCTTCTTTATCGACAAGCGCGGCTACACCTCCCGCCGGGACGCTTACAGCCAGGCCCACAAGCCCCTCCTCGAGCAGGACGAGGCCGTCGGCCACGCCGTCAGGGCCGCCTACATGTACGCGGGCGTCGCCGACGTTGCTGCCCTCACCGGCGAGCAGCCGTATATCAACGCCATCGGCAAGATATGGGATAACGTCGTCTCCAAAAAGCTCTATATCACCGGCGGCATCGGTGCCACGGGCAGCGGCGAGGCCTTCGGCAAAAACTACGAACTCCCCAACATGTCCGCCTACTGCGAGACCTGTGCCGCCATCGGCAACGTCTACTGGAATCACCGCCTCTTCCTCCTGCACGGCGACTCGAAGTATTACGATGTGCTCGAACGCACCCTGTATAATGGTCTCCTCTCCGGCGTTTCGCTCGACGGCGACGGTTTTTTCTACCCCAATCCGCTCGAGTCGATCGGACAGCACGCGCGTGCCGCGTGGTTCGGCTGCGCGTGTTGCCCCTCGAATATCTGTCGCTTTATTCCCTCCATGCCGGGGTACGTCTACGCCGTGAAGGAGAATAGCGTGTACGTGAATCTCTTCCTCTCGAATGAGGCGGAGTTGTTCGTCGCGGGAAAGAAGGTCCGCCTCCAACAGACCACGCGCTATCCCTGGGCCGGCGAGGTGAAAATCGAGATCTCCCCGCGGGCAACGGCCACCTTTGGTGTCAACATCCGGGTACCGGGGTGGGCGCGTAACGAGGTGGTGCCGAGTGATCTCTATTACTATGCCGACGACCTGCTACCCGGCTATCGCGTCAGCGTCAACGGCAAGGCGGTGGCGACGACGCTCGAGAAGGGGTACGCCGTGATCCACCGCAAGTGGAGAAAGGGCGACGTCATCGAGGTGCATTTTGACATGGAGCCGCGCTTGGTGCGGGCCCACCCCGCGGTCGAAGCCGACCGCGGGCGAGTTGCCGTCGAGCGCGGGCCGCTGGTGTACTGCGCCGAGTGGCCGGATAACGACTTCAGCGTGCGGGGCGTGTTGTTGTCGCCGCGGGCCCGCTTCGACGTGCAGTTCGCGCCGGAACTCCTCCAGGGGGTCGCCACCCTCTCGACGACCGACGTGCAGTCCCTTCGCTTTGACGACGGCGGCAAGTTGCGTCCCGAGGATAAGACCCTGACCCTTATCCCCTACTACGCGTGGGCCCACCGCGGTGCCGGGGAGATGAGCGTCTGGCTTCCGGTAGACGTGACGGCCACGCGCCCCACGATGCCCCCGACGATCGCCTCTACCGGTAAGGTAGCGACTTCCCGCGGCGGCAGCGCGCGGTCGGCCATCAACGACCGGCTGGTGCCCCTCGGCCCCGAAGATCGCACCGCCCCCCACTTCCACTGGTGGCCCAAGAAGAACTCCACCGAGTGGATCACCTGCGAGTTTGCCGCCCCCGGGCGCGTATCCGCGTCCACCGTCTACTGGTTCGACGACGGCCCCTGGGGCGGTTGCCGCGTGCCGGTCGCCTGGAAGGTCTATTATAAGGATGCCGCCGGCGAGTGGGTGCCTGTCGACAACCTCTCCCCCTACACCGTCGTGAAGGGCAAGGCCTGCAAGGTGACCTTCGAGCCGGTGACGACTACCGCCGTGAAACTCGAAGTACAACTGCCGGAGGAGCACTCCACCGGTCTCTACGAATGGGAAATCAACTAATAATTATCTAAAAATTTAACCATGAAAGCAAGATCACGAACTCGCGTCGCTTTGACGGCGCTTTTACTCCTCGCCGCCACTACCCTCGCCGCGCAGGTGCCCGAATGGCTCGACCCGCGCGTGAACCAGATCAACAGGGCCGCTGCCCGGGCCGATTTTTTCGCCTACACCTCTCCTGAACTTGCGCGGAAATGTGTCAAGGAAAACGCCGGGAACTTCCTTTCCCTCAACGGCACCTGGAAGTTTAACTGGGTCAAGGATCAGACCGACCGCCCCGTTCACTTCTTTCGCGAGGATTTTGAAGATGCTCACTGGGTGGATTTTCCCGTCCCCGGCATCTGGGAACTGAACGGTTACGGCGACCCGATCTACCGCAACGCCGGGTACGCGTGGTCGCACCAGTTCGCGCCGGAACCGCCGAAGATCGAGACGCGTGAGAACCACGTCGGGTCGTATCGCCGCGTCGTCCAACTTCCTCCCGACTGGAGCGGCCACGACGTGTTCCTCCACGTCGGATCGGCCACCTCGAATCTTTACGTGTGGGTCAACGGGCAATTCGTCGGGTACAGCGAGGATAGCAAGATGGCCGCCGAGTTTAATATCACCCGCTACGTCCGCCCCGGCAAGAACCTCGTCGCCCTGCAGGTCTACCGCTGGTGTGACGGGAGCTATCTCGAGGATCAGGATTTCTGGCGCCTCAGCGGGATCGCCCGTGATGTCTACTTATATGCCCGCGAAAAGACCCGCGTGGAGGATCTTTTTATCACCACCGACCTCGATGACCAGTATCAAGATGCCGTGCTCCGCGTATCGGGCACTCTCAAGGGCAACGCGGTCATCGATGCCGAACTGTTCGACGCTGCCGACAACGCCGTCGCCTCCGCCCGGGGGATCAAACCGGGCAGTAAAGGGGCTTTCCAACACGACATCGCCGTGACGGCTCCCAAACTCTGGAGCGCCGAGGCTCCCTATCTCTACCGGTTACTGCTCACGGTGAAAACCCCCGGCGGCTCCCTCGTCGAGGTCATCCCGCAACGCGTCGGTTTCCGCGAGATCGAGTTGAAAAAGGAACTCGGCCAGGTATGGGTCAACGGCAAACCTGTTCTCTTTAAAGGCGCGAACCGGCACGAGATGGATCCCGCCACCGGCTACGTCATGACGCGCGACCGCATGATCGAGGACATCCGCGTGATGAAGGAGAATAACCTGAACGCCGTCCGCACGTGCCACTACCCCGACTGCCCCCTCTGGTATGATCTCTGCGACGAGTACGGGCTGTACGTCGTCTGCGAGGGCAACATCGAGTCGCACGGCATGGGCTACGGCGACCGGACGCTGGCCAAGAACCCGGCCTACGCGCTGGCGCACCTCGAGCGGGATCAACGCATGGTGGAGTTTTTCAAAAACCACCCCTCGATCATCTTCTGGTCGCTCGGCAACGAGGCCGGCAACGGCCCGAATTTCGAGGCCAGCTACAAGTGGATCAAGGAACGCGACGCCAGCCGCCCCGTGCAGTACGAGGGTGCCGGTCGTAGTGCCAACACCGACATCGTCTGCCCCATGTATGCCGGCCTCGACTGGATGAAACGCTACGCCGAGGACAAAAACCAGCAACGCCCCCTCATCCAGTGCGAGTACGCCCACGCCATGGGAAACTCCGTCGGCGGCATCAAGGAGTATTGGCAGTTGATTCGCTCCTATCCCACCCTCCAGGGCGGTTTTATCTGGGACTTCGTTGACCAGGCCCTCCGGGGATATACCCGTGCCGGCGACCTCGTCTACAAGTACGGCGGCGACTACGAGAAGTACGACGCCTCCGACAACAATTTTAACTGCAACGGTCTCATCAGCCCCGACCGCGTGCCCAATCCCCACATGTACGAGGTGCGCAAGGCCTACCAATCTATCTGGACAACCCCCGCCGATCTCGACCGCGGCGAGGTGCGCGTCTATAACGAGAATTTCTTCACGGATCTCTCCGACTACTACCTCGAGTGGCAGTTGCTCGCCGACGGGGAACCGGTAGAGCAGGGTGTCGTGGATAACCTGAACGTTCCGCCCGGGGCCACCGTTCCCGTGGCCATCCCCTACCACCGCGACCGCGCTCCCGCCGGCAAGGAGCTGCTCTTGAATGTCGCTTACAAGCTCAAGTGCGCCCGCCAACTGTTGGATGCGGGCCATGTCATCGCGCGGGATCAACTGCACCTGGCCCCCTACGCCTTCCGGGCCGCCGGCGTGGAGCAGGGCAAAAAGCCCGTTGAGATCTACCAGGACATCGCGCGCGTCATCATCTCCACGGACGAGGTCGCGATTACTTTCAATCACTACTCCGGTTGGCTCGAACGCATCCGCCTGGATGGTATCGACCTCCTCCGTGACGATTACGCCGTGCGCCCCAACTTCTGGCGCGCCCCCACCGACAATGACATGGGTGCCAAACTCCATTTCCGCTTCGGCGCTTGGAAGAGTCCCGAGATGCGCCGAAGCGCGTTTACCGTCGAGCCGGATGGAAATAACGCCGTCGTCCGGGCGGTGTACGATCTCCCGCGGCTCGAGGCCGAACTGCACGTGCGCTACGAGATCAACGATAAGGGGGAGATCGCTATCACCGAGGAGCTTATCACCAAGTCGGAAAAGAGCGACATGCCGCACCTCTTCCGCTTTGGCCTGCAACTCGTGATGCCCGGCACCTTTGACCGCGTCGACTACTACGGCTATGGCCCCGGCGAGAACTACAGCGACCGTTACGACGGCCAGGCCCTCGGGCGTTATCGCCAGCCGGTGAGCGAGCAATATTACCCCTATATCCGGCCCCAGGAGTCGGGCACCCGCACCGGCCTGCGTTACCTCCGCGTCCTCGACATCGACAGCCGTGGCCTGCAAATTGTCTCCGATAAGCCCTTCTCGGCCTCTGCGTTGCCCTATCTCCAGGACGACCTCGACGACGGTTTTGCCAAGGATCAACGCCACTCCGGGGAGTTGCGGCCGCACGACTTCACCGTCGTCTCGTTCGATCTCAAGCAGATGGGTGTCGGGTGCCAGAATAGCTGGGGCGCGTGGCCCTGGCCCGACTATTTGCTGCCATACGGGAAGTATACGTTTAACACGGTCATCACGCCGATCAAGAAACGTTAATACCCGGGCTGTTCCTTAGTCGGGGCGGGACAAGCCTCTCTAAACGAACGTCATCGCGAATGGTCGTCCTTGGTAATCCCGGTTTTTCGTCATTGCGAATCCCGAAGGGTGAAGCAATCCAGAAAGTAGATCACGTTGACTGGATTGCTTCCCGCTCCGCGGATCGCAATGACGAAAACCGACTTTTGACACACCCTCTTAATCAAGTGTCGTCCCTGCGGGACTGGGTGGGAGACGTGTTCCCTTGTTACCGTAAGCTGAAGCATACGGTTAATCAAGGGTCGTCCCGGCGGGACTGGGTAGGAGACGTGTTCCCTTGTTACCGTAAGCTAAAGCATACGGTTAATCAAGGGTCGTCCCGGCGGGACTGGGTAGGAGATGTGTTCACTATGTTTTGCCCCCCTACATCTGGACGTTATCGCGAATGGTCGTCATCGCGATCCGCGGTTTTTCGTCATCGCGCATCCCGGTTTTTCGTCATTGCGAATCCCGAAGGGTGAAGCAATCCAGCGTTTTACAAACCTATTTTGGCTACACCCGGTACTTCGTTTTGCCAACGAACAACCCTTTACGGCACGGATTTTGTCACTCCCCATTGAAACAACACGCGACCTATTATGAGAATATTGCCTGTAATCTTCGTGTTACTCCTCTATCTATCTGGAAACTTTTACATCTTCCATCGTTTATGGCAACTCTTGCCGTGGCATCATCCCCTCGTGGGGGGAGGATTCATCGTGGGAGGGCTTTTTTTAGCCTCGGCGATCTTCCTCTCGTTTCTTCTGCAGGATCTCTTGCCAGCCTGGCTGACGGGCCGCTTGTACGTGGTGGGGACGACGTGGGTGTTCGTGTTTCTTTATTTGTTGATGGCGAACGGCGTACGCGACCTCTTTCTGTGGGTGGACGGGCGTTGGCACCTGCTTCCTCTCTCCTGGTCAACGGGAGAGGGCTTCCGGTGGATCACCTACGTTGTCGCGACGGGAGTGGCCGCGGCGGTGCTTGTCGGGGGCCACGTGCGTTATTGTATCAAGGAGCGCGTGGAGTGGAGCGTTGACACCGGTAAAATAGCGGGAGAGAGCGTTAAAATAGTAGTTATCAGTGACCTTCACTTGGGCTACGGGATCGGTCGCCGGGAGCTGGCCCGGTGGGTCGAGCTGATCAACGCGGAGCGGCCGGATGTGGTGTTGATCGCCGGGGACATGGTGGACCATGACATCCGCCCGCTGGAGGAGCAGCGCCTGTGGGAGGGGCTGAGACGAATCGAGGCGCGGTGGGGCGTGTACGCTTGTCCGGGGAATCACGAGTATATTGCCGGCATTGACAAGAGTTTACGTTTCTTGGAGAAGGCGGGCATCCGCGTGTTGCGGGACTCCGTGGTGGAGGTGGGGGGAGCGTTTCTCCTCGCCGGGAGGGATGACCGCCAGAACCCGGGCCGCGCCTCTTTGCGGAAGTTGATAGGCGGGTTGGAACGGTCGAAGCCCCTCCTCCTCTTGGATCATCAGCCTGTTCACCTGGAGGAGGCGGTGGAGCAAGGGGTAGACCTGCAGTTTTCGGGCCACACGCACCGGGGCCAGGTGTGGCCGGTTAACTGGATTACCGATCGCCTGTTCGAGGTGTCGCACGGCTATAAGAGAAAGGGGAATACCCGCGTTTACGTCACCTCGGGCATCGGCTTGTGGGGTGGCAAGTTTCGCATCGGCACCCGCTCGGAGTACCTGGTGATTCGCCTGCAATAGCCCGTGCGGCCTACCGCCCGCGGGGCCGTCTCGTTGCCCCGTGGCGCGCGGGCGTCACGCTTGTTCGCCGAGCACGCGGTCGATGGCGGGAGTGAGGTCGCTATTCGGGCGGATACGGATGCCGGTGACACCCGCCGCCCGGGCAGCCTCCATGTCGCTTTGGCTATCCCCGATCATATAGGAAACGGCTGGATCTATGTCGAGTTGTCTCATGGCCAGCTCGATGAGGTAGGGCGAGGGCTTGCGACAACAGCAGGGGGCGACACTCTCGTGGTGCGGACAGTAGTATATCTTGTCGATGCGCGCGCCGTGTTTTCTTAGTTCAAAGCGCATGTAGCCGTGGAAGGTCTCGACGTGTCGCTTCTCGTAGATGCCTTTGGCGATCCCCCCCTGGTTCGTGATGACGACGACGAGGTACCCCGCCTCGTTTAAACGACGGATGCCGTCGATAACGCCGGGGTTAAACTGTAAATCATCAAGACGGTAGACGTAGTAACGCCCCTCGGTCGAGTTGATCGTGCCGTCACGATCGAAAAAAACGGCTTTGTTTTTCATGGTCTTCAATGCATGATTTTAAACACGAGTTCGCGTAGCAATTCGCCGTCGGGAATGGTGATGTTCCCGATGCCCTTGGCTTTCATGTCACACTCCCGGAGCCACGTGATGACGCGGGCGCATTTCATGGCGCTGTATTGACGGGCCCCCTCGGTATAATCCTCGATGAAGTAGGTGGAGATACCGAGCAGGCGGGCGATCTCCTGCGGGTTGGAGAGGCCCTTCCCCCGGTAGTGATAGGTCAGCAGGTTGCGGAAATAGTTGAAGAGGCTGGCGATCGTTAGCACCAGCGGGTTGTTTTTGGGATTCGCCTCGAAATAGTTAATGATCCGGTTCGCCTTCAGGTGATCCTTCCGGATGATGGCCGAGAGCAACTCGAAGGAGTTGAACTCCTTGCTAATGCCCACGTGCTCCTCGACCAGCTCCTCCCTGATCTCGCCTTGAACGGGCAGGAGCATTAACTTGTCCAGCGCGTTGGCCACCCGGGTCAGGTTCCGGCCGAGGCTTTCGGCCAATATCCGGGCGGCTTTCGGCGAGATGGCGCGGTTTTTCTCCTTGCAGTAAGCGTGGATCCACGCGGGCACCTTGTTCTCGTAGAGTTTGGCCGCGTCGAGATAGACGCAGTGCGGGGAGTTGCCCAGTTTCTTGAACACCTCTTTTCGCTTGTCCGCTTTTTTATCCTTGTAAAGAAAGACGAGGATCGTGGTCGGCTGAAAACGATCGATATAGGGTACCAGCTTCTCGAAATCTTTATCCGCGATGTTTTGTGCCTCTTTGACTATGACCACTTGCCGTGCCGCCATCATCGGGAACCGGCGGGCGATGTCGACGATTTGAGACATCGTGACCTCGTTCCCGTATACGATCATCAGGTTCAGTATCTTCTCCTCCTCCGGCAAGGCCCGCACCTCGATCTCTTCGGCAACCTTATCAATAAAATAAGGCTCCTCGCCCGACAAGAAGTAGATCGGCTCGAACTTCCCGCTTTTTATTTCCGCGATGATCTTTTCGTATTCCATGGTGACATGCCTGTTTTCCTTGTCGCGAATGTACTAAATTTTCAGTACAAAATCGTTCAGAAAGGCGGCACGGCAACCATTTTCGGCACGGCAATCGAATGGTTGAATTTTGCCGCAGTTGTGCTGATATGTCAAAAAACAAAACAGGGCATATGCCGATTGCGGTTTATAGCCACTTGCCCGCCTATACAGAGAAATCAGGCCGTTAAATAAATTGCCAAATTCGGAAACAAAATCATGCCAAATTCGGAAATGAGCTGTCGCCAAATCTGGAAAAAGCAGTATAATTTTGTAGCATATAAAAAAAATATATGGCAAGAAATGGTTATATGTCAAGAATTTGCGACAAAGAACTGTAAGATGTACTCTCTTCGGCAGGAGCAGTGCTAATTGAAGGAGCAAAATGGTGCGGAAAAATAAGTACAGCCGAAAATAGTGCGAAAAGTAGATTGCTCATGCAAGACCCCGACAAAACAAAAATGTATTTCCACTTACTACAAGGCTGTGCGAAGGATTTTTGTTGTTGAACCATTACCCGCCTGGTTGCCGAAATTGCGCTCAAAAACAGCTATCCGCACTTCGTCCAAACACCATTTTGTTGACCTTGCTGTCGCCACTTCGGTAATGAGACTAAATCCCGATGCACTGTTACAGGACTTTAATTATTTTGGCTTTTTATTTGAAGCGCTTTGTACCCGCGACATTCGCATTTACGCTCAACACAATGACGGCGACGTATTTCATTACAGAGATAAAAGTGGTTTGGAAGCCGATTTAATTGTTCATTTACGGGACGGTCGCTGGGGAGCAATCGAAGTAAAAATGGGCAATAAAGAAATTGAGGAAGCCGCCAAACATTTAATCGCTTTCAAAAACAAAATCAATACCGAAAAAATGCGTGAGCCGTCCTTCCTAATGGTCTTGACGGGCGGGCAGTTTGCTTATCAGCGCAAAGATGGAGTATATGTTGTTCCGCTTGGGTGTTTGAAGCCGTGAAACGCGCGGCATCTATACAATCGTGGTTTTTCAAGTAAAGTCGCTGTTTTTCACGGGGTTTGTCGCTTTGTGAAATCAGAAGATTTGTTCCGACTCAAGTAGTTATTATGGAGGTGGGGCTTATCCAAACGCGGGTGAATAGAAAAAGAGGTTATCCGTTGTATCGAATAACCTCTCGTGAACTCGGCGGGAGTCGAACCCACAACCTCTTGGGCCGTAACCAAGTGCTCTATCCATTAAGCTACGAGTCCGTCGCTCGTTTTTTAGCGTGGCAAATGTAGTGGTAATCTTTGACCCGTGCAAACATTCCGTGTAAAAATAGAGGGAATAGTTTTTTTTGTTTGAAAATTAACAAACGGGGAGAGCGTTCTAATTTTATTACTATTTTTGTATGAAAGAGATATTTACGTAAGTTGAAGAAAAATATGTTTGAGAACTTCAAGAAGAATCTGAAAAAGAATAGGTTAGCGAAAAGATCGGTTCACGTGGAGCGGAATTTGTCGTTCCAAAACTTCCAGACGGCCCGCGCGTGTCTTTTGTTTGGGGTCGAGGGGAGTGTGTCCGCGCTGTCGGTTGAAAACCTGAGGGCCATGCTCGCCGAAAGGATGGAGGTGGAGGTGTTGATCCTGGTAGGGGAGAAGGAGCGACCCGCGGTGGAGGAAGTCAAGGGGGCGGTCTACGTGAACGAGGGGGATATTTCGTTCTCCGGCAAGTTCGTGCACGCGCGACTGCACGAGATGATGCATCGCTCGTACGACCTGTTGATTGATCTCTCGCGTGGCCCGGATCATGTCGGGGATTACCTTCTGCGCTTCTCCATGGCCAAATGCAAGATCGGCATGGAGCGGGGCGGTTTCCAGTGTGATATTGTTTTCGAGGGAGTCGAAGAGGTGGGGGTGTTGCAAGATCGGTTGAGCGAGTTATTGGAAAAAATCAAAACACATTCATAGATCATGAAAAAATTTTCAGGAGTTGGCGTGGCGCTGGTGACCCCGTTCAGTGGTACCGGCCGGGTGGACGAGGAGTCGTTGCGCGGGGTGGTCGATCACGTGATCGAGGGAGGCGTTGACTACTTGGTGGTGCTGGGTACCACCTCCGAGGCGGTGACGCTCTCTCGGCAAGAGCGGGAACACGTGGTGGAGGTGATTGCTGAACAGAACGCGGGGCGCTTGCCGATCGTGATCGGGGTAGGGGGGAATAACACGGCGGCGGTGTTGGAAGATTTACGCGTGTTGCCCTATCTGCGGCACGGGGACGCGATCCTGACGGTGACACCGTATTATAATAAACCTACCCAAGAAGGGTTGTATCTCCATTTCAAGGCCCTCGCCGAGCACGCTCCCCTTCCGTTGATCTTGTACAATGTGCCGGGGAGGTGTTCCGTGAACCTGGTTGCCGAGACAACGTTGCGCTTGGCAAACGAGTTCGAGAATATCATCGCCGTGAAGGAGGCTACCGGGAATTTCGAGCAAGCTACCGCTATTGCCGCGGGGAAACCGGATAATTTTTTATTGCTTTCGGGAGATGACGCGGTGGCTCTGCCGTTTATCTCTGTCGGGGCGGAAGGGGTGATCTCCGTGATCGCTAATGCTTTGCCTTACAAGTTCGCCGCCATGATTCACCAGGCGCTGGAGGGGGAATTTACCGGGGCAAGGGAGATCCATCTTCAACTGCATCATTTGTACAAGGCTCTTTTCGAGGAGGGCAACCCGGCCGGGGTGAAGGCTGCCTTGCACGTGCAAGGGGTGATCCGGGAAAATTATTTGCGCCTGCCGCTTTGTCCGGTGAGCGACTCCCTCTACCGGCGGATTCAAGCGGGATTGTGATGGCTCTCTCTCTCCTATAATTCGTTGGAATACAGGCGACGTAACTGTTTCCGTCTCTTTTTTTGATAGGCCCACAACGCGAGCGCGCCGACCCCGGCGAGGGGGAAAAAGAAGTTGGTGTACGCGAAAAAGGCGCGCGTGCGATGATCCGTGGGTTTGATGGTTTGGCGCGCGGTATATTTATTCCTGAGTTTGATCAGCCCGGGGTCGTCGGCCAACCATTCGATCGCGTTCACGGCGAAGCTGATGTTGTCGTAGTGGGCGGGCGAATAGCTGTCGTCCTGCATGAAATCCGCGTCGGTGATCGTGACGATGGCGCTGTTCGTCTTTTCGTTATGCAAGAGGGCCGCCACGGTGCGTTTCGGTTTGTTGAAATCGCGGGAGGTCATCGTGTTCAACGGGTTGAGGATGGCGGGGCTCTCCTTGACCCCGGACATGGAAGAACTTTTGGCCAGCCAGGTGAACGTGTAGGGGAAGAGCGTGGGGAGCGTCTCGATGCTGCTGGCGTATTCAAGCGAGATGGAGTGCAGGTTGTCCGTGATCGGGTGTTGGCTGAAGTTGATAATGATAGGGGCGTAGGGGAAGTCCCGTCGCTTGGGAAAAGAGAAGAGAAAACGGGAGGTATGCGCGGCGGGGATGGCGTTGCAACTCCGGTCCACGATGAAGTCATACTTGATCCTCAGGCCGAAGCGTTCTAACCAATCCTCGATGCCCACGCGGTTGATAAAGCCGTACGTGGGGGTCAGTTCCACTTTGCCCATCGCGTGATTGAGGGCGATGAAGAGGCGGCCTCCTTGTGTCGTGTACGCCTCGAGCATGTCAAGTTCCCGGGGGGAGAAACTGTCGGTCGGGCCGATGATACAGATGACTTTATAGCGTGCCAGGTCGCTATCCGGGTGCATGGACACAGGCTCCACCCCGGCGATGGAGGAGATCTCGCGGACCACCTGGTCGATGTCGTGCAGGCTAAACTCGTTGTGTCCCGTCAGGAAGCCGACGAGGGGTTTTGCCGTGTCGTCATACTGTTTCAAGGCCCGCGTGAACTCGTATTCTAACGGGGTGAAGGGCCTGATACGGGGGATGGTGGTGGTGTGGTTGCCTACCTTGATGGTCGCGCCGAACAGGATCGTGCGCAGCTGTACCATCTCGTGGTTGATGGTCTCGTGCGCGATGGGCAGGATGCCTTGTTCCATGGCCGTGCGTTGTTTCTCCTCCGTGTCGAGGGTGATCACGTTGATCGTGAAGCGATGATGGTGGAGGTTTTTAAACTCTTTTAGCAGGTGGAGGCACTCTCTGCCCAGTCGACTCTCCTCGGGCGAGAGGCCATCGGAGATGTAGAGGTTGACGGTGATCTCCTCGTGGGCGCGCGCGATGGTGGATTTACTGATCGGGCTGAGGGAGTAGAGTTTATTGGAGGTTGCGTCGAACCGGAAGAAGAGAAAACACGAGAGGATATTCACCGCGAGCAGCAGGCTGACGTGGCGGTGGAGGGGGGAGAGAAATCGTTTTTTCGCGCGTGGGGCACGGTAGGAGTTGACCCGGAAGAGGCGATGCCCCGTTCCTACCAGCGATAACGTGATGATGGAACAGAAGTAGATCAAGTCCCGCGTGTCGATGATCCCGCGGGAGATGTTCCCGAAATGCTCTTCCACGGATAGAAAGTGAAATAGCCTGGAGAAGAGACTCCCCTCGTCTATGCCCGCGATGCATTGAAAGAGAAACCGGAAGCAGAGGAGAAAAAGAGATCCGGTCAGCAGGGCGATCCGGGCGTCGCGGGTCAACGAGGAGGCGAAGATCCCGAGGCCGGTGTAGCACCCGGCTACCAATAGAAGTCCCAGGTAACCGCACCACCCGGTGGCGGGGTCTGTATCGCTCAAGAAAAATACCGTGAAATAGTAGATGGAGGTGATCAGCAGGAAAAAGGTGGCTTGTACCAGCGCGGCGCAATATTTTCCCCCGATGATGTCCCGGCTTTTGATCGGCTTGGAGAGGAGTAGTTCCAGCGTGCCCGCCTTGCGTTCGTTGGCGATACTATGCATGGTGAGGCACGGGACAAGCAGGAGGAGGGCGTGTTCCAATACCCGGAATAGTAGATCCATGGAGGCTTCCCCGCGGTAAAAAATGTTGAGGTCGGTGAACCAGTAGACCGCCCCGGTGATGCCTGCAAGAAGCCCGAGGAGCAGGTATATAAAGGAGGTGTTGAGGCTGGCCGTCAGCTCTTTTTGGATGATTGCTTTGATCATGGGCGCGCGGGCTAATGTCACGTGATGGGGTGAAGAAGCTCCTCCGGGTGGGTGGGGAGGGGAGTTAATTCAGTGATGTACCAGTGGTTGTCCTGGCACGCGTCGAAGATCGAGGATTCGATAGCGCTCCCTCGCTTGCACCTTAATTCAAGGTGTTCACCTTCCCGTTCGATGATCCGGTGAATGCCCGGCACGCGACGTAAGACCTCCTTGACCTGTTCGAGATTCCCCCCCTTGATCGATACTTTCAAGCGGAGATCGATGGAGGTAGACGCTTGTAATTCCCGGGTCGTCTGGTTGGCCACTATCTTGCCGCGGTGCATGATGATCACCCGTTCGCAGGTGGATTCGATTTCGGTAAGCAGGCGCGAGCCGATGATCACGATTTTCTCTTTCCCCGCGGCGCGGATGATATTCCGGATCCCGGTGCCCTGGTTGGGGTCAAGCCCGGCGGTCGGTTCATCCAGAAGCAGTACCTCCGGGTCGTGGACGAGCGCTTGGGCGATGCCCAGCCGTTGCCGGCATCCTTTCGAGAGTTCCCCGATGTTTTTGTATTTCTCGTTTTCAAGCCCGCACGCGGGCATGATCTCCCGTATCCTGGCGCTCGTCCGGTGCCGGGAGACGCGGTACAACGTGCCGATCAAGAGGAGAAAATCGACCACGTTCATCTTCTCGTACATGGGATTGTGTTCCGCCATGTATCCGATGTGTGCCTTGGCTCGCGTCGCGGGCTCGCGTGTCGCGCGATTAGTAAAAAAGACGCTCCCCCGGTCGGGATAGAGGATGCCTGCCAGGATCTTCATGGCGGTCGATTTACCTGCCCCGTCGGCTCCCCAAAGCCCGATGATCTCCCCTTTCCGCGCGTTAAAAGAGAGGGAGTCGATGGCCTTGCGCCGGCCAAAAGATTTCGTTACGTTTTCTACGACAAGTTCCATGTTCTCGGCTTGGTTTGTTATCGCAAAATTAGTGACGGAGGCGCGGGTGACGAGGGGGTTTAACTTTTTTTACGCGGGCCATTAACAAGGTTTTCGTTAGTGTTTGTTAATCGTCGCCGCGTTTGCCGGCCCTCATTCCTCTTCCTCCGGTCTCGCGGCGCTCTTTTCTAATTTCGGGTAGGAGATGCGCGCGTGATAGATCGTGGCTAACTGCTCCGTGTAGACTCGCTTGACCGTCGCGATGTCCTTGAAGGTGATATCGGCGTTATTAAAACGTCCCTCCTTGAGCTGGGTGTCGATCAGGTCATTGACTAACGCCCGGATGTTCTCCTCGTTTTTCACCTCCAGCGTGCGGGAGGCGGCCTCGACGGCGTCGGCCATCATCACGACGGCGCACTCCTTGCTGTTCGGGTCCGGGCCGGGATAGGTAAACGCCGCCTCGTCCACCGCGCGGTCGGGGTACTTGTTCTTGTACGAGACGTAAAAATATTTCGCCCTGCTTTTGCCGTGGTGCGTGCGGATGAAGTTGATGATCGCTTCCGGCAGGTTGTGTTTATGCGCCAGCTCGACGCCCTGCGCGACGTGCCCGATCACGACGCGCGCGCTTTCGTCCGGGTCGAGTGCCGCGTGCGGGTTTGTCCCGCCGGCCTGGTTCTCGATAAACATGACCGGGTCGCGCGTCTTCCCGATGTCGTGGTACATCGCCCCGGTCCGCGCCAGTAGCGGGCTGCCCCCGATATGGTAGATGGCCTCTTCGGCCAGGTTGGCCACCATCAGCGCGTGTTGGAACGTGCCGGGGGCTTTTTTGGTCAAAAGGCGCAGGAGGGGATGATTGGGGTTGGAAAACTCCAGCAGGCTGATCTCGGACGTGTAGCCGAATAACTTCTCGACCAGGTAGAGCACCGGGTAGGTCAGGCAGAGGAGCAGTGCGTTGCCCGTCAGCGCGGCGAGCGCGAGCAGGTCGCCGGTGGAGAACGTGCCCCGTTGAATCAACGTGAAGGCGCAGTACACGAGGATATACGTGGCCAGGATCAACGTGACGGCCAGGAAAAGTTGCCCCCGTCGTTGCAGGTGCGAGAGGCTGTAAATAGAGACGATCCCGCCGGCCAGCTGCATGAAGGCGTACATGTAACTGTTCGGGGCGAGGTAGGCCGTCAGCAGCACGGTGCCCAACAGCAAGAAGAGCGCCGCCCGGCCGCCGAACAGGATGTTGACGATGACGGGGAAAAAGAGCACGGGGATCAACAGGATATTCATCTCCAGGGCGTGCCCCGATATGCCCAGGAGCACCGTCAGCAGGAACATGCAGTGGAGGAACACGAAATCCTTGTTGCTATAAAACAGCCGTTTCCGCGAGAAGTAGAGGAAGATAGAGAAGATCGCGAGCGCGATCAGCGTCAGCAGTGTTTGCGAGATCGTCACCAGCACCCTGGCGCGGGCCGGCCCCGTGGTCTTGCCCTGCTCGATCTTGAACGACTCGAGGATCGTGTACTTCTCCGGGGAGACCCACTCCTCCTTCGCGATGATCGTCTCGCCCCGGTGCACCATGCCGTGAATTTGATTGATCTCTTTTAGTTTTTTCTCCAGCAACAGGCGGGTCTTCGGCTTGTCGTACGCCAGGTTTGGCTTCAGGTAGTCATTCAGGTTCAGGTCTACCAGCTTCTTTTTTGCCTCCCGCGGGAGATTCAGCCCGTCAATGCAAGCGACCAGCGCGGAGTACGCGTTTTTCAACGTGTACACCTGGTGGATCTCCTTCTCCCGCGCGAGGTTGTTCTTGGCCACCGTGATCACGCGCGTCTCCCCCGGGTCCAGATCGTCGGGCCACAGGATGATCCCCTTCTCGTAGATCGCGTGCAACTCGTTGGCCAGGGCCGTCCCGCCGGGGGCATCGCCGATCTTCTCGCGCAGCCGGTTGACCTGCGCCGGCGCGATGGTCTCGACGTGCTGGAAGATGGGGGGATACTCCCGCGTGACCCGCTCGATCTCTTCTTGCAACTCCTCCGGTGTCTTGTGGATGGGGAAATCGAACGGGGCGATCAAGGTCTCGTGGTGCCAGGGCATCCCTTTCCGGTAAGTGTAGTCGAAAGTGGCGACCTTGGGGAGGAACGCGACGATCACGCCGCTAATTAACAAGATGATCGCGATCTTGAAAAGATGCTGCAGTGTCCGGTGTTTTTTATTTTTCTCCAACATACGGGTTACATGAAATGGTCGACGCAAGATAGGAATAATATCCCGGCGGGCGTGAAAAAAATATTTTTTATATGACGCCCGCCGGCGCGCGGGAAAAACGGGCGGGGGTTACTCGATCCCGGCGACCTCCGCTGCCGGGTGGATCTTCTTGATCAAGCCCTGCAACACCTGGCCGGGGCCGATCTCCAGGAACGCGGTGTTCCCGTCGGCGACCATGTTCTGCACGATGCGCGTCCAGCGCACGGGGGCGGTCAGCTGGTCGATCAGGTTTTGCCGGATCGTCGCCGGGTCCGTCACGGGGAGGGCGTTGACGTTTTGATAGACGGGGCAGGCGGGCGTGTTGAACGACGCGCGCGCGATCGCCCCGGCCAGCTCCTCCTTGGCGGGTGCCATCAACGGCGAGTGGAAGGCACCCCCCACGCCAAGCGGCACCACGCGGCGCGCCCCGGCGGCCTTCAGCCGCTCGGCGGCGATCTCGATGCCCCTCCTCGTCCCGGAGATCACCAGCTGCCCGGGGCAGTTATAGTTGGCCGTGACCACCACCTCGTCGATCTCCTCCAGCACCCTCTCCACGGTCTCGTCCGGCAACCCCAGCACGGCCGCCATCGTCGAGGGGGCGGCCTCGCACGCTTTCTGCATGGCCAGCGCGCGGGCATGAACCAGCCGCAAGCCCTCCTCGAAGGCGAGCGTGCCGTTTACCACCAGGGCGGAGAACTCCCCCAGCGAGTGCCCGGCCACCATCGCCGGTCGTTCCTCCAGCGACCTGGCCAGCACCACCGAGTGCAGGAATATCGCCGGTTGCGTGACCCGCGTCTGTTGCAACTCCTCCCGCGTCCCGTGAAACATCAGGTCGGTGACGCGAAAGCCCAGGATCTCGTTCGCTTGTTCAAACAACTCCCTCGCCGCGGCGGAGCGCTCGTGCAGCGCCTTGCCCATGCCGGAGAACTGGGCCCCCTGGCCCGGGAATACAAATGCTCGTTTCATGATACTCTATTATTAATGAAATTTATTACTGATCAGCCGGATGAACTCCTCGCGCGTCGCCAGCTTCTCGAAAGCGCCGCTGAAGTCGGAGGTCGTCGTCACCGAGTGTTGTTTTTGCACCCCCCGCATCACCATGCACGTGTGGCGCGCCTCGATCACGACGGCCACCCCCAGCGGCTTCAGCGTCTCGTGGATGCAGGTCTTGATCTCGTGCGTCAGCCGCTCCTGCAGCTGCAGTCGCCGCGCGAACGCCTCCACCACGCGGGCGATCTTGCTCAGCCCCGTGATGTAGCCGTCCGGGATGTACCCCACGTGCGCCCGCCCGAAGAACGGCAGCAGGTGGTGCTCGCACAGGGAGTACACCTCGATGTCCTTCACGATCACCATCTGGCGGTAATCCTCCTTGAAGAGGGCCGATCGCAGGATCGCCGCCGGGTCCTGGTGGTACCCCCGCGTCAGGAACTGCATCGAGCGGGCGACCCGCTCGGGCGTGGCCGTCAGCCCTTCGCGGGCGGCATCCTCGCCCAGCAGGCGGAGGATCTCCCGGTAGTGGTGACTTAACTGTTCGGTCGTTCCCGCGGGGAAGCGCTCGATCTCCTTGTAATATTCCGTGTCGTCGTTCATCGTGTTCTCGTTTATAAGACGGGGCAAAAGTATAACTAAAATCAGAAACGGCAATGTGGCAATACGCGCTCTTGTCGTGTCAAAAAATCATATTTTCCGGGATACCCCCTACCATATATGGGGTATATTCGTCAAATATGATGTAAAACATGAAATATACCCCTGTGTAAATTTGCATTTCCGGTGAAAGACGCGCTATATTCGCGAAGTCGTCTTCCTGAAGGGGTCGTCAAAAAAACGACGACACGGGTTTAAACCCGCGGGCCAGGGATTCAAACCCGCCGGCCAGGAAGATGCCCCCCTCGCCCGTTAACGTCTGGTGCCGGGGGCATGAACTAAGGAGATTGTTTAAAGTTGTGGATAAGGTTATAGGGTTAGGAATCACCCCGGAGAGTGGAGGGCGCTCGTCCTCCGCTTCTCCCCCCGGGTGAGATCGCGCGCGGTGAGATCGAGTTGTAATCGCCCGCGATTCGCGTAAAAAAGGCGTCGTGATGATGCCTTTTTTCTTTTCCCCGTCTTCGGGCGGGCCTCCCGGCGTTGGCCGGGGAGGGACGCGGGATACTGCGTGAAAAAAAGTATCTTCGCGGGCAGAAACGAAAAACAGGGAAAGATTATGACGAAGATACTGGTAATTGACGACGAGCGCAGCATCCGCGAGTCGATGAAAGAGATCCTTTGCTTCGAGGGCTACGAGGTGGTCACCGCCGCGGACGGGCTGGAGGGCCTCGCGGCCGTCAAGACGGAACGGCCCGATGTCGTCGTCTGCGACATCAAGATGCCGCGCGTGGAGGGCATCGAGGTGCTGGAACGGGTCAAGGAGTTCACCCCGGCCACGCCCGTCATCATGATCACCGGCCACGGCACCATCGACACCGCCATCGAGGCGATCCGGAAAGGGGCCTACGACTTCATCGAGAAACCGCCCGACCTGAACCGCCTGCTGGTCACGCTCAAGAACGCCACCGAGAAACAGCGGCTGGTGCACGAGACGCGGTCGCTCAAGAGCAAGATCAACAAGCTACACGAGATGATCGGCGACTCGGCGGCCATGCAGCGCGTGCGCCTGCTCGTCGAGCGCGTGGCCGCGTCCGACGCGCGCGTGCTGGTGACCGGCCCCAGTGGTTCCGGGAAGGAGCTGGTGGCGCGGCGCCTCCACGAGTTGAGCCACCGGCGCGAGAACAATTTCGTGGAGGTGAACTGCGCGGCCATCCCCTCGGAGTTGATCGAGAGCGAGCTTTTCGGTCACGAGCGCGGCGCCTTCACCTCGGCCGTCCGGCAAAAGAAGGGGAAGTTCGAGCTGGCCCACGGCGGGACGCTCTTCCTCGACGAGATCGGGGACATGAGCGCCAGCGCCCAGGCCAAGGTGTTGCGCGCCCTGCAGGAGCAGAAGATCACCCGCGTCGGCGGCGATGTTGACCTCCCGGTGGATGCCCGCGTGATCGCCGCCACGAACAAGAACCTCAAGGAGGAGATCGCCCGCGGGCATTTCCGCGAGGATCTCTATCACCGGCTCGGTGTCATCATCATCGATGTTCCCCCGTTGCGCGAGCGGCTCGAGGACATCGAGCCGCTCGCCCGCCATTTCCTCGCCGTCATCTGCGCCGGGATGGGGATCGCCCCGCGGCCCATCACCGGCGAGGCCATCCGCGCGTTGCGGGAGGGGGAGTGGACGGGCAACATCCGCGAGCTGCGTAACGTCATCGAGCGGCTGATCATCCTCGGCGGCAATCCCCTCACCGGGGAGGATGTCCGCCTGTATCGCTGACCGCCGGGAGCCTAATCATCCATCGTCATGGGAAAAGAGAATAAATTGCACGTCGTCCTCGTCGGGCGGCGCAACAACGGGAAGAGTTCCCTCGTCAACGCCCTCACGGGCCAGGAGGTATCCATCGTTTCCGACACGCCGGGCACGACGACCGACCCCGTGCGCCGCGGGTACGAGATCCCCGACCTCGCTCCCGTCGTGTTCATCGACACGGCCGGCGTCGACGACTCCGGGCCCCTGGGCGACAAGCGGGCCGGGAGCACGGCGCGCGCCATCGAGCAGGCGGACGTCGCCCTCCTCGTCATCGCCGGCAACCGCTTCGAGGCACCGGAAGAGCGGCTGGCGAGCGATTTCATCGCCCGGGAGTTGCCCTTCTTTATCGTTCATAACAAGCGCGACGAGGAGCCGCTCGCGCCCGGCACGCGCGAGCGCCTGGTCGCGCGCTACGGCGTGCCGGTGGTGGACTTTTCCGCCGCCCGCGACGGGGACACGACGCCGCTCGTCGAGGCGCTCCGGGAGGTGGGCCGGGAGGCGGCCGGTCGGCCCCCGTCGCTGGTGGGCGACCTGCTGGGGCCGGGCGATCGGGTGCTGCTCGTGGTGCCCGTCGACACGGAGGCTCCCGCCGGCCGGCTGATCTTGCCGCAGGTGCAGGTGCTCCGGGACGTGCTTGACCACCGCGGCGTGGCCGTCGTCGCGGGCCCGGACGAGGTCGAGGGGATACTGCGGGAGATGGCAACGCCGCCGCGCCTCGTGGTGACGGACAGCCAGGCTTTCGCGCGGGTGGCCGCCGTGGTGCCGGCGAACGTCCCGCTCACCAGTTTCAGCATCGTGCTGGCGCGGCAGAAGGGGCCGTTCGAGGAGTACCTCCGGGGAACGCCCCGCGTCGATACCCTGTTGGAAGGCGACCGGGTGCTGGTGCTCGAGGCGTGCTCGCACCACGTCACGGGCGACGACATCGGTAGGCACAAGTTACCCGCGTGGATCGAGCGCCACGCGGGCAAGAGCTTCCGCTTCGATTTCGTTGCCGGTCGCGATCCCGTCCCGCGGCCCGTCGAGGAGTACGCCCTGGTCATCCAGTGCGGGGGGTGCATGATCACCGCCCGCCAGGCGCGCGCGCGCCTTCTCCCCTTCATCCGCGCCGGTATTCCCGTCAGCAACTACGGCATGATGATCGCGCGCGTGACCGGGATCTTCGACCGGGTCACCGCTCTCTTTCACGATCGCGGGGGAGAGGGCGCCCGCGGGGATCACATCCTCGGGGTAAACCCGAACCCGATCGTGAAAGGATAGACGCGCGCGGGGGCCTTGCGCGGGTTAAACAGGGGCGTTAGCGAGCGGGTCGCCCAGACCGTGAGGAAGCCTATCCTTGCCCGCGCCGTCACGTCGGCCTTGAAGGGATACATCGTGTAGCTGCCCGTCTTCTTGATTTTTCTTTTGCCGTGATCATCGTGCACGATCTTGGTCTTGGAGTGCAGGCGCGCGCCGCCCACCACGCCGAGGGCGAGAGAGAAGCGCCCGCCGGCGCTCTGGAACTCGGCCAGCAGCGGGACGGTGAGGTAGAGGGTCTTGAACACGCTGCGCCGCGGGTCGGTCACGTTGAGATCCGCGAGGGGGACGAGGGAGATGTTGCCGTTGGCATACCGCCGGATCGTGATGTCGCGGTCAAAGCAGTAGCGGGTGTATTCCAGCCCGTAGCCGCTCACGAGGCGGTTCCTGCCGGTGGCGTTGCGGGCGAGGATGTAGTCGTCGAAGTTAACATGCAGGGCGAACGAGCGGCTCCAGTCGACCTCCATCTCGCCCGTGTAATCTTTCCAGTTGCTCCCCTGGAGTTTCGAGAATCCCAGGAAGATGCCTTTCCAGGTGTTCCCGTGCTTCAACCCGGGGGCGGAGGGCGCGGGGTGCGGTCGTGGCAACTCTTCGCGCGTGGCGTTCGCGCCTGCCCGGGCGGAAAGCGCGCCGCCGGTCGCGATGAGCAGGAATAGTACAACGAGTGGTTTCATGTGATCGTGTTTTTAGGTTGTTTTCTATAAGACGTGGAGCTTCTTCAATAGGTTACAGGCGCGCGCTCTTTTCTTGGCAACGCCATCAGGGAGAGGTACTTCTCCTCGATCCTTCCCGCGAGCTCCTTCCCCGCGTGCAGCAAATCGACGACCAGGTTATCCTTTAAAAGCGACTCGACGGGGAGCACGAGCGACTCGACGGGAAACGGCGTGAAGGCCAGCCACCACGCCGGTTCCCCCGCTGCCTCGATCGCCCGCGGTGGTGCCGGGCGGGCGGGCAACCTGTCGGGCATCGCCTGCGGCGATATCCCGGTTGTCGCGAGCTCGCGGCTCTCCCGTTTCGCCACTATTAGAGGGGGCAACGCTACGCGCGGCGGGGCGGGGAGCGCGGGCCGGGCTACCGGCCGGGCCGCGCTCGCCTTCGGGGCCGCCGCCGCTCTCTTCTCCGCCACCACGATCCGCGTGCCCGCGGCCAATGGCACGGGGCTTGCCACGCGCCCCCCCGGCAACCCCGCTTCCGGCCGGGCGATCCAGCAGAGAACGGCCGCCGCCGCCGCCCCCGCGATCCACCATCTTCTCCACGGCCCTCGCCGGGCGCGCGCCTTGCCGGGAAAGCGCGTCAACGGGTCGGGTTTCACCCGCGTCCGGGCGTATGCCGCCACTCCCGCCTCGAAGGCCTCCCGGTCGGGCAACGCCTCCACCGCGGCTTGCTCCCCGGCGGTCAGCACTCCCTCGGCGGCGGCCACCAGCAGGTAATCCACGCGGTCGTCCTCGAACCGCTTCAGCGCCTCTTTCCCTCGAAAGGCGACGCGCGGCGCGACTAACCGCGCGCGCGAAACTCCTTCCAGCGTCTCGCGCGTCGCCGGGTTTGCCCGCAGGACCGCCTCGAAGGCCTCCCGCGTCTCGTCGTCCAACCGCCCCTCGAGGTAGTCGAGCGCGTACAACTCGTGATTCTCTCTTGTTATCATGGTCTTTTCTCTTTAAATCACCTTGTCCGGGCTTCCCAGGAACGCGCGCATCGCCACCCGCGCCCGGAAGATGTAGACTTTCACTTGCGCCTCGCCCAGCCCGGTGATCGCGGCGATCTCCTTGTAGGAGTACTCCTCGTAGTCTCTCAGCAGCACCACCGTCCGTTGCACCGCCGGCAACCTCTCTAAGGCCGTCTCCAGCGCCTCCTGCAGGCCCGTGCCCCTCGTCGAGTCCGTCCCCCCGTGCGCTTCCAGCGACTCCACCTCCTTGAATCTCTTCTCCCTCCGCAGGATGTCCACCGCCCGGCGGTAGGCCACCGTGAAGAGAAACGCTTTCACCTTCTCGAACGAGACGCTCGACAGGGTCTCCCACAGCCGCAGGTAGCTATCCTGCACCACGTCCTCGGCCATCTCCCGCGAGCGGCACATCTTGTAGATAAAGCGATACACGTCGTCCGAGAAGCGCTCCACCGCCCGGTTGTATTCCTCCCTGTTCATCCCGCGTTTTTTCTCTATAAGACGCTCGTGCCGGTGAAAAAGTTACAGCGCCCCGTCGCTTTATTCGTCGCTGGCGAGTCGCTTGAATCCCTCGCCGAGGATCTCCTTGGCATCGATGATGGTGACGAAGGCGCGCGGGTCGATCTTGTAGATCGCGCGCTGGAGCGTGGCCATCTCCCGCCGGCTCACCACGGTCATGATCATCTCCTTGCTGTCTCGCCGGTACATCCCCTCCACGGGCACGATGGAGCCGCCCCGTTTCATGCTGTCGAGGATAAAGCGGCGCAACTCCTCCGCCTTGTCGGAGATGATGAAGAAGGTCTTCTCGTTGGAGAAGCCCTGCAGGATCGCGTCGATCGTCTTCCCCATCACGAATATCGCCAGCCACGAGTACATGGGCACCTTCCAGTCCCGGAACATCACGAGGCCGAAGATCACGATCACCGAGTCCACCATCATCTGTAGCTGGCCCATGGGCCGGCGCGTCCACCTGTGCAGCATCGCCGACAGCACGTCCGTGCCCCCGCTCGAGGCCCGCGTCTTGAGGATCATCCCCACGCCGACACCCATCACCGCCCCGCCGAAGATGCAGGCCAGCAACATCTCGTCGCCCAGGCCCAGCGGGTCGAGCGGATCCATCTCCCCGGCGCGCGCCAGCATCCAGGGGATCGTGTCCGAGAAGAGCGCCACGAGCAGGAAGCACGCGAAGGTCTTCATCCCGAACCGCGGCCCCAGCACTTTCATCCCGGCCAAGCTCAACGGCAGGTTGAAACAGAGCGCCGCCAGCCCGATCGGGAAACCCCACTCGTGGTGGAGCACGATCGAGATGCCGTAGATTCCCCCGGGGACGATCTTGTAGGGGGCCATGAAACAACTGTACCCGAACGCCAGCACGAGGGCACCCCCGGCCAGCAACGCGTGGGTACCGAACCACTCCCTTGAAAAGGGTCTCTCTTTTAAAAATGAAAAAGCCATGCTCATCGATTTAAACGCCGCGAAGTTCACGCTCCCCGGTCGCCCGGCAAATGATCTTTATCAGCCCGCGCGAAAAAAAAGGGTTCACCCGCGTTTTGGGTAAGTAAACCTCATCCCCACCTCATTCCAAGTGGAGGGCAATTAGACGCGGCATGGCCGGCGATCTGATTACACCTCGTTTAGTTACCCGGGAACTTCGGGTCATTACCCGGACCCCTTGTGTGGAGTTGTCTCGAAAGCCGGTTTTCGTCCTTGCGATCCGCGGAGCGGGAAGCAATCCAGGAACCCGTGAATCCCTGGATCGCTTCACCCTTCGGGTTCGCGATGACGAAAACCGCCCTCGCGTCCCGACCGGGACGCGAGGTACTTCTTCGGAATCCGACTTTTGATACCCTCCCCGCGAATCGACTTTCGAGACAGCCCAAAATATCTTCCGTATTAATGGTTTGTCGTTTTGCCACGTAAGTGGCATCGCGGGACGACCTCGTGGCGCTTACCGTCATCGGCGGCGGCTACTCGTGTGGCGCGGTGCTGTTGGAGTTCTTGTAACGAGGTGCACTCGTGAAAATAGAAAATCCCGCCACCGCGAGCCGTGAAACACGCGATGCGCGGGAGTAAAAGCGATTTAGCGTTCCCTGTAAACCACGTCCACGATGCGAGCGAAACCGGTGTACTCTACCCGCTTGGAGAGCGTGCGGGTGGTGCCGTTCACGGGATAGAAACCTACCTTTCCGCCGCTGGACTCCGGGGCGGAGGCATCGTGCGACGCGACGATCAGTTCATGCTGCCGGGCCAGGAATCCCGCGGAAGGATCGCTCAACGATCCGAGGTCGATGCTCTCGTAAAGGTTGAATTTCAGGAGCGTGATTGATTCCGTGGCACCTATGTCGACCGCGGTCTGGGCGTGCGTGCTGTTCGTGGCGAGGTCATGCAAGTAGACCGTGTTGCCGACAGCGTAGAAGAGGAAGGGATATTGCGAGTGGAAAGCGTGGGCGGTCGCCTTGTCGAGGTCGGGGGCGTTGAGGTTCTCGTATTTGGCTTCGCGGGCGAATCCATCGCCGGACATGTTGATGGAGAGGACGACGTGCTTCCCGGAGGCATCACGGAGGAGGGCTTGGACGATGCCGCCGGAGAAACGTGTGCTCTCCATGTAGACGAGGTCCATGCCGGTGTTGAAGGAGAAGAGGGCACCGGGTGGGTCGACGAGCGGAGTAAGCACGCGTCGGGCCGCATCGGAGGTGCCGTAGCGCCAGCCGACGAAGCGTTTGTTGTCGATGTCATAGAAGATGGCCGTGGTACCGTTCCCGGGGCGTGCCTTGCTGAAGCCGGCGAAGGGGGCGACGTGGTAATCGGGCGCGGCGTACGGGGTGGCGGTGTTGATCGGTTTTTCGAACGTTTCGCCGCCCATACCGTAGAACTGCCCGTAGAGGTTCCCCGAGTCGGTGATGGCGAAAATGGCCAACGGGCCGAGGGGATCGTCTGGGCCGACGAGTTGGAAGTACTTGATGACATGTTCATCGTCGGGTGGCGGGGCGATGAAGTCCCATGTTTTGATGTTTTGTTCCTCGCCCGTCTCGAAGGTGTCGCGATTGAGGAGGTAGCCGCCCTCGCGCGTGAGGAGGTAGATGATGGTCTCGACACCGGGCCGTAGCGTGGGGGCGAAGCCGATAGCCGTGGCGTGGTGGAGGAGCGGGAGGCCGAGGGTAGGCATCAGGTCGCGGGCGGGGATGATGCGATCGGCGGAGAGGCGAGAGATCATGTCGAGTCGGGCGCGGGCATCGGAGCCTTCGTTGCAAAGTACCATGTATCCCTCGTAGACGGTGGAGGTTACTTTGAGCGTGAACGGGACGGAGGCGGAGAGGCCGGTGCGGAGGTCGGTGACGGTAAAGTGACAGGGATAGGTTCCGACGCGGAAGTTAGCCATCGTGTCGAGATCTTTCGTCCGGGCAAGGGTATCGGCGCGGCCGCTCTTGTAGAGAAAAGCGAAGTTGGAGTTGTCGCCCGTGATTTCTCCCTCGTGGGAGGAGATGATGCGGGGAGCGAGGGTAAGTCGTTCGGCGTTTCCGAGTACTTCGACGGTGGAAGGTATTCCCGTGATGTCGAGCACGGGCAGTTCGCGGTAATGATAATTTCCCTTGTCGTCGAGACAAGCGGCGAGGAGGGGGAGTAGGACGATAAGAAGTATCTTGTTTTTCATGTCAAGTGTGTTAAATTATTCGTGAGCGGAATAGTCGACGAGGTAGGCACCGGCCAGTTGCATGAAACTCCCGTCGGCTTCTCGTTCGGGGGTACCGGCATCGGCGAGGGCTTGGAGGGCTTGCTGGACGACGGTGGCGGCGTAGTTAAAGCGTCCCATGGAGATCTTCGAGATAGGGAACCCGAAGGTGAGCCAGTCGGCATCGCTCCACCCGAGGGTGGCGTTGACGAAGGCGTACTTGTGGGGACTCCACGTGCCGAAGTAGTCGGGTGGGATACCGTATTCGGGCATCCCGGCGCAGAAGATATTCCAGTAGAGGGGTTCCGTGTAAAACTCGTTGGCCGTAACGATGAAACGAGTGGCCGAGACGGGCTCGCCGGCGACGGTGTAAAGGTTCGTGTTCTTGCGCGTGTCGAAGTAGGTAGTAAAGTGTTCGTTCTCCTCCAGGGTGAAGGCGATCGCGATGGCCCGTTCTTTCAAGTCGGGAGCGCGAAGGATACGCAATTCCAGCGTGGCAACGCTCTCGCCGGGAGGAACGATGACGGCGGAGAGGTCGACCTCGTAGTGGACTCCCGGGGTGGCGTTCGTGCGGGCATCGTCGATGACGACCTTCACGGGACGGGGGTAGTCGCGGGTTTTGCCGAGCGTGGCAACGGGGATCCGGATGACGTGATCCGTGGCCGTTTGCATGGAGTGGTCGAGAGGCTTCATCGGGATGCCAAAGTCGAGGTAGTCAAAGTACTCGGCGTAGAGTGCCACCATGTCGATGTCCGATGTTCCGAAGGAGAAGGAGATGCTGTCGCGGTAGTATTCTCTGCCATCGGAATCTTGGTTGCCGTGGGCGAAGTAGATACCGGCATCGGGGCGGTCGAAGGTGATGACCTCTTCCTCGGTACAGGCCGCGGCCGAGAGGAGGAAGGAGAAGAGTAAGACGTGTAGTGGTCTCATGATATATGGGTATTTCTGGTTCAACGATTTGCTGTTTCGCCGACGGGAAGGGGCGGTACATGTGTTTGTGTGGTCACGTCGACAGGCTCCGTGCCGGTGCCGTTCTCCGTGGAGGATAACGCACCCCCGAGACGCTTGTAGAGGAAGAAGGCCTGGCCCTCGCCGATGAACTCGCGGAGGTATTCGACGCGAAGTTGTTCGGCCAGGTCGTCGGGGGTTCCTGTATTCAATGATGGGAGGCCGCGCCGTTCCCGTGCCCGGTTGAGCCACGCGTAGCCGTCGTTAATGTCCGGTTCGCACTCGGCCGCGATGTAGTAGAGTTCCTGCATGCGGACGAGCGACATGAGCGTGGCGTGGAAGTACTCCGACTCGGGGTCGTTGTCGTCGGGACGGGCGATGGCCTTGTAGAGGGTGAAGACGTGTCCGGCAATGCCGACACCGGTGGCCCGTTGCCAGCGCGATTGGTAGCGATAGTCGCCTATTGCTCCAGAGAAGAGCGTGCCGTCGACGAAATTGGCCCTCGGTTGCAGGAAGTTATTACCGGCATTCTCCGAATCAAAGTAGCGGGTATAGATCGTGGAGCGATCTTTCCGGTAAATGCCAAAAAGTACCTCGGTGGAGAATACGCGGTCGGGGTCGAGTTGGTTGGCCAGCAAAGTGGTGGGGTCGACGGGTGGAAAATGTCCCTGTGCGACGGGATCGTCTAGGACGAGCCGTGCGGTGGTAAGCGCGCCGCTCTTGTCGCCGGAGTAAAGGAGTACCCGGGAACGAAGGGCAAGCACGGCGTAATAGTTCAAGCGGAGTTGCCGGTAGCGTTCCCTGGCCGGTTCACCGTTGGAAGCCATCGGGCCGCGTGCAATGACAGGATCTTTGCCCTTGAGCAGGTTGGCTGCCGTATCCAGGTCGCGCAGTATGCGACCGACAACCGTGTCGGCGGGAAGGAGAGGGAGGCCCATGATGTCCGGAGAGTCGTTGTAGGGGATGCTTACAGCGGATGGATTATCTTTATACACGGGGCCGAAGAGCCGGAGCATGTCGAAGTGGAGGAACGCGCGTACGGCGAGCATCTCCCCATGGAGAACATCGGCCTCGTCAGTAGTGAGGAGGCCCTCTTGTCGATCAATGGCCTCGATAAGCACGTTGCAGTTGAGGACGAGGCGGTAGCTCATGTTCCATGCCTCCTCGAGCGCCTTGGAGACGGGGGCATCACCGTAATTAAAGGTGTTGAGCGATCGAAAGAACGTGTTCGTGCCGACGGTGACGTGCCGCTTGCCGAGGATGTCGATCATCTCGTAGGTGAGTTTTTGCCCGTAGAGGGAGTCGGCAGCGAGGCCGTTGTAGATGCCGTTGGCGGCGGTGTAGAAACCACCTGCGGTGGCGAAGAGTTGTTCTCGCGTCTGCTTGTCCCGTGGGACGACATCGAGGAAGTCGCTGCAGGCAGTGAAGGAGAGTACCGCAAGGAGGTAAAGTATCTGTTTCATGGTATTCACGATTTAGAAGTTAAACGATAACCCCGCTTCCACGTTGCGGGCAAAGGGGTAGGCGATTCCCCGTTCGGCCCGGACGGTGGAGGCGCGGAACAAGTCGCGGGCGGAGACCTGGAATTTGAGGTTGCCCAGTCCCGTACGTTCGATCCATCCCCCGAAGAACTCGTAGCTCGCGTTGAGCGACTCGAAGACGAGGACGTTTTCCCGCTGCACGAAACGCGAGGAGATCGGAGATTCAAGGGCGCTGGCGATGTCTTTGAAAGAGACGATGTCGCCGGGTTTTTGCCAACGGTCGTGGAGTGCCCGCCTATCCTGGTTCTTGTTCAGGTCGCTGGCCCGGATGTTCTCCACCTTTTCGTGGAGAGCGGTGTTGAAGAGGTCGGCGCCCAGCTGGTAACGGAAGTTAAGCGCCAGCGAGAAGCCGCCCCACGTCAGCGAAGTGCCCAACACCCCCTCGACATCGGGGCGCGTGTTGCCACAGATCACCTCGTCGTCGTAGGAGAAGTCGTAGGTGAAGTTCCCGTTTTTGTCGAGGAACAACTCCTTGCCGTTGGCCGGGTCAATACCGGCCGAGCGCACGGCCCAGATGTCGTTGGGGTCGGCACCGTCGTAGTAGCGGACGGTGTTCTCGCCGCGCCCGTTTTGGCTAAAGGTGGCGAGTTGGTTGCCGATCTTGTCGATACGCGTGGATTGCCCGCGGGCGCTGGCCCGTACCTGCCAGAGGAGGCGCCGCTCGAGATCGCGGAGGAGATACCCCGAGGCGTTGAGCGTCCACCCGCGGGAGACCTGCTCGCCGGCGTTGGTGAGGTAGGTGGGCGTACCGGAAGATTCCGGCATGTTGATGCTGAGCAATAACGGGTCGGTGATCTTGTAATAGTAGTCGGCCGTTAGCGAAAGGCGTTTGTCAAACGCCGCAATATCTATCCCGACGTTCTTGTCAACGGTCACCTGCCACTTTAAGTCGGGATTACCGACTTGGTCGAGTAGCGCGCCGCGCCCGAAGTAGTTTAGCGCCCCATGCTGGAAGGCGTAGGTAAACAGCGTCTGCGCCGACTCGAAGCTCTGGTTGCCCGGGTTGCCGATGGAGGTGCGTAATTTTAGCTGGTCGAGGCGGGGGAAGAGCGCGTTTACCCATTTCTCGCCGTGCAGGTTCCAGCCCAGGCCGACGGACCACGTCGTGTTGTACTTGCGCGTGGCACCGAAGACCGAAGAGCCGCTCGTGCGGAGGCTAAAATCCATCAGGTAGCGGTCGTCGAAAGCGTAACCGGCGTTGAGGTAACCGTTGACGGAACGGGAGATCGACTCGTAATAGGTGGGAGTACCGTTTTCCGGGTAGCCGCTCGCGAACGACGGGTAGGTGAAGTCGCCATCCGGGAAGCCCTCCACGGAATACCCCTGGACGAGCAGCGTGCTACTAAAAATGTTACCGCCGGCCACGAGATTGAGGCGATGGTGTCCAATGAGGCGGGCGTGCGTCACGCTGGCTTCTCCCTCGTGGCGCGTGTGGCGCATGTTGAGAGCGAAAAACTCCCCGCGGCGGTGCGATTCCGTGTTCTCGTACCGGGTGTCTTCCCTCGAGAAAAACTGTTCCGTGTCGTCGTTATCGTGCGTGATGCCGAGGCGGGCACGTACTTTCCAGGCGCGGGAAGGTGTCCACTCGGCCACGAAAAAATTACTAAGCCCCAGCCCGTGCCCCTTGTCGCGACTATTGAGGTGATCGTTCCACAGCGGGTTGGACGCTTGGAAGTAGTCGTTATTCTCCAGCCATTTATTGATGATTCCCTCGGCATCGCGCTTGTAATAGGGATTCGCCTCGGCGTATTCCTGGAACGAGACCACGGGATTCCCCAGCGCGGTGGACGTGATCGAGAACTTGTTCGAGAACTGGAAGTCGTCGACGCGATAGATCAGGTCGATATTCCCGCTGATCACCTCGCGAAAGGAGCGCTTCATCGCGCCGGTGACACCGGTATAGCTGCCGCCAAGACCGAAGAGGAAGTGCCCCTCGCCGCCCATCAGGTAGAGCGAGTGTTTCTGGTTGATGCCGACACGCAACGGCTCGGCGAGCCAGTAGGTGTCGACACCCTCGAGCACGGCTCTCAGTTTCTCCTGGTAGCGTGCGTTTAACTCCTGCTCGTAAGTATACTCGTTCAGTCCGAGCGCGCTCGCTCCAGAGGCATCGTACCTCCCGGCGAGCACCTCGAACGCGAGTTTTTCCCGCGCGTTCATCAAGTTGTAGCTGGAGAGGTCGGGGATCGTGACGTTGAGACTGCCGTTGTAGCTCACTTGCAACTCGCCGGCCTCCGGTTTTACCGTCTCGACCACCACCACGCCGTTCGCCGCCTTCGACCCGTAGATAGCCGTCGACGCGGCATCCTTGAGGAGCGTGATCGAGGCTACGCGGTTAATGTCCA
>JAISNC010000069.1 GCA_031276355.1 Odoribacteraceae bacterium
TCGGTTACAATTACCGGATGAGTAATATTTGCGCCGGTATCGGTCGCGGGCAGATGGAGGTGTTGGCGAGCCGGGTGGCGCGGCGTCGGGCGATCAACGGGCTTTACCGGGAGGCTTTCTCGGGGTTGGACGGTATCCGGTTGTTAACGGAACCCGACGCGGGTTTCCGGTCGAATCACTGGTTAACGGCGATCATCGTCGATCCCTCGCTCGCGGGGGGCGTGACGCGGGAGGATATCCGTCTGGCTTGCGAGGCCGCTAACATAGAAACTCGCCCGTTGTGGAAGCCGATGCACTTGCAGCCCGTGTTCGCCTCGGCTCCTTTTTACGGTGACGGCACGAGCGAGCGTCTTTTCCGGGACGGTCTTTGCCTTCCCTCGGGTAGTTCACTTACCGACGAGGAGGTGGTGCGTGTCGCGGGGATCGTGAAAGCGCTTGTGGGTGGTGGCCGGTGAAGGAGGGGGGAGGGGCCAATTATATTCCCTCGCGGGTCGCGTTTTTCCCGGCGACACGATCCGGGGGGCGAAAGATTTTTCGCCCCTACATGGTTTGTGAACAGTCCTTGTCTCGCATCCCGGTTACCCGGTCACGTGCTTCACGACCAGTTCGCCGAAGAGCGTGTTGGCCCAGGCGAACCAGCGGCGCGTGAAGCGGGCGGGGTTATCCTTGTGAAAGGATTCGTGCATGAAACCGGTCTCCCCGTCCGTCTCCCGGAGGGTATGGAGAGCGCGGGCGATCGTTTGTCGGTCGTTGCTGGTCATGGCATGCATGATGATGCTCATGGGCCAGATCATGTCGTACCCGATGTGTGGGCCTCCGATCCCCTCGGCGGCCTGGCCCCGGAAGAAGTAGGGGTTGTCCGTGCTCCAGACCAGCGCGCGGGTATTTAGGTAGAGCGGGTCGTCGGGCGCTACCGCCCCGAGGTAGGGGAGCGAGAGGAGGCTGGGCACGTTGGCATCGTCGGCGAGGTAGGCGTTCCCGAAGCCGTCGACCTCGTAGGCGTAGACCTTCCCGTGTTTGGGATGGGAGACGATGGCGTGTCGCTGCACGGCGGCCTCGACCTCGTCGGCCAACGCTTCGCAACGGGCGGCCAACCCCGTGTCGAGGGTGACGCGCCGGGAGATCTCCGCGATTTGTCGCAGGGAGACGATAGCGAAAAGGTTGGATGGAACGAGAAAGCCGAAGAGGGTGGCATCGTCCGAAGGACGGAACGTGGAGACGATCAGGCCGACGGGATTCACCGGGTGACCGTACCCGTCGTTGCAAACCGTGTCTAACTGGCGTTCGGTTTTGCGCATGAAGCGGTAGGGGCCTAACCCCTCTTTGCGTTGTTGTTCCCGGAAGGTTTGTAACACGAGACGCATCGCGTCCCTCCATCCCGTGTCGAAGACGCTGGTGTCGCCGGTGGTTTTCCAGTAGTGATAGGCCAGTCGTACGGGATAACAGAGCGAGTCGATCTCCCACTTGCGTTCGTGGATATAGGGTTTCATGCGCGTGATGTCCGAGGCCCACTCGCTTGGCGCTTCGTCCCGGGTGAAACTGTTGGCGTAAGGGTCGATCCGGATACACCGGGTTTGGCGATGGATCACGCCGGCGATCAGGAGGCGCAACGGCTCGTCGTGCTTGCACAAGGGCAGGTAGGGCCACACCTGTGCGGCGGAGTCGCGGAGCCACATGGCGTTGATGTCGCCCGTGATCACGAAGGTGTCGGGGCGTCCCTCTTTCATCTGGAAGTCGACGGTGGTATCCAGCGTGTTGGGATAGCAGTTCTCGAACATCCACGCCAATTTGGGATCTTCCAGTTGCTTTTTCGTTTTCACGATCAACTCTTCTACTGCCCGCGAGGTGAAGCGCCGATCGGCCAGTGCCGGTCGTCTGCTCTCGTACGTTCCCGGGGCGACGAACAGGTGTTTGAGCGGCGTCGCGTTCATGGCGGAGGCCGCCAGCAACATTCCCCCTTTTTTCAAGAAATCCCTGCGAGTGGTCATACGCTGTGAATGTAAGTGTTAGAAATCGTCCCGTACTCCCTCGATCTGTTCGACATTCAGGTCGCTTTCGTTACTGTTAACGGCGATGTCGTAGTGGGGAAGCGGGTTTTTCAGTAGTTGAAGGTTCCGTTGCCGGTGATTATAGACATCCGTCGCGAGGTAGAGGGCCTCCCGGAATCCCTGTTCGTCGGCCGTTCCCTGGCCCGCGATCTCCCACCCCGGGGAGTCGAGCGAGAAGGCACACACGCCCGGTATGCCGGTCACGTACGCCGCCCCGGTATTTTCCGAGAGGGCGTTAAACGGGATCATCCCCTGGTCGTGGTACATGGCGAGGACAGCGTCGAACTTCTCGTACATGTGGCCGGTAAAGAAACGCTCGGCGGGGAACGGCCCGACGGCCATGAGGCCGTGTTGTCGCGTCCGCTCGATCGCGGGGATGATGACACTCTCCTCCTCTTCCCCGGGATAGGGGTTCACGCCCAAGACCGCGATTTTGGGCTTGGAGATCGTGAAATCAAGTTTCAGGCTACTGTTCAACATCTGGAGTTTCCTTTCGATGTTTTTTATCGTGATTCGCTGGGGTACGTCCCTGAGTTTCACGTTTTCCGTGACGAATCCGAGCTTCATCTGTTCGTTGACGAAGATCGTCATGATCTCCGGCACGTTGTAGCATTTCGCGAGGTAGTCAGGGAAACTCCTGTTCCCTGTCCGCGTGAAACTTGCCTCGCCTTGTGGGGCCATGATCACCGCGTCGATCTCGTTTTTATCGAGGTGGTGCAAGGCGCGATTCAGTGACATGGTGGCCGCGAGGGAGGACTCTTCCGTCTCTTTGCCGATCTCTACTTTCACGTCGTCGTCGACGCAATGGAGGATATTGGTGCGCTTTGCATTTGCCTCCGCCGGGCTTTTGATCGGGTTGAGGCTGAAGTTTTCCACGTTTAATACCTTGCGGTAGTAGGCCGCTACCTTCGGTGAACCGTACAGGATCGGCGTGCACAGTTCGCATATCCGGTTCTCGATCAATAGTTTTATGATCAACTCGTACGATACGCTGTTTACATCCCCGTGCGTGATGCCTATTTTTAGTCTATTTTCCATCTCACAAAGTCATTGATTAACGTTTACAAAGATAAAGAAAACGCGAGTGATAACAGTATCGCTCGCGTTTTTTTATCTATCCTCTTTTTTCAAGGTGCGGGGGCTTCGTTCCCCGGTAGTGATGATCCCCTCTTCCTCTCTCCTCTCCTCCCGGATTTTCCGGTTTGGGGAGCAGTACCTTGCGGGAGAGTTTGAACTTGCCCGTTTTGGGGTCGATGTCGATCAATTTCACCGTGACCTTGTCGCCCTCTTTCAAGGCATCTTCCACTTTTTCCAAGCGTCTATGCTCTATCTCGGAGATGTGGAGTAGCCCGTCTTTGCCCGGTACAAATTCGACGAAAGCCCCGAACGAGGTGATGCTCTTCACGACTCCCTCGTAGATCTCGCCTACTTCCGGTTTGGAGGCGATGGCCCTCACGCGTCCCACGGCGATCGCTATGGACTCGGCGTTGGAGGCGGCGATCGTCACGATCCCCACGTTGCCTTCCTCTTCGATCACGATCACGGCTCCGGATTTCTCTTGGATGTCTTGGATGATCTTCCCGCCGGGACCGATGATGGCCCCGATCTGGTCTTTGTCTACCGTCAGCGTAACCATGCGCGGCGCGTGTGGTTTCAGGTCGGGGCGCGGCGCGGGTAGCACTTCCGTGATGATGTTCATGATGTGCAGCCGTCCTTGTCTGGCCTGTTCCAGCGCTTTTTCCAGGATCTCGTAGGGAAGCCCGTCGACCTTGATGTCCATCTGGGTGGCGGTGATGCCGTCCACGGTGCCGGTGACTTTAAAGTCCATGTCGCCGAGGTGATCCTCGTCGCCCAGGATGTCCGATAACACGGCGTACTTGGCGCACCCTTTGTCCGTGATCAGGCCCATCGCGATGCCCGTGACCGGCTTCTTGATCGGTATGCCGGCATCCATCAAGGCCAGCGTCCCGGAGCAGACCGTTGCCATCGAGGAGGAGCCGTTCGACTCGAGTATGTCCGAGACGATGCGCACCGTGTAGGGATAGTCGTCCGGCATCACGGCCCGCAAGGCGCGATGTGCCAGGTTCCCGTGTCCCACCTCGCGCCGCCCGACACCGCGGGTGGGTTTCGCCTCGCCGGTGGAGAAGGGGGGGAAGTTATAGTGGAGCAGGAATTTCTCTTTCCCTTGTTCCGTGGCCTCGTCGACGATCTTCTCGTCCAATTTGGTGCCCAGCGTGGCTGTCGCGAGCGCCTGGGTCTCGCCGCGGGTGAAGATGGCCATGCCGTGTGGGCCGGCCAGCGTGCCTGCCTCGCACCAGATCGGGCGGATCTGGTCGGTGGAACGGCCGTCGAGGCGTAAGCCTTCGTCGAGGATCATGCGGCGGACGGCCTCTTTTTCCACGTCGTGGTAGTAACGGCCGACCAGCGTTTTCTTCTCGTCTCGTTCCTCTTCCGGGAGGCTCTCCAGGAACTCCTCCTTCACCTGTTCGAAGAGTTGCCCGCGTAATTTCTTGTCGGCGTTGCACTGGCGAGCTACCGCGTAGGCTTTATCGTAGCACTTTTCCCATACCTCTTTCCGTAACTCCTCGTCGTTGTTTTCGTGGCAGTAGGCGCGTTTCTCTTTGTTCACGGCCTTGGCCAGTTCGATTTGCACCCGGCACTGCTCCTTGATGGCCTCGTGGGCGACCTTGATCGCTTCCAGCATCACTTGCTCGGAGACCTCTTTCATCTCGCCTTCTACCATCATGATATTTTCCATCGTGGCGGCCACGATGATGTCGAGGTCGGCGTTTGTCAATTCGCTCTTCACGGGATTGATCTTGAACGTCCCGTTGACGCGGGCCACCCGTACCTCGGAGATCGGCCCGTGGAAAGGCACGTCACTCACGGCGAGGGCCGCGGAGGCAGCCAGCCCGGCCAACGCGTCGGGCATTGACTCGTCGTCGCCCGAGTAAAGCGTCACCTGGACGAACGTCTCCGCGTGATAATCGTCCGGGAACAACGGGCGCAAGGCCCGGTCGATCAACCGGGAGACAAGGATCTCGTAATCCGACGGGCGTCCTTCCCGCCGGGTGAAGCCACCGGGGAAGCGTCCCACGGCCGAAAATTTCTCTTTGTAGTCCACTGACAGCGGCATGAAATCCACGTCTTCGCCGGCCTCTTGCGCCGACACCACGGTGGCTAATAGCATGGTGCTACCCATCGTCAGCACGACGGCCCCGTCGGCCTGCTTGGCCAGTTTACCGGTTTGTAACGTGATTACCCTACCGTCTTTTAAGGTAATACTCTTTTCAATTACATTCATACTCTTTTTTTTCAACAATTAGAACTCACTATACTCAACGGAATTCTTTTTCTATTTGCCCAGGGGAGGAGGAGGGGAGGATGTGCTTATAGAAAACAATCCGAAGCGAACCCCGGATTGTTTGTGCGATTATTTACGTATGTTCAATGCTTTAATGAGCGCGCGATACCTTTCGATATCTTCTCGCTTGGCATAATCCAGCAAAGCTCTACGTTTTCCTACCAGTTTGACCAGCGACCGTTGCGTGGCAAAATCCTTGTGGTGTTGCTTCAAGTGCTCGGTCAAATGAGCGATACGGTAAGAAAATAAAGCTACCTGGGACTCTACCGAGCCAGTATCTTTATTAGACTTCCCGTATGTCGAAAAAAGCTCTTCTTTCTTTTCGGATGTCAAATACATGATGTTCTCTTTTAATGTCATTAGTGATTTTAACGCCGCGAAAGTATGTATTTTAATTGATTCGGGAAAATTTGAAGGTGAGATTTTTTAGAGATTTAAAAGGACGGGGGGTGATTTGTCGATTTTATCCCTATTTTCGCGGAGAAATTTAGCGTAAGTATGACCATGAGAACGAAAATGCTATTCTTGTTGTTGCTCTCCCTGCCATGCGCGACCGTGGGACAGCGCCCGAGAATTGCCTTTGACGCGAAAAGTTATCATTTCGGGAAAGTCGAGGCGGATAAAGGGATCGTGTCACATACATTCACTTTTACCAATAAAGGGAACCGGCCGCTATCGGTGATTGACGTGGAAAGTTCGTGCGGGTGTACGATCCCGAGATGGAGCGATCGCCCGATTCTACCGGGAGAGTCGGGCACCCTCACCGTGAACTTTAACCCGATCCATCTGTCAGGTAAATTTAATAAAAAGATCATCCTCTACGCCAGTGGCAATATCACCACTCACGTGAGGATTTCCGGGGAGGTGGTGGCCGGGAAGATAGATATAGAGAAGGATTATCCGGTGGCCGTCGGTTCGTTGCGAATGAGCACGGATACTGTTCACTTGCAGGCGGATAAAAGGTCACAGATCATTCAACTCTTCAATGCGGGGGAGAAAAAGATATCCATTACCTCCATCACGAAGCCGAACGACCTCGTGGTAGATCAAACGCCTGTGCTCCTGCTTCCCGGCTTCCGGGGAAACCTGGTCTTCATCTACACGCCCGCCGCGGAAAAGGAACGAAGGAGCAGCCTCGTCCTGATTAACACGAGCGAGGGGGTGACGGGAACGATCAACGTGAAAATAATGTAGTACTCCCCGCTGATGCTCTATCCCGATAATTTCGAGGCCAAGATAAGATTTGATAAAATCAGGCAGTTGGTGGCCGGGAACTGTCTCAGTGAGATGGGCCGAGAACTGGTGAGCGAGATGACGTTCTCGACCGACCCGGATCTCATCCGGGCGGCCCTGGAGGAGACGACCGAGGCGATGACCATCTGCCGGATAGAGACGGCCTTCCCGGTGGCGAGCTACCAGGACGCGCGCCCTTTTCTGAAGCGGATACGGGTGGAGGGGCTTTTTCTTGAGGTGGTCGAGTTGATGATCTTGAAAAGCTCGTTGGAATCGCTCAACGCCCTTCTCCATTTTTTCAAAGGCAAGGAGACGAAGTACCCCCGCCTCACGGCACGGGCAGGCGACGTTCATTTTTTCCCCTATATCCTCCAGCGATTAGAGAGCATCCTCACCAAGCACGGGACGGTGAAAGACTCTGCCTCTCCGGCCTTGGCCGACATCCGGCAGGCGATCGCGAAGAAACAGGCGGGGATCTCCCGCCGGATGCAGGCGTTGTTGCAAAAAGCCCAGGAGGAGGGGTGGGCCGACAAGGAGAGCGCGCTCTCCATCCGTGACGGGCACATGGTGATCCCCGTGCCGTCGGCCTTCAAGCGCAAGATAGGCGGGATCGTTCACGACGAGTCGAGCACCGGGAAGACCTCCTATATCGAACCGACCGAGATCATCGAGACAAACAACGAGATCCGGGAATTGCAAGGAGAGGAGCAACGGGAGATCACCCGGATATTGCGCCGGATAGCCGCTGACATCCGGCCGTATATCGACGACCTGCTCCCCTCGTATGATTTCCTGGCTTTTATGGACTTCGTCCGGGGGAAGGCCCGTTTTGCCCTCCACGTGGACGCGCTGGCCCCGACCTTCCAGGCCACCCCTTCCGCGCGTTGGCATCACGCCAGGCACCCTCTTCTTCTCCTCGCGCTGCGAGCCGCGGGCAAGGAGATCGTCCCCCTTGATATCGAGATCGACGACCAGCAACGCGTCATCCTGATTTCTGGCCCCAATGCCGGTGGAAAATCGGTATGCCTGCAGACGGCCGGCCTCTTGCAGTACATGTTCCAGTGCGGTCTCCCCGTGCCGGTGGAGGATGACAGTCGCTTCGGGATCTTTACAAGTATCCTGATTGACATCGGGGATGAGCAGTCCATCGAGAACGACCTGAGCACGTACAGTTCTCACCTGATCAATATGAAAAATTTCGTGCGTCATGCCGACGCGCGCGCGCTGGTGTTGATTGACGAGTTCGGCACCGGCACGGAACCCATGCTGGGAGGGGCCATCGCGGAAGCCATCTTGAATGCCCTCAACAAAAAGGCCGTCAAGGGGATTATTACCACCCACTATACCAACTTGAAGCACTTCGCCGCCTCGGCCGAGGGGATCGTTAACGGGGCGATGCTCTATGACGCGGGCCGGATGGCACCGCTCTTCCGCTTAGAGATCGGGAAGCCGGGATCCTCCTTTGCCTTCGAGATCGCGAAAAAAATAGGCTTACCCAAGGAGATCCTCGACGAGGCTACCGGCAAGGTAGGGGAGGAGCACGTGAATTTCGACAAGCACCTGAAGGAGATCATCCGCGATAAGCACTACTGGGAGGAGAAACGGAAACAAATCCACCAGAACGAGAAACAGCTGGAGGAGGTGCTTCAGAAATACCAACAGGAGTTGGAGGAGACGGCCAAACTCCGGAAAGAGATAGTAAAAGAGGCCAAGGAAAAAGCGCACGAGATCATCCGGGGAGCTAACAGTGCCATCGAGTCTACCATCCGCGAGATCAAGGAGAGCCAGGCGGACCAGGAGCGGACGCGGGAAGCCCGGCGGGTATTCGAGGAGGAGAAAAAACGGTTGCTGGAGGCCGAAGAGGCCGAGGAGCGGTTGCAACAGCGGATGGAGCGGCTTAAAAACCGGGAGAAGAGAAAGGAGGAGGATCGGGGGCATCGGGCCGCTCTGCCCGGGGAGCAGGAGGCCTCAACGCGAGATACGGCGCTGGCCAAGGGCGATTTCGTGCAAGTAGACGAAAAAACTGTCGGGGAGGTCATCGAGATTACCGGAAAGAGCGTGATCGTGGCCCTCGGCGAGCTGATAGCGACCGTCAAGCCGGAGCGCTTGACGAAACTTTCTGCCACCCGGGCACGGAAGATCGTTCAAGAGAAGCCGCGGGCCGCTCGCTCGAACTATTTTGACACCGTTGATCGCAAGCGCGCCGACTTTAAGCCGGAGATCGATATCCGGGGGCTACGCGGGGAGGAGGCGCTGCAACGGGTCACCGCCTTTCTCGACGATGCCGTCATGCTTGGCGCGCGGGAACTGCGCGTGCTCCACGGCACCGGTACCGGTGCCCTCAAGCAGATCGTCCGCGACTATCTCCGCGCCAACCCCTTTGTCGTGCACCTCGAGGACGAGCATGTCCAGTACGGCGGTGCCGGCATCACCAAGGTCACGCTTTCCATCTGAACCGGCGAGATCGTGGCCGGTATATGCAACGCGTGCCTTTCGAGCGTATGTTCGAATAAACGGCATTGGTGGCGGCAATCGCGGCTACGGCCTCTCCGGGTGCCGTGTTCAAGAATTTGCAACTGCTTAAAAAGAACCCGCGTAATGGGAAATAGTTCTCCCCGTGCCCGATAGCGTCCCGAAGGGGCAGGTCTGCCCGATCCAGGTAGCCGTGCGCGTGGATGTGCGATGCCCCATTTTGCATTTTCTTTTTAAAAACTCGCGTGATCGTGTCACCCATTTCGATATCCCCCGTGTATTAGCTCAAAAAAAAGTATGATAGGCGAAGAAGAAGATAACGTGTTGGAATTTTCCAACCATCTGTTGAATCACCGCGCAACGTGCGACGACGAGGAGGTGAGTGCCTGGTTGTCCGACGAAGAGCATGTCAGGGTGATAGACCGGTCGGCGTTGGTGAACCGGGTACTGGATCCCCGGCACTTTTCCGAGTGGAAGGAACCCGAATGGCAACGCTTGTACGCGCGGGTGGGGTGGGGCCGTCGTCGCTGGTGGTGGCGCCGGCTACCCGTTGCTGCTTCCGTGCTGGTGGGCTTGTCGCTGCTTTTTCTTTTGTTGCGCGGGGAGGGTGACCGTGCTCCCGGCGTATGGATCGAGGAGGTGGAGATCGTGCCGGGAGAGTATAAGGCAGAGCTGGTGCTGGCGGGGGGGGAGGTGGTTTCACTTGCCCGCGAGAGCCGGGAGATTCGCGGCGACGCTTCGCTCCGTGTTCACAACGATTCCGCGAGAGGACTCGTGTACGGGAAGGCGGAACGCCGGGATACCGCCTCTTTGATCCACTATAACACGCTGAAGGTGCCGGCGGGCGGGTTTTTCCCCGTGGAGCTTTCCGACGGGACGAAAATCTGGTTAAACGCGTCCTCCGAATTGCGTTACCCGGTGGTGTTCGGCGAGGGGGAACGTGTCGTGACCTTGAGCGGGGAAGCCTACTTCGAGGTAAAAGAGGACGCGGGCCGCCCGTTCACGGTGCAGTTGCGCCGGTCGCGCGTGACCGTGCTGGGCACCACCTTCAATATTAACGCTTACGAGGATGCCGGGCAAGTGTACACCACGCTCGTGGAAGGCTCCGTGTCATTCCTCTCGGAGGCGACGGGCGAGCACCTCGTGTTGACTCCCGGCACGCGCGGGACGCTGGAGGTGGCATCGGGGGCGCTCTCCGCGCGGGCGGTGGAGACGGAGGTCTACACGGCGTGGAAGGAGGGGATTTTCTATTTCAAGGAGATGACGCTGGAGGAGATCATGCGGGTGCTTTCTCGCTGGTATCAGGTGGAGGTGCTCTACGAGAGCCAGCGCCTGAAACACGAGCGGTATAACGGGAAGATGCCCATGTATTCGGGGATAGAAGATGTATTGCGAAAGATCGAGCTTTCCGGTAGCGTGCGCTGCAGGATAGAGGGGAGGAGGCTGGTGATTTTCGAATGAAATAAAGATAAAAACGGGATCCAGAAGATCCCGTCCGCGCCCACCCCGCGTTTGGCGACGAGGGATTGGCTATTGTTTAACTTAAGTACTACAAATGTATGGAAAAAAAATGGGATTTATGGCCGTTTAGATGGCGGTGTCGGGAAACAAAATGGTTAACGCGTATGAAAATCATGGTATTTCTCTTGTTGGCGGGCGTGTTGCACGTGTCGGCCAACGGTTACTCTCAAGTGAAACTCTCTTTGTCGATGCGAAATTCTACCGTACAAGAGGTGTTGAAGGCCATAGAAGAGCGGTCGGATTATACCTTTTTTTACCGGTTAGGTATTTTCGACCAGCGGCAACGGGTAGACGTGAATGTCGTGGAGAAGGAGTTATTGCAGCTGTTGGACGAGGTGTTGACTCCGTTGCGACTCGCGTTTCAAGTCGATGATAAGGTAGTGATCATCACTCCTTTGAAAAGTGATCCGCAGGAGCGACGCGTGGTCACGGGAAAGGTTACCGATGCCTTGAAGGCACCCATACCCGGGGTTTCCGTCCGGTTGAAGGGGACGACGTTCGGCGCGTCAACCGACAGCAAAGGCGAGTTCCGGCTGGGTGTCCCGGTAGGGGAGGAGGTCGTGTTACTCTTCTCGTTCGTCGGCTACCGCTCGCGGGAGGTGACGGTCACGACTGACCAGCCGCTCATCGTCGTCCTGGAAGAGGAGGTTGCGGAGCTGGAGGACGTGGTGGTGACGGGCTACGCGAACATCCGCAAGTCCAGCTTCACGGGCACGGCCACGCACGTCACCCGCGAGGAGCTGATGAAAGTCTCCACGGGCAACGTCCTGCAAGCGCTGCAGGTGTTCGACCCGTCGCTGCGGACGGTGCGCAACAACGAGATGGGTTCCGACCCCAACACGCTGCCCGAGTTTAACATCCGCGGTGCCGCCGGTGTCGGGATCACCGACCTGGACCGCGTGCAATCGGACGTGTCGCAGTTCGCGTTGAAGAATAACCCGAACCTGCCGGTCTTTATCCTGGACGGGTACGAGGTAACGACGGAGAAGATCTACGACATGGATCCCAACCGCATCGAGAGCATCACGATCCTGAAAGATGCCGCGGCCACCGCCATGTACGGCTCGCGGGCCGCCAACGGCGTGATCGTGATCGAGACGGTGGCCCCGAAACCGGGACAACTGCGCGTGACGTATAACCTGACGGGGAACGTGACCGCCCCCGACCTCTCCTCGTATAACCTGATGAACGCACGGGAGAAGATCGAGGCGGAGGTCGCTGCCGGTCTACTGAACGAGCAACGCTCGTATTATACGAACCTCGCGAAATACCGGGCGAAGATGAACAACATCGAACGGGGGATAGACACCTACTGGCTGTCGCAACCGCTGCGCACGCAAGTGAACCACCGCCACAGCCTCTACCTCGAGGGGGGTGCCGAGTCCGTCCGCATGGGGCTGGGGTTAAACTACGATGCCGAGGCGGGCGTGATGAAAGGCTCCTACCGCGACCGCGTGGGGGCGGAGCTGCGCGCGGACTACCGGGTACGCGGCATCCAGGTCACCGATAACGCGAGCTTCACCCGGATGAGGTCGCAAGCCTCCCCCTACGGGGAGTTCTCCACCTACGTGAAGTTATCCCCATACTTCCCGATCTACAATCCCGACACGGGCGAGGTCGAACAAAACGACGTCTATAAGAGCGGGAGCGGTGCCTATGACAGCGTGGATTTTATTAATCCGATGTACAACGTCGTACACGCGCGGAACTTCAAGCGGAGCGGTTACTTGCAGTTCAGCAACAACTTCTCGATCAACGCCTTTTTCCTGGATTACTTCCAGCTAAAATTCCAGTTCGCCGCCACCTACACGGAGAACGACAGCGAGCAGTTCTTCGACCCCAACGACACCAACAAATTCAACTCATGGAACTTCACGCCCGCGATGCGCGGAGAGCTGGATCTCGACGAGTCGACGTCGCTCGCGTGGAACAGTAACCTGATGTTGATGTACAACCGGGACATCCGCGACCATAACCTCAACCTCAACCTCGGACTGAACGCGAACGAGGAGGAGGGCAAATCGGCCAGCTACGCCTACAACGGCTTCCCGTCGGCGCAGTTCCACGACCCGAAGTACGCGAACGGCATGCTCCATGACCCGGACTTCGGCGACGAGCACTCCCGCTTGATCGGTGTCCTGCTGCTGGGCAACTACACCTTCCGGGACACCTACCTCCTCGACCTCTCCCTCCGCGCGGACGGCTCGTCGAAATTCGGCAGCGAACAACGCTTCGCCCCCTTCTGGTCGGTCGGGGCCGGGGTGAACCTCCACCACTACGACCTCGTGAAAAAGTATCCCTTCGTCAACAGCGCCCGCGTCAAGGTCAACTACGGGCAGACGGG
>JAISNC010000022.1 GCA_031276355.1 Odoribacteraceae bacterium
GGGACTCCCAGGTAGGCCACGGCGTTGGCCAAGCGCGCCCCGTCGACGTGGACGTACATCCCCCGGGCGTGGGCGAAATCGCAGATCTCCTTGATCTCGGCGGGGGTATAGACCGTGCCAAGTTCCGTGCATTGGGTGATGGAGATCACCCGCGGTTGCACGTGATGCGGATCGCCGAAACCGTGCAGGTGGTTTTGGATGAATTGGGTCTCTAACTTCCCGTTGAAAGTCGGGATGGTAAGTAGCTTGCACCCGGTATATCGCTCGACGGCCCCGCACTCGTCGACATGGATGTGCGCCGTCTCCGCGCAGATGACGGCATGGTAAGGGCGAGTCAAGGCGGCGAGGCTCAGCACGTTGGCTCCCGTCCCGTTGTAGACAAAGAAGAGCGCGATCTCCGGCCCAAAGAGGCGCTTGAAATCTTCAATCGCTTGGTGGGTGTAGGCATCCTCCCCGTAGGAGGCACGATGGCCGCCGGCCGCCTCTTCGATGGCCTTCAGCACTTCCGGCAACGCGCCGGAGCAATTATCACTTCCGAATCCGCGTTTCATGACGTCAGGTGTTGTTCCCGGGGGCCGTGGCTAAGCTCCCCCGGGGAAACGGTTGTTCACGATTACTGGTGGCCACACAGTTCGGTGAGCACCCGGCAGGTGGATTTCGGGTGCAGGAAGCCGATCTTTAAGCCCTCGGCGCCCGCGCGCGGTGCCGTGTCGATCAGTTGGCAACCGGCGGCGGTGGCCTGGTTCAAGGCTTCCTGTACATCCTCCACGGCAAAGGCGAGGTGGTGCATCCCGCCGCCGGTTTTCTCCACGAATTTGCCGATAGGGCCTTCGGGATCGGTGGATTCGAGTAGCTCGATCTTGGTTTGCCCGACCTGGAAGAAGGCGGTCTTCACTTTTTGATCTTTTACCTCTTCGATGGCGTAGCAGGTTAATCCCAGCACCTTCTCGTAAAAGGGGATGGCTTTTTCTAAACTCGCGACGGCGATGCCGATGTGTTCGATGTGAGATGTTTTCATGTCTCGTGATTAATGTTTAATGAATACGTTGGCACGTTACGCGACGCCTGGCCGTGATGTCGCGAGGTGTTTTGTAACTGCCGGGCACGAAAGTACAGATTATTTACACGAAAGCAAAAGTGGCGAGGCGTTTTTTTTATTTTCAAATCTTCTAAAAAAGCCGTACCTTGTCCACTCGTTTTGAAGGCTGGATGGATGAATCTATAATAAGGAGTAATTATGTTTGACAAAAGTGTTTATGTGAATAGGAGAAAGCGACTCGCCGAGCAGATGAGCGGGGGACTGGTGTTGATTCTCGGTAACAACGAGGCACCTGCGAATTACCCGGCGAATACCTACAAGTTTCGTCAGGATAGCTCGTTTCTCTACCTCTTCGGGTTGAATCACCCTGGCTTCGCCGGCGTGCTGGACGTGGACGCGGGCGAAGAGTATATCTACGGGAACGATGTAGACATGGACGATATTATCTGGACAGGCCCGCAACCTTCCGTGAAAGATCTGGCCGCGCGGGTGGGTGTCGATCGCACCGCACCCTTCGCGCGGTTGGCCGAGGCGTTGCGGACGGCCGTAAGCGCGGGCAGGGAGGTGCATTTCCTTCCCCCGTACCGGTCGTATAACGCGCTTTTGCTGGAGGATATGCTGGACATACCTCACGCGTCGTTGAAGGCCCGCGCTTCTCTATCGCTGATCCGGGCGCTGGTGGCGTTGCGTTCGGTGAAGGAGCCGTGTGAGATCGAGGAGATCACGCGCGGGTGTAACATCGGGTACGAGATGCACGTCACGGCCATGAAACATGCCCGCCCGGGAGAGCGCGAACAGTATATCGCCGGGCTGTTGGAGGGGATTGCCGCCTCGCGCGGGAGCATGGTCTCGTTCCCGGTGATTCTCTCGCAGAACGGCGAGACGTTGCACAATCACGATCACGGGCAGGTGTTGACACCGGGACGGCTGATGCTGACGGACGCGGGGGCGGAGACGCTGATGCACTATTGCTCGGACTTCACGCGGACGGTGCCGGTGGGGGGAAAGTTCTCTTCCCGTCAGAAGGATATTTACACGATCGTGCTGGCATGTAATACCAAAGCCATGGAGTTGGCCCGTCCGGGGGTGACTTATCAGTGGGTACACCTCGAGGTGTGCAAGGTGCTGGCACGCGGGTTGAAGGAGTTGGGAGTGATGAAGGGGGATGTCGAGGAGGCGGTAGCTGCCGGCGCTCACGCCCTGTTCATGCCGCACGGGCTGGGGCACATGATGGGGCTGGACGTGCACGACATGGAGGATCTGGGCCAGGTTCACGTGGGATACGACGAGGAGACGCGCCCGATCGCCCAATTCGGCACTTCGTCCCTGCGCATGGGCCGGAGGCTGGAGCCGGGCTTCGTGGTGACGGACGAGCCGGGGTGCTACTTTATCCCCGAATTGATCGACCGGTGGAGGGCGGCGAAGATGCACGAGGCGTTTCTCGCGTACGACCGGATCGACTCTTTCAAGGATTTCGGGGGGATTCGGTTGGAGGATGATCTCCTGATCACGCGTGACGGGGCGCTGTGCCTGGGGGATCGGCGCGTGCCGATTACCGTGAACGAGGTGGAGGAGACGATGCGGGAGGGGTGACGGAGCGAGTGATGTGTCGCGAATAAAAAAAAATATTAACTCACAAAATAGATAAGTATATGAAATTTGTTGTTTCAAGTAGTACGTTTTTAGCCCGTTTGCAAGCTGTCAGCCGGGTATTAGGGGGTAAGCCGACGCTACCGATATTGAATAATATTTTGCTGGTGGCTTCCGATGACGTGTTGTATGTCACCGCGTCGGATCGAGAGAGCACGTTGGAAGCGCGGGTGGCGCTGGAGAGTTTGAGTGTGCCGGGGAGCATCGCCGTGCCGCCGAAGTTGATAGATATGTTAAAAGAGTTTCCCGAGCAACCTCTCACGTTCGAGATCAATGATACCTCTCTCGAGGTGAAGATTATCTCGGACAAGGGGGTATTCACGATGCAGGGAGAGAACGCGGACGAGTTCCCGCGACCCACGAGTTTAGACGAGAATGTCACGAGCCTTGTCACCCGTTGCGGCACCGTGTTGGACGGTATTTCCCGCACGATCTTTGCCACGGCCAATGATGATTTGCGACCGGTGATGAACTGCGTGTTGATCGAGATGAATGCCGATAATTTTACTTTCGTGGCATCCGATTCGCACAAGTTGGTGTGTTATAAGCGCTTTGACGCTTCCTTGGAGGAGGGAGGACGCTCGTTGATCTTGCCCAAGAAGCCCGCACAACAGTTAAAAAACTTGCTACCGCGCGAGGATAGCGAGTTGAAGATCGAGTTTAATGATAAGCTGGCCCGTTTCACCTTTGGCGATTATAAGATGCTCTGCACCTTGGTAGAGGGCCGTTTCCCCAACTATCAATCGGTGATCCCGCGGGAGAACCCTAAAAAAGTGATCTTGGAGAAGAAAGAGCTATACAGTTCGTTGAGAAGGGTCTCCGTGCTGGCCAACCAGTCGAGCAATCTCGTGCGGTTTGATCTCTCGACGGGTATCTTGGAGGTCTCCGGGCAAGATGTTGATTATAGCACGTCGGGGCATGAGACGCTCTCTTGCCAGTATGAAGGCGAAGAGATGACGATCGGGTTTAAATCCTCTTTCGTGTTGGAATTTTTGAGCAATCTCACCACGGATTTTCTCGTGATCGAGCTTGCCGATCCCGCGCGTCCGGGCGTTTTCTTGCCGTTCGAGGGCGAGGAGAAGGATGAAGAGTTGTTAATGCTGTTGATGCCGATGATGGTGTAAGGTCTCCGGGAGTTTGGCCCGGTGATCCCGTGATCTCTTTCTGCCCGGTGGCGGCAGGAGTGTCGCGTAACTCTTCAGGTAAACATAAGAATATAACCAGTGGAATTAGCATTAACGACCCCGATCATTTTTTTCGACCTGGAAACGACGGGGGTGAATATCGCGAAGGACAGGATCGTGGAGATCTCGTTACTGAAAGTGTTGCCTAACGGGAAGGAGGAGCAGAAGACGTGGCGGGTGAACCCGGGGGTGCCGATTCCCGCGCAAGCCTCGGCGATCCATGGGATCAAGGACGAAGACGTGAAAGAGTGCCCATCGTTTAAGGCGATCGCGAAAGAGTTAGCCCGTTTTATGGAGGGCTGCGACCTGGGGGGGTATAACTCCAACCGGTTTGACATCCCCTTGTTGGCGGAGGAGTTTTTGCGGGCCGAGGTGGCTTTTGACATGCGCAAGCGTCGCTTCGTGGATGTCCAGACGATCTTCCACAAGATGGAACAACGGACGTTGGCTGCGGCTTGCCGTTTCTATTGCGATAGAGAATTGGATAACGCTCACTCGGCGGCGGCGGACACGCTGGCGACCTACGATGTGCTGAAGGCGCAACTGGATCGTTACGATACCCTCAAGAACGACATCACTTTCCTGAGCAAGTTCTCGACACAAAACGAGAACGTCGATTTCGCCGGCCTGGTCATCTATAACGAGGCCGGGGAAGAGATCTTCAATTTCGGGAAACACAAGGGAAAACCCGTCGCGCGGGTATTCAAGGAGGATTCGGGATATTTCGCGTGGATTTTAAACGGCGAGTTCCCGTTGTACACGAAAAAAATATTGACGGAGATCAAACTCCGGGATACGGGACTTTTAAAACAATAGATCATGACAACGATAGAGAACGTGCTCGCCGCGCGGGTAGTACAAGCGGTAAAAGAGTGTTACGGGGCAACGTTGGCCGAGAAAGACGTCCAGTTGCAGGAGACGCGCAAGGAGTTTACCGGAGACTGGACGGTCGTCGTTTTCCCCTTTACCCGCTACTCCGGGAAATCCCCCGAAGCGACGGCCCAGGAGTTGGGCGATTACCTGCAACAGCACATTGCCGAGGTCGAGGCATACAACGTGATCAAGGGCTTCCTGAACATAGTTATCTCGTCGACCTACTGGATCGATGTGTTGAATGTTGTGGCGCGGGACACGCGTTACGGGTATGCCCGCGAGCGGAGCGGGCGACGTTACATGATCGAGTACTCTTCGCCCAACACGAATAAACCGCTGCACCTCGGTCACATCCGGAACAACCTCCTGGGGTGGTCGGTCTCCGAGATCCAGCGGGCCAACGGTCACGACGTGATCATGGTGAACCTCGTGAACGACCGGGGGATCCACATTTGCAAGAGCATGATCGCCTGGCAGAAGTTTGCCGACGGGGCCACCCCCGAGCGTGTTGGAAAGAAGGGGGATCATTTCGTCGGGGACTACTACGTGCGTTTCGATAAGGAGTACAAAGCGCAGGTCGATGATCGGATCAACCGCGGCATCCCGGAGGAGGAGGCTCGCGAGCAAGCCCCGATCCTGCTGGAAGCGCGGGAGATGTTGCGTCGCTGGGAGGCCGGTGACCCGGAGACGATCGCCCTCTGGCGCCGGATGAACGACTGGGTGCTTGCGGGGTTCGAGGAGACCTATCGGCTGATGGGAGTCTCCTTCGACAAGATCTACTTCGAGTCGGAGACCTACAAGAAGGGACGAGACCTTGTCCTGAAGGGGCTGGCCGACGGCGTGCTCTACCGCAAGGAGAGCGGCAGTGTATGGGCCGACCTGACGGGTGACGGCCTGGATCATAAGTTACTCTTGCGGGACGACGGCACCTCCGTCTACATGACACAGGATATCGGCACGGCTTACGACCGCTTTAACGAGTTCGACATCGACGAGGAGATATACGTGGTGGGCAACGAGCAAAACTATCATTTTCAAGTTCTTTCACTGATATGCAAGAAGTTGGGATTCGCGTGGGCGGAGCGGATCAGGCACCTCTCTTACGGAATGGTCGAGTTGCCGCAGGGGAGGATGAAGTCGCGCGAGGGTACTGTCGTGGATGCCGACGACCTGATAGCCGAGATGATCAACACGGCACGCGCCACCTCCCGGGAGCTGGGAAAGTTAGACGGTTACTCGGAAGAGGAGGCCGAGGAGGTCTACCGGAAAGTAGCGCTGGGTGCCTTGAAGTATTTTATATTAAAGGTGGATCCCAAGAAAACCATGATGTTCAACCCCAGCGAATCGATTGACTTTAACGGGAACACGGGCCCCTTTATACAGTATACTTACGCGCGGATCCGCTCCGTGGAACGCAAGGCCGGGGAGATCGGTTGTACGGCCCGGCCGGCGGATCCCCTGACTCCCCTGACGGGCAAAGAACGGGAGATCGTGAAGCTGATCGCTCGCCTCCCGGCGGTAGTGGCCGAGGCGGGAGCGAATTACAGTCCCGCCCTCTTGGCCAACTACGCCTACGACCTGGCCAAAGAGTTTAACCAGTTCTATCACGACTACCCCATCTTGAAGGAGGAGGCCGAGGCGATACGGAACACGCGCCTCCTGCTGGCGACCCAGTGTGGCGTGGCGATACGGAACGCCGCGGGAATGTTGGGAATCGAGATGCCGGAACGCATGTAAGTGATGGATCTATCGACTTACCATAGCCACTGTGATTTCTGCGACGGACACGCGCCGATGGAGGAGTTCGTGCGGGCGGCGGTGGCCGCTGGATTTCACGCCTACGGGATCTCCTCCCATTCTCCCTTGCCCTTCTACGCTCGTTGCGCCATGCGTGCCGAGAACGTGGAGGAGTATCTCTCCTGTATAGATACCCTGAAGCGGGAGTATGCCGGGCAGATCGAACTCTACGCGGGGATGGAGATTGATTACATCAACGAGGAGTACGGCCCCGCGATCGCTTATTTCCGGGAGTTGCCCCTCGACTACCGGATCGGATCGATACACTACGTGACACACCCTTCCAGCGGGCGCCTCATGGACATGGATGGCGGCGAAATCGGCTTTAGGACGGCCCTCGCGGAGATCTTCGACGGGGATCTCGCCGGTGTCGTGACGGCTTACTACGATGCCTCCGAACGGATGGTAGCGCGGGGCGGGTTCGACTTTGTCGCCCACTTGGACAAGGTGTCGGTGAATGCGGAGCGAATTGATCCCTCTATCACGGGGACGCGCTGGTATCACGATCGCCTGATCTCCTACCTCGAGGCGATCGCGGCCCGCGGGCTAATGATCGAGATCAACACCAAGGCGTATCCCGGCCTGGGAGTATTTTTCCCGCACCGCCGCTACATGGAGCGGATACGGGAATTGCGTATCCCCGTTATCGTCAATTCCGACGCTCACTACCCGTGGGCGATCAACGAGGGGCGGGCGGAAGCTTTCGAGATGCTACGGGCCGCCGGGTTCCGCCATACGACCTGCCTGAAAGGCGGGAAATGGACGGAGATCCCGATAGGCGAATAGCAATGTAACAAACGAGTAAAGAGAACAAGATGAACAAACGTATCGCGACAAGCATTTGTATATGCGGCTGGCTGTTGGCCGCCTGCTCCGGGGAAGAGCGCGAAAAGACGCTGCTCGACATCATCGAGCAGGAGCGAGCGGAGATACGCGTTTTCCTGACGGATCAGGCGCGCACCGCGATTACACCGCGGGCCTATTTCAGCAAGAAAGGCCAGGTGATCGATAGCACGTACCTCTTCAATAACACCCCTCCCGCCGCGACGGGCCTGCCCGCTCCCGGTGATTTCGTGTTACACGACTACTCCCTCCGGCGATTGGACGGGAGTTACGTGGAATCCACCGATCCCGACATCCAGGCCGACACGTTTCATTATGCGGTGCGTGGACCGCTCTACCACCGGATAGACTCCTCCAAGCTCTACGATTATATCGGGCACGCTTTCACCCTCATCGCGGAGGGCACGAGCGGGGAATTGATTGTCCCCTCCATGCTACTTGATAAGAGCGGGAGGACACGCCACTACTCCTTGACTACCCACCGCGTGATTCGCGACCTCTTCACCTACGAGAAGGCCCTCGTGCAGGCCTATGTCAATGCGCTTGGCGGTGTTGCCAACTACCAGGATGGGCATGGCGACACGCTCGTCCGCACGGTGGTACGCGTAGCGGGTAGCGGCGATCGCTTGATCCAGCCCGGGGATTCGGTGACGTTTTATCGTACCTGCCTGGTCCTGCGCGAGAATACCCCGCTCTACGAGGCATTCTCGATGGACACGCTCGTCACGGCCTCCTTTGACCCCGCCCGCGTCGAGATCCCGGCCTGCGGGGCGGCTTTCGGCCACTTGTGCGAGGGAGACGAGGCGGAGATCGTGATCCCCTACCTGTTGGCCTTTAACGATCGCCCCGGATACCACCCCGCCGACAAGAAGAAGACGATCCCCTGGATCCCGCCCTATTCGACCTTGATCTATGCGGTCAAAGTGGCGAAGGTGCGGGAAAAAAAATCACTTGAATAACTAAAAATAGCAACGAGATGAGAAAAACCAATGCATGGACGAATCGCGTTATATGCGCGACCCTCCTCGCTTGTTTGGCCGCCTGCACGAACGATGAGAAGATCCCCACGGTGGATGAGATCTTGGCGGTGGAGAAAGGACGCATTCACGCCTTCCTGGACGGGAAGAGCTACAGTTGCTTCCCTTACGAGGGGACGGATTATTACGGGCACCCGCTTCGCGACACGCTCTACGTGATGAACAACGACACCACCGGGACGCGACCGGCCGATAAGCAATTTGTGCTCGTGGACTATGACGAGATGGCGTTGAACGGTTCCTATATCGCCTCAACGGATCCTGCCCGCTTCGTCGGCGAGGGGATTGCTACCCCTTACCCGGTGGGCGGGCCGCTGTACTATCCGATGCACCTTTCGGGGGCAACTCCCGCCCCGCTCTCCGTGGCGCTGAGAGAGATGAGCGAGGGTACTACCGGCGACATGTTGCTCCCTTCCACGCTGGCAGGCCGGCCTGCCGGGGATTACTTCTATGCGCGTTTCAAGATATGGCGCGTGATCCCCGACTTGCTCGAGTACGAGAAAAGCTTGATCCGGGCCTACGTGGATACCCTCAAGCTCACGCAAGGAGTTACCGACGCGGATATCTTCACGAAGAAGAGCACTACCGGCGACTCGATTGTGCATCTCTTTATCACCCATTGCAAGGAGGAAACGGGCGACTCGGTCGTCACCTCATCGCGCGTGAAAATCGCTCATGCGCTCTACTTGTTGAACGAGGCGGAACTTGCCTCCCCACCCGACTGCTTGAAACGAAAGGTGGGCGAGAGATTAGAGAATAACCCGGGTTCTTTTCCGACTTCCGGTTTGATGGCACTTTTCCCCGGGATGAGCTACCTGAAGAAGGGAGACGAGGCAACGCTGATTATCCCGCACAATTACGCCTACAAGGATTCGGGCACGTTTGACTCCATCACCGAGGAGATCCGGATCCCTCCTTATTCCACGCTGGTTTACAGGCTGAAAATCGTGGACGTGGTGAAGTAAGAGAAGGGGTATAGGGGGCGTGTCGGTCTGTTTTATGCGGTTTCGTGAGTTTCGCGAAACCGTAAAATCGTACTCGAGGCGGGACTTGAACCCGCACAACCGCAATGGTCACGGGATTTTAAGTCCCGCGTGTCTACCGATTCCACCACTCGAGCAATCTTGTTAAGGACGGGCGAGGGGGCGTGGTCCGTTGGTCGGCGCTACCTCTCGCGTTTCCGGCTCCAAAAGTAGTGATAAAAAATGAAATTTCGATTTATCGCGAGATCTTTTCTTCCTATTCCCGGTGTTTACTTTTGTTTCTCCGGCGTTCGTGCGGCACGAGTCGCCTGTCCGTTCGGACACTACACAAGTGTACGAGCTGGATGAAGTGACTTTCCGCGGCAGGAGTAAAACCAACTCCATATCCGCGCTGCAACCTGGCCGAAAGTTTTGCAAACAACGCCAGCATCAGCGTAGGCTACAGCGACGCGGTGAGCGGTGCCCGTCAAATCCGCGGTATAGGGAACAGCAAGAAAAAGTATGCAAAACTCACGCTAATATCCGTCCGTATATCGCCAATTGTCTATCTTTTCCGTTTCAAAGCCGCAGTTAACGCACTGTTCCCACGTATCCCAATGGGCAGTGACACCGCCGCCGCGTTCCTCGCTTGACCGTGGAATGAGTATATGCCCCTTTACACCACAATGTTCGCACCGGCAATTTTTGAATGCGGACAACATACCGCACTGGGGACATTTTGTAGGCTCGCCAGCTTTGGCGTTACTGAACTCAATATTGGCTTTTTCTCCGCACACCACGCACTCGTCAAAGGCTATGCTATCCGCTTGTCGGCGTGTGAATAGATGGTGAACTTCGCCGCATTTTGGACAGGCACAGGAGTGTTCAGTTAATTCCTTTATCCCGCCGCATTTTTCGCAAAATGTGAAGCCGTTCTTCACGACTAATGTCACGCGCAAACCGCTCTCTAATTTTTTGTTTTTCAAGGTGGCGGTTACAAATTTGCGGTCTGTTAATTGCTCCGATATTTCCTTCCTTGTCTGTTTACCAAAGTGGTTAAATCTATTGGCAATTTCAAAAAATGCCTGTTGCCTGATTTCTTTATCCGCTATCAAATTCGCTGCTTCAATAGCTGTGTCACAATGTGTTATGTGATCAGGATTTCCGTCCGTGGCAATCTCATAATAAATTTGTTCTTGTAAATCCTTATCCGTTAGTTTTTTAGCGGCAGCCAAACGTTCCCATAGATTGCCGGAGTTCTTGGTGGTATTCAGAATACCATCGGGGCTATTGCGATATTTTGTCTCAAGCGTATAAAGACGCGCTCGGGCGGCCATCGCCTCGGGCGTTTTTTTCCCTTCCGCTATCCGGGTTAAGGTAGGCTTATCACTGATCTGTTTAATGGCCTCCACACGAAAAGTAAAATCTTTGGCGTATATTGCTTTTATTAAAGCCCATTCCTTCTTCTGTATTTTGGCGAATGCGGTTCTGGCAACGTCAGTAATATGCGTTTTCATAAAAATTTCCGTAAGCAGGTTTTCATCCGTTATTTTGTCGATAATGCCGAGCGCAGTTTCTTTATCCTGTATATTCTCTATCGCGGCGAGTTTCATGGCGATATCGGCAGTTTCTTCAGCAATTTCCGTTAGCAGTTTATCATCTTGGATCTTTGTAACCGCACTTATCTTAACCTCGATCAACGGGGCTTCCCTGACAATTTGTGCGAGAAGTTCTTTATCTTTAACGGTTCTCAATTTTTCCCGCGCTGTTTGTATATATTTTCTATTTTTATCGGCGTTATCGCTATGTCTGCGCCAAAAAGGGGGAAAGAGTATCATGAAAAAATTCCTCGTGATACCGGATTTGTGTATAGTTTCCGGGAGTTTTTTTGACTGTTTCATTTGTTGTTTTTTATTGGAACGGTTTGTTATACGTTATGGATGATATTGAAGCGGATGTTTTTGCAGCCTTTGTAGGCTCCTTTATTTGCCAAAAGGGCAAACTCGTGCTCCAGATTAATCACATCCACCAGTCGGGTGCGAAACAGTTCACGATGGTTATCCACGGGTAATTTCCCTAACATGATTTTCAGGTTTTTATATCGCAAACTTACAAAAATCGGTTGAAAACGCCAAATCTTTTTACAATTATTTTATTGATATCCAATAAAATGCTGGCTTAATCAAAGGGTGACTATATATTATTTCTCATTTTTGATTAAGGACAATGAAAGCGAAAGCGCCTAATATTAGAAAAGCAGAGATATGTGTTAGTATCAATAGTACCTTGCTCCTTTTTTGTAAAATGCTATTTCGCATTTCTAAAAAGTTTATCTTGTCTTTTATCGCAGACAACTCTTTATCCTGATTGTCCAAATGTCTTTCTATAATGGAATTATATTTTTCTAATGACTGATTGACTGCTTTATGATTATCGGTGATTGAAGTTTGTATATCTCCCAACGACCGAATAATATTTTGCAGCGATTGTGTGACATGAGTTAAAATTGAATTGATTGAATTAATCGCGCCGAAGATGTCCGAAAGCGTTTTTTGAAGATTGTCGAAATATTTTTCAAACTCAATATCTTCAAATCGTTTGGCTTGAGTTTTCAGTTCGTCGATTTTTGATTGAAACAACTCCAATTTTCCATCGAGTTTCGACAACTCTTCTGCTATATCCTTTCTGGTTTGCTCAATAAAAGTCTTTTGCAACTTCTGAAACAGCACGTTGATATCGGTGTTTACAAGACGGGTAATTTCCGTTTGCAAGTCGTTCGTTTTGTGCGATAACTCCTGCAATTTATCGGCAAACAGCATATTGTTTCCGTCCAAATACTTTTTTGTTGCCGCACCTAATGTGTTGGTGTACGTTTCGGACAATTCAACAACTTGTTGAAATTTAGCATTCATAATTTCAGGCTGTTTTTTTAACGCTATGATGTTTTTCTGTAATTCATCAAGTTCGTTAATTTTTGCACTCAATGCTTTTACATTTTCTTGCGATTGTCTTATAACCTGAGTTTTGGATAAGAAAAAGTAAAAAAAAGTGGCAAGTATCCCATGATTTTTGTATTTCTGTAGCTGATAACCAAATAAATACATTGAACTCATGAGTCTACTTACCACTGACAAAATTATCAAGATTTTCTGTATCGTGGCTGATTTCTACAAGGAATTTTCAAACGAGTTGTCCAAGATCCCTAAATTGCCGCGCGATGGCAAGAAACATAGAGATCGTTCTCACGTGATGTCCGAGAGCGAGATGATCACCATCCTGATCCTGTATCATTTCGGGAGTTTCAAGAACTAAGATTCCTAACAGAGAATTTACCAGCACAATTTACTCATATCGGTATTGAGTGCGTGAATAATGAAAGTCGCTAGTTCTCATTGAAGCACGGCTTCAAATCTCACAAAAGTGATGGAGATTACATAGTCACAATCTCTGGTTTGAAAAAACGTTTTCAAGAATAACTCTTTCTTCAACTGCCATACAAAGGTATATAGCAAGAATAAAACAGCAACCCTAAACCTCCGGTGTTACCGGAAATCTTCCTTTGAATTCTTCAAAGCGTATTTCCAGTAAAAGCCTTGCTTGATTTATTCTTGTTTTATCTGGGATGTATAGCAGTTGTAAAAAAGGAGAAGTATAACAGGGTCAACGCATTAAAAAAGAGATAAAAGTAAGGACATCAACAGGTTTCAATGTTACATACGGATGATTTTTTGCTTTTCAGCATTATATATCTACTCAAAGGCTGTAACTTTGC
>JAISNC010000031.1 GCA_031276355.1 Odoribacteraceae bacterium
GGTACACGCCGCCAGCGTGGCGGCGCAGATCAAGGCTCCGCCAAGTGATACCTGGAAATAACGCGTGATGCTTGTTCTTGTTTTCATTTTCATTTCATTATAATTTTACCGTATCATAATTTTACCGTTCGCTGGCCCGCGAACCACCGGGCCGCAATTTTCTGGTGCAAAAGTAAGAAAAGTAATAATGTGACATACAAAACCAGTCATTTTTTTTCGCCTGCCCCTCTTTTATCGTGCATGCCGCTGTCTATTATGATAATATATGGAAGTTTTAGCGCGGCGAAAGAGGGGGAACGGCGAAAACGATGCGGGTGTGTGTCAAAACAAAGCTTTTGACTTCACTCCGCAAATCTAAGGTAGGGGAATAATATCAATAGAAAAACAGGATACCCCCCTTGTATCGCCAATAGCCCGTGGGGCTTCCATTTCGGCGCTTTTTATGAATCCCCTGCGGGGAATTGAGAACAAGCAGGGATGGCGTTTCTCTATTGATATGATTGCCCCACGGGCAATCGCCGCGAAACCCGGCGTGGACCATCGTCCCCCTCTTGCCTCTTAACTGGATGACATTGAGCTAAAGCATACGATTAATCAAGTGTTGTCCCTGCGGCCGTAAGCTGAAGCATACGGTTAATAGAGTGTCGTCCCTGTGGGACTTGGAGGCACGCGTGTCCCCCCGCTGGGGGCTGTCTCAGAAGCCTCGAACGAGTGTCATGACGATCCGCCTGTCCCGTCATCGCAAACCCGAAGGGTGAAGCGATCCAGGGATGGAGCGTGTTCTGGATTGCTTCCCGCTCCGCGGATCGCAATGACGGTCATTCGCAATGATAAAAACTGACTTTTGAGACAGCCTCTTAATAGAGTGTCGTCCATAGAAGACAGGCGATGCGGGACTTGGAGGCATGCGCGTCCCCTCGCTGGAGGGGGTGTCAAAAGTAAAATGAACTCTCAGGGCATTGAATAGTTGAAATCACTTTCAGATACCGACCCGAATAAAAAATACTAAAAGAGGGTGTGTTCAGACTTTTGACACACCCTCCCTACACCCTAACGTCACCGCGATCCGCGTGGCTGATATCAAGGTTGTCAACGAGGGGGTTGATCAGGCGTGCCGGGGAATCGGGCGATAATTTTTCATCGAGGTACCCTGGGAGGAAGCGCATAACCGATTACCCCCGGTCGAGCGAGTCGCCGGGGGGCCAGGGTGGTTCTCTCCGGGCATCCGTTAGCGTGGGTGTGCGCCTTCGCGGGTGACGAGCGGGGAGGGAAGTGTAGCGGGTTTGGGCGATATTTTCATCACGAAGCCGCCCCCGGGTGCCATCCAGGCGAACAGTTTCCTGTCGGCGGGGATGTCGATCGTGTATGTCTTGTAATCTTGCCCGCTCCTGTCGGCGTTGATGCCATCCTGGAAACACTCCGCCTGGAAGTCTCCCTCGCCCAGGAAGGAGAGGTCGAACTCGACGGTACGCGCGTTCCAGTTGTTGAGCGATCCCACGTACCACCGGTTGCCGTTCGCGCGGGCGATGGAGAGGTATTGCCCTACCGCGCCGTCGAGCGCGATCGTGTTGCTCCACGTGGTGGGCACGGTGGCGATGAAGCGGGTGCACTCTTCGTCCTGCATGTAGTTGCAGGGGGAGTCGCAGAGCATGCTCAGCGGCGATTCGAAAATGACATAGGTCGCCAGCTGGTGGCAACGGGTGCCTTGGCTCATCGGCTCGCTGTAACTGGGATAGTAGTTCCGGCGGCCGGCATTGCGCATGGCCCCCTGGGTGTAATCGACCGGCCCGGCGATCATCCGGATGAAGGGGAAGGTGACATCGTAGGTGACTTGGTCGACCTCCTTCGCCACCCATTTCATCTGCTCGAGGCCGAAGACACCCTCGAAATTGATGACGTTCGGGTAGGTACGTTGCAGGCCGGTGGGCTTGTAGGTACCGTGAAAGTCGACGAGGAGCTTGTGTTTCGCCCCGGCCTCGGCCACGCGGCGGTGGAAGGCGACCATCGGCTGGTCGTCGCGGTCCATGAAATCGACCTTGAATCCTTTGACACCCAGGCGGGAGTAGTGGGCGAAGATCCCCTCGATGTCCCTGTTAAGGGCGTAGTAGCCCGCCCAGAGGATGATCCCCACGTCGCGGCGGGCGGCGTATTTGATCAGCCGCGGCAGGTCGATCTCGGGCACTATCTGCATGAGATCGGCCTGCTTGTTGACGGCCCACCCTTCGTCGAGGATCACGTACTCGAGGCCATAACGCGCGGCGAAATCAATGTAGAACTCGTACGTCTCGGTGTTGATCCCCGCGCGGAAGTCGCCGCCGTAGATGCCCCAATCGTTCCACCACTCCCAGGCTACCTTGCCGGGCTTGACCCACGAGTCGTCGAGATAGCGTGCCGGGGGAGGCGAGGCCAGCTTGTAAATCATGTCACTATCGGCTAGCTCCCGGTCGTTGGAGGAGACGATCACGACACGCCACGGGAAGGTGGTGGCCCCTTGGAACGCGGCGATGTAAGGTTCGCGGGCTTTGACGATGCCTTGCAGCAGGTTGTGGCCCCCCTGCTCGACCGTCGCGGGAACGGGCGCGAAACGCCCCTTGATGACGTTCCCCCCGTCGCCGTTGTAGAGAAACAGGCCGGGATAGTCGAGCAAGTCGGCCTCGGCGATGCATATTTTTTTGCCGTTGGCACCTTCCACGAGCAGGGGCGCGAAGGCCAGCCGTTCGGGATCCCATCGCGAGAGGGGGATATGCTGGTATTGATTCTCGAAGGAGTTGAAGTATTGCGCCTCGAGGTTGTCGCGCTTGAGCATCACGTACGGGATGTATGCTTTGGGGTCGGCCAGGAAGTGGAACTCCACCTGTTCGTTTTCCACGGTGAACGGCTGCTCTTTCGTGGCGACGAAACGATAGGCGAGCCCGTCATTGTAGGCCCGGAAGATGATCCGGAAGGGTTCTTTGAACTCCAGGGTCAACTCGTTGTAGCGGTCGAGGACGGTGTGTCGCTTGTAAATGGAGGCCTTGATGCTGTCGTTGACGCGCAGGCGGGAGGAGCCGGTGAGCTTCGACCGGATGCCCCATGTCTGCCCGTCGCCCAACTTCATCGAGAGCGGCGAGGGGGCCAATAGGATATAGCCGTCGTGACGGACGGAGTATTCGATCGTGTGGCCCGCGACGATGGTTGCCTCTAATCTCCCGTCTGGAGAGCGGAGCGTGAACTCTTCTCGCGCCGATAGGTGGACGGTATACAAAAGCAACATGGTGAGAAAAAATGTTTTCATGGTGTAGTCATTTTTCGAGTGAATGTTATTGTAACGGGCGAGGAGACGATAAACGTGCCCTCGCCCGCGACGAGGCGCACGTTAGTAAGCGACCCCGGTCAGGCTACCGGCCTCGCCGGGTTTTCTGGTCGGGACGAGGGTGAATCCCCAGCGGTATTCCCGGTTGGCGGGGATGTTGTAACCCGGTTCGGGCCGGGCACCCCAGCTGCTATAGCCGGCAACGCCACATTGTTTCATGTCGATGCACACCTCGACGAAGGGCCGGGGGACGATGTCGATGGCGTGGGTTTGCTTCCGGAGTTTATTCTTGGCGGCATCGCGGTTCTTGTTCGCGACCTCGCGGGGAGACATGTTGGGCCACTGGTAGTCCGCGTCCGACTCCTCGCCGTCGAAATCCTCGATGGTGTTCCGCAGGGCGTTGAAGCCGATGATGCTGTCGGCCTCGACGAGAAGACCGCGGCCGTTCGGCTCGTTCAGCGCGACCCAGCGGGTGTCGGTGTGGTGACCGTTCTCTTGGGGCCGCACGTAGGGGTAGTAAAGCTCCCCGGCGCTGCTCGCGTATAACCCGACGAGGGTACCCGCCTTGCGATCGAGGTAGTTCTCTTCCGGCCCGCGCCCGAGGTATTGTACCTGGTCCATCGTCGCCGGCAGGCGGAAGCGGATGCCGACACGGGGGACTTCCAGCGTGACATCTTTCATCCGCTGGCGATCGCGGGTGCCGCTGTCGGAATCCGTGGCCTCTTTCATCGCGTCGGTAAGCGCCACGCGGCGGGCCTCGGCGGTGGTAGAGGTGAACGTCACGTCGGCGTGGAGGATGCCCGTGGAGTAGAGCGTGTAGTCAATGATGTACTCGTTCCCGGCGGGCAATGCGTAGATGACTTCCATCCGGGCGATGTTCCCCTCGACGCGGGTGGTGACACGGGAGACGGAGAATTGCTTGCTGGCCTCTTTCCACGTTTGCAGGCGAACGGGAGCCTGGTTACCGTAGTCGTTGTCGGTGGGGCCTCGCCAGAAGTTGGGGCGGATGCCAAAGCCCTCCGCGAAATACTCGCGACCGTCAACGGCGTACGAGGTGAGGGTGCCCGCTTGCTTGTCGAAGGTCACGTTGACTTTCGCGGAACGGATGGTAACCCGGTCGGCACTCTCCTCGACGACAAGGCGCGGTCCGCTGATGAACCGATAGGGGCGTTTGGCGGCGTGGAAGGGAAGCTCGAATTGATCGTAGGCGATGACGTGACCGGCCGGCACGAGCGGTTCGGCTCGCCGCGTGGTGACTTCCAGGTTGGCGTGATAGACGACACCCGGTTGGGCTTTTAACTTGCTGACGGGGAGCGTGACGATCGTGGAGGCTTGAGGAGCGAGTTCCAAGGGTATCTTGCCTTCTCGTGTCGTCTTGCCGTTCGCGAGGATCCGGTAGGTGAGGACGTGGCGCGAGAGATTGGTGAAGTAGAAGCGGTTGGTGACGCGTATCTCGCCTTTGGCCAGGTCTACCGCCTCGAAGCCGACGTTCTGGTGGGTATACTTGACCTCGGCCAGGGCGGGGTGAGGGGTCTGATCCGGGTTGAGGAGGCCGTCAGCGACGAAGTTGCCGTCCGAGGGGAGGTCTTTCCCGAAATCCCCGCCGTACGCCCAGAAGGTTTTCCCGTCCGGGGTGGTGGTTTTCAACGCGTGGTCGATCCATTCCCAGAGAAAGCCGCCTTGCAAGTTGGGATACTTGTATATTTCCACCCACTGGTCGTGGAGGTTCCCGGAGGAGTTACCCATCGCGTGGGAGTACTCGGAGGGGATGTAGGGACGATTGTCCGCGTCTCGCGTTCTCCGCCCGTTTTGCCCGTAGTAGCGAAAACTGCCGGCCGAGGGGTATTGCGGGACAACCATGTCCGTGTTCCACTCCTCCAAGGCCCGTTCGTAGCAGACGGGGCGGGCCATCAGATCCTTGTCAAGCTCCTTGAGGAGCGTGTAGGCGTTGTAGAAGTTGTAGCCGTTGCCGCCCTCGTTGCCGAGTGACCAGATGATGACGGCCGGGTAGTTCTTGTTGCGCTCGAACATGGCCCGGACGCGGGAGAGGTGGCTCTCGAGGAAGTCGGGGTTGTGGCCGAGGGTGCCCCGCTTGTTCCCGTCGACGTGGCCGACGGTGCCCTTGCGCATGTCATCCTGGTAGATCGTGTAGTAGTAGCCGTGTGATTCGATGTTCGCCTCGTCGTAGACGTAGAGCCCGTACTCGCTGCACATCTCGTAGAACTTCCGGTCTTGCGGGTAGTGACTCAGGCGCACGGCGTTGATGTTATTTTGCTTCATGAGCGCGAAGTTGCGGCGCATCTGTTCCGCGGTCAGGTAGTGGCCGTTTTCCGTGGTCTCGTGGATATTCGTGCCCTTGAGCTTGACGGGTTGGCCGTTGACGAGGAGCAGGCGGAGCTTCTTCTCGTTGACCGTGATGTCCGTCTCCTTGATTTCGATCCGGCGGAAGCCTACCTTGAACGGTACGATCTCTGTCGTCTTCCCCGCTTCTTCGACGCTCATCGCGAGCCGGTAGAGGTTGGGTGCCTCGGCCGACCAGCGGGCCACGCGCTCTACCCGGTAGGGGGTGAAGCGGGCCGTCGTTGTGGCTGTCCCGGGGAGGGTGATCTCCTGCGCTCCCGTGGTGACGGGCATCCCGGCGGCATCGGTGAGGGTGTAGCGAACGGTGACCGCGCGCGCCTCTTGGTCGCTGTTGTGCAGGTCGACATCGAGTTTAAAGATGCCGTCGGTGTAGCTGTCATCGAGCGTCGAGACCACGCGGAAGTCCCGGATGGCTTGCCGCGGCTGTGACCACAGGAAGATGTCCCGCTCGATGCCGCTCATGCGGAAGAAATCTTGGCACTCGAGCCACGACCCCGTGCTCCAGTGGAAGATTTTCAACGCGAGGGTATTTTTCCCGGGTTTCACGTGGGGGGTGATGTCAAACTCGGCCGGATCCTTGGAGTCCTCGCTGTAGCCGATTTCATGCCCGTTGATGTACACGTAGAGGCCCGACTTGGCGGCGGCCACGTGCAGGTAAATCGTCCGATTCATCCACTCCGCGGGGATGTCGATCTCCCGCCGGTATACTCCTACCGGTGTCTCCTCGGGGAGGAGGGGTGCCAGCGGGTTGCGCGGTGCCCATTCGTAGGGCTGGTTGACGTAGATGGGGTAGCCGTATCCTTGCAGTTCCCAGTTGCCGGGAACCTGGATATCGTGCCACGTGCCGGTGTCGCGACCGGGGTCAGTGATGTCGTCCGGAAGAGCGCGGTACGCGTCGACGTAGTAAAATTTCCACGTCCCGTTGAGCAGCTGGTAGTGTTTACTGCGCGCGTAATCGAACGTGAACGCATCGGCCGGGGTGTCGTAGCTCATAAACGTGGTTCGGGGCTGTTCTTTGTTGACCCCGACGACGTGTACGTCTTGCCAGTAGGGCAGTTTCTCCTCTTGCGCGCGGAGCGGCAGGGCGAGGAGGACGAGAATGATGAAAGTGATAGTACGCATGGTGTAATTATATAGGTGCAATCCTTCCACCGTCGCGGGTTAGAAGGATTGCACGTGTGATCTGTCTATCGGGCAAACTCCAGGCCTTGTATTTTATTCCATCCGCCCCGCGTGAAATCGGGTATCTCGACGGGGAGGGAGCCGTTGTCGAGGGAGAGTTCGGTGAGCGGGATCAGGCAACACCACTCGGCCAGGTCGTATACGTCCATGTCCAACGGCAAACCCCGCTGGAGGCAGTAGATGAGCCGGTAGTCCATGATGAAATCCATGCCCCCGTGGCCTCCCACTTTCCGGGCAAGGCCTTCGATCTCCTTGGCGATGGGATGTTTGTATTGTTCCATCAGGGCCACCCGTGTCTCGCGCGGCACGAAGGCGTGCGTGTTGAGGTTCTCGTGGTCGGGGATCACGCCCTCCTCCATCCCTTCCGTGTCGAAGAGTAGCCCCTCGATGGGGTACTTGTTGGCGAATCCTTTGGTGCCCGATAGCTGGTAGAGCCGATTGTACGGGCGCGGCGAGGTGACATCGTGTTGGATGAGGATCGTTTTCCCTTTCTCGGTGCGGATCATGGTCATCGTGTGGTCGCCGTTGCGGAAATCCTTCACCTCTTCACCGGTGTGTTTCTTGATAAACGCAGGGTTCCCCACGGCTTTCGTGTCGACGGAGACGAGAAAATTCATCTTGTCGCCCCGGTGGATGTTGAGTGCCTGGCAGACGGGGCCGATCCCGTGCGTCGGGTAGACATCCCCGCGGTGTTTCCGGTTGAAATCCATCCGCCAGTTATTCCAATACTGTTCCCAGTACGGTTGCAGCCCGTGGATGTAAGCGCCCTCGGCGTGCAGTATCTCGCCGAAAAGCCCGTGCTGCGCCATGTTCAGGCAGGTCAGTTCGAAGAAGTCATACACGCAGTTTTCCAGCTGTATGCAATGTTTGCGTGTCTGCTCCGAGGTGTTGATGAGTGCCCAAATCTCGTCAAGCGTCATGGCCGCCGGCACCTCGATGGCGACGTGTTTCCCGTCCTTCATGGCTTGCACGCCGATCCGGGCGTGCGAGAGCCAGTCGGTGGCCACGTACACCAAGTCCACGTTTGGCAGGGCGGTCACTTGGCGCCAGACGGTCGTGTCGCCAAAGAACTCTTGGGCTTTCGGGAAACCGCGTTGTTCCAGCATGGCGTTGACTTTCCGCGTGTTCTTCTCGAGCACGTCACACAGCGCCACGATCTCCACGCCGGGGATATGGGTCATCCGTTGTACGGCACCGGGACCTCTCATGCCCAAGCCAATAAAGGCCACGCGCACGACGGGTAGCGGGTCGGTTTTCAATTGCAGGACATCTTGTTGCCCGGAGGGGCGTGCCGGGATCACGGTTTTGATGGCCCCACCGGTGCTCACCTGTTTACTGCTCGTGCAGGAGAAGAGAAAGCCGGAAAGGATCAAGGCAAGAGTGACTACTTGTTTCATGGCAAATGAATTAAAGGTTAAATAATGGGTCTATCTTAATTTTTGATCGCAAATGACGTGCGCCGTGATCCTCCGCATCTCCTCGTATTGTTCTTCCATGGATCGTAGCAGCTTGTACTGTGCCCGGGTGCGCGTGAGGTTGTGCTCCGGGTACTTTATTTTATAGTAGGTATCTCCCCCGATGTAGTCCATCAGGAAACGTAGCACCTGTTCAAAGGTGATGTAGCGGGCCGCGAAGGCGAGATTCTCTCTCTCGGCGGTAGAGAGGAAGGAGAGCGCTTCCGACAGGTACCCGCGCGTGTAAGCCTCGAATATCTCCATGTTGAGCGCGACACGATCCAGCTCTTGATCATCCTCCAGCCCCGTGTTAGCGTACGAGCGGATGGCATCGCCGTAATCGTTCAGGCAGGTGCTGCTCAGGACGGTGTCGAGATCGATCACGCAGAGGATCTCGCCGGAGCGATCGAAGAGAATATTGCTGATTTTCGTGTCATTGTGGGTGATGCGCGTGGGAATCTCGCCCGTTTCTACTTTGCTCTTGAACGCGAGCATCTCCTCGCGGCGACATTCGATCCACTCGATCTCCTCCTTCACCCGGTTTTTTCTCCCGGCGGGGTCTTCGGCGAGCATCTCGTCCCACTGCCGGAAGCGATAGCGCATGTCGTGAAACCCGGGGAGGGTCTCCTCCAGTGTCTCCGGCATGTCGGCGAGCAGGCGCTGGAACCGGCCGATCCCCTTTCCTCCCTGGTGGGCAAGTTCAGGGGAGCGGGCCGTATCGTGACTGACGGTATCCTCGATAAAGAGGCAAGCTGTCCAAAACTCGCCCTCTTCATCCCGGTGGTAGAGTCTCCCGTCCCGGGCGGGAATGATCGTGAGGGTTTCCCGCAGTGGATCACCGCCGCTCGCGGCAATTTTCTTCTTCAGGTGGTTCGTTACCTTGTGGATATTATCCATCATGGCCGGCACGTTCGTGAAAATATGCCTGTTTTTTCGTTGTAATATATAATTGGGGCAACCCTTCCCCGTTCGCACGAGGTAAGTGTCGTTAATCAGCCCTTCCCCGACGGGACATATCTCTTCCACCTTCCCGGCAAAGGGGAAATGTGGACTAATCGTGCTTAATGTTGAAACCATATTATGACTAATTCAGGGTCTATTTCGTATTTGCAGTAATTTTTGCATGGCAAATTTATAAGATATTCATTATTTTTCCTAATCCACGGTGCATAATTCTCCCGTCGATAGGAAAAAAAATAATTTACTCCTCCGGTGTTACGTGTATTTTTAGATAATCTGGATCATTTTCCGGGGTGTGGCTCTATGGATTAGCGGGACAGGAGGGAGGATCGGATACGGAAATGGAGCGCGACAAATCTCGACTTTTGTCATCCGATTATAAATAGAAAAGCGTAATTTTGCCTCTCTCTTGCCCGGGTGATCCCGGTGTCGGGGAGGTTAGGTAACTTATAATAAAGAAGAATCAAGAATGAAGAAAAGAGTTTATGTTTCATGCATCGCGGTAGCGATGATGATGGTGGGATGCAACGAAAAGAAGGCCGCCTTGACGGGCGGCATCGACTTGTCGAACTTGGACACGACGGCCTTGCCGGGAGCGGATTTTTACCGGTACGCTTGTGGGGGATGGATGAAAAAACACCCGTTGGCGGACGAGTACTCTCGCTTTGGTTCGTTTGACCAATTGGCAGAGGATAACCGGGTGCGACTCAAGGAGCTGATCGAGAGCCTGGCCTCCGGTGAAGCGGCGGAAGGCACGGAGGCGCAGAAGATCGGGGATTTGTACTCTGTCGCGATGGATAGTGTGAAATTAAATCAAGAAGGTGCTACACCGATCCGTCCCTTGCTGGAGCAAATCGCGGCCTTGCGGGAGAAGGGGGAGTTACCGGCGTTCGTGGCCCGTTTGCGTCGAGCCGGCTTTAGCCCCTATTTTGCCGTGTACGTGGGGGCAGATGCCAAGAACAGCGAGATGAATATCGTGAATACTTACCAGGACGGCTTGAGTTTGGGGGAACGAGAGTATTACCTTGACCGGGATGAACACACGCTGAAGATCCGGGAAGCCTTCCAAGCCCACGTTGCCAAGATGTTTCAACTGGTAGGTTTCTCCGTGGAAGAGGCTGCCGGGGCAGCGATGAACGTGATGGCCATCGAGATTCGCTTGGCCAACGCTGCCAAGAGTGCGGTGGAGTTGCGCGATCCGCAAGCCAACTATAACAAGATGACCGTCGAGGAGTTGCAACGGGCGGTGCCGGGCATCGACTGGAACCTCTATTTCTCCGCGCTGGGGTTGTCCGGTTTGCAGGAGGTGAACGTGGGACAACCGGCGGCGCTTCGGGAAGTCGCCGCGATCTTCAACGAGGTGGAGTTGAGCGTGCAGAAGTCTTACCTGCAGTGGAAGGTGATCGATGCCGCCGCCACGTGTTTAAGTGATGCTATTTATGCCCAGAATTTTGACTTCTATGAAAAGACGCTATCGGGGAAGCAGGAGGCCCAACCCCGTTGGAAGCGTTCCGTCTCCACTGTCAATGGCATCTTGGGCGAGATCGTGGGAAAACTCTACGTGGAGAAGCATTTCCCCGCGGCCGCTAAGGAGCGAATGATCTCCCTGGTAGAGAACCTGCGAACGGCCCTTGGCGAACGGATCCGGGGCGTGCGTTGGATGAGCGACGAGACCAAGGAGAGAGCCTTGGAAAAGTTAGCCGCGATCCGCGTGAAGGTAGGGTATCCCGACACGTGGAGAGATTACTCTCGGCTGGAGATCAGAAAAGATTCCTACTGGGAAAATGTTATGCGGGCCAGCATCTTCGAGTATGATTACATGCTCTCGAAAGCCGGTCAGCCGGTGGACAAAGAGGAGTGGTTGATGACCCCGCAAACGGTGAACGCCTACTATAACCCGACGACCAACGAGATCTGTTTTCCCGCCGGTATTCTGCAATACCCGTTTTTCGATATGAAAGCGGACGATGCCTTTAATTATGGTGCCATCGGCGTGGTGATCGGTCACGAGATGACCCACGGGTTCGATGACCAGGGCCGTCAATTTGACAAGGAGGGAAACCTGAAAGAGTGGTGGACGGCGGACGATGCCGCTCGGTTCGAGGAGCGGGCCCGGGTGCTGGTGGATCACTTCAACGCGATCGAGGTGTTGCCCGACTTGCAGGCGAACGGGGAGTTGACCCTTGGAGAGAATATCGCCGACTTCGGGGGTATACAGGTGGCCTATACCGCTTTTCAACATGCCATGAGCGCGGCTCCTTTGGACGATGTGGAGGGCTTTACCCCGGTACAACGCTTTTTCCTCGCCTATGCCGCCTTGTGGGCCGCCAACATCCGGGACGAGCAAATACGCGTGTTGACACGCTCCGATCCCCATTCGCTGGGACGCTGGCGAGTAAACGGGACACTGCCCCATATCCCCGCGTGGTATGAGGCTTTCCACGTGACGTCCGACTCTCCGCTCTATCTGCCGGAGGAACGACGGGCCGAGATATGGTAGCGTGAAAGAAAGGGGGCTGTCTCAAAGGGCAGCCCCCTTTCTCGATTACCGGTTGGGCTGCCTTTTCCTGTTTTTCGTGAATATTTTGGTGTGTGTGTTGGAATTATACCGTGAAACATGTAGCTTTGTCAGGTATTAAAACTAATTTGACATGATATGAAAAACAGATGGGTGATCGGGTGTTTGTGCGTGCTCATGGCGGGAATGGTAGGATGTTCCGTCGAGAACGGTACCGAGATTGAAACGGAAAATTTCACGGTAAATCTACGAGATTGGCAATGGAACGCGCTCTACAGGCGTTACGAGTGTATTATCAATTATCCAGAGTTGAGTGGCGGAATCTACGAAAGGGGGACGGTAGTAGGAGGTGTCTACATCCGCGAGAAGGATCAGAAGGGGGATGTCTATGAGGTGTTAAAGTCGTTGCCGTTTTTGGAGAGTATCCCGCATATAGATGGCCCCTACACGAGGACGATCAGTTTCGATATCGCTCCCAGGCAGGTGACATTCTACATACAATCGTCCGATTTAAGTGATAGCACGGATGATTTAGGAAATTACGAATTTAAGATTACGCTCCTCTGGGAACAGAAGTTCCGGTAGTTAGCCCCCTCGCCATCGGGGACACGGGATGTGCCAAGGGATGTTGTTGCGAAAGAGAGTGAACTGGCTCTCTTTGCGTTCACCTTATTTTATCGTTATTTTAACGAGGTATAGTGTCTACATTACTCCATAATGCTATACCTTCGCGTAGGTTCGAGATAAATTTAAATTCATTACACTATGAAAAAGATCTTTTTATTATTCGGGGTGATGGGCCTGGCTTGTTCCATGCAGGCGCAGGATATCCGGTTGAACCCGCCCACCCGTACCGGTGGCAAGGCGTTCATGGAGACGTTAAACGAGCGGCGTTCCGAGCGTTCGTACGTGAAAAAAGAGATGTCGGTGCAGATGTTGTCCGACCTGCTCTGGGCGGCTAACGGCTTTAACCGGCCGGACAAGCGGACGGCACCTACGGCAAGTAACAAACAGGAGTTAGAACTCTACGTGGTGCTGGAGGGCGCGGCGTATTTTTACGATGCGAAACAAAATGTCTTGAAATTCATCGCGAAGGGTGACTTCACGGCGGCCCTGGGACAGGCTAATATCACGAGCAAGGCCGCCGTCTCCATTGTTATCGTGGCAGATACCGGGAAGACAGCTTCCAAGTATGCCTACCTCGATACCGGCTATATTTCCCAGAACATCTACCTTTATGCCGCCTCTGCCGGGTTGGGCACGGTGGCCCGCGGCTCGTATAACGGGGCAGAGTTGTTCAAGGCGTTGAAGTTAACGGAAAAGCAGGAGGTCACGCTCGTGCACCCCGTTGGTTTCTTGCAATAAGAGGTGAAAAAGGGGATACCCCCCCCTCCAGCGATTGTATCTCGTGAGGGTGTGGTATCCTCTTTTGTACTCATCTCGTCGGTAAAAGCGATCATCCCCTTGACTCATCGGTTGATCTCTACGAAGATGTTTTTCAACTCTTCTACGCGTATGAAGATATAGGATTTCCCATTGCCCCTCTTGACCATCACTCTTCCCCGCCCGTTAAAGACTTGCACCTGTTTCGAGCCCGTGGAGGTACCCTTGTTCACGATCAGCTTCCCCTCTCCGATGATATCGAAGCGGATCTGCTTTCGCGAGGTCACGCAAACCACTCCCTGCCTATCCACCAGCTCTGCCTCTACCCACACGTGTTCCGTGTCCACGTCCGTCATGCGCACAACGATACCGGCCTCCTTCCCCGGGGAACGAGTTTCATAATGGAACGTGATCTCATCACTCACTGCCACCCGGTCCCGCTTCTCTTTTTTCCACCCGATCGCTCGCACCGTGTTTTTCCCTGGCAGCAAAGAGGTCTCCCAGCGTAATCCCGCCGCGGGGAAGTCGCGCGTGTCGCGTTTCTTGATACCTATGCTCGTGTCGTTCAGGAAAAGTTCTACCTCCTCGCAGTTGGAGTATACCTTGATGATTTTCTTCTCTCCCTCCTCTCCCCAGCGGATCGGCCACGTGTGCCCGTAGATGTGTATCATGGGGCGACTTGTCCAGTAAGATTGGAAGACGTAAAACGACTCTTTGGGTGTTAAATCCCTCTCTACTACCCCTTTCTGGTTCACGTAGGGGATGGGGTTGTCCGGGCGCACGGGTGTCGAAAAATCTTTGAAACTCCAATAGGCCGATCCCGTTAACCACTCCATCCCTTCCTGCTCCTTCAGGTGCCAGTCGATCAGGTCACAAATGTAGGTTTCGCTCCAGTCCCCCTCCTTGGAGGCCCGGGCGATGCCGCCATAAAAGGAAGCGTCGCCCGTCCGCTCGTCGGCCTCTCCTTCTCCACTCTTGATCTCGGACAGGCCGGCGTACGAGTTTTCGGCATGACGACGGGCGTGACTGTCGCCTCCCCACTCGGCGTGAATAAAGCGAGGAACCCCCTGCATCTCGGTGCGCGCGACCTCCTTGTAGTCGGTGTAAAGTCCCCTGTACCACCCGGCCCAGATGGACGGGGAGTATACGTCCACGATCTCTTTACAGAAATCACATCGTCGGATGACCGTCAGGCGCGTGTTGTCTAACCGGTGGGCCAGGTCGTGTAATTCCCGCATGAAAGCGCGAATCGCTTCCCGGTCGAAGACGGGAAAGTCGTTCGGCCAGTCGTTCTCGTTCCCCAGTCCCCAGAGTATCACGGAGGGATGATTGCGGTGTTGCGTGATCATGTTCGTTAACATGTGACGGGCTTGTGTTCGGTAGGCCTCTCCGCCCAGCCCCCCGCGACACCAGGGGATCTCTTCCCACACGAGGAGGCCCAAGCGATCGCACTGCTCCAGGACGATCCTTGATTGCTGGTAGTGCGCCAGTCGAATGAAGTTGGCTCCCATGGCCTTGATCATCTCCATCTCTTTCACTATCATCTCCTCTGTCATGGCCGCCCCGACCCCGGCGTGATCCTCGTGCCGGTGCGTTCCCCGTAATAAGAGGCGTTTCCCGTTTAAGCGAAACGGGCCGTTCTTGATAAATTCCGCGTGACGAAAACCGAAACGTTCCCGGCACACCATCACCCCGGCCAATGATTTTACCGTTAACTCGCAGGTATAGAGATTCGGTACATCGGGTGACCAGAGCTGCGGCCTGTTGATCTCCAGCGAGAAGGAGAGGGGAAGATGATTCTCTACCACCTGCGAGAACTCCTTCACGAGTTTTCCTTTCGGATCGAACACGCGTGCATTTACCCGCAGGTCGTTCGTGGAGATGTAGGATGTTAAGGTGGCGCGAATGATCAACTCGCCCTTTTTCCCCGTCGTGTCTACCGTGGCCTGGGTGGTCACTTGCTCGAAGGCGATGGCCGGCACGTAGACGAGGTTCACGTAGCGATAAAGCCCCCCGTACAGGTTGAAATCCGACAAGTCGGAGGGGATCATCTCCGTGTCCCGGCTGTTGTCGCACCGGATCACCAGCGGTACTTTTCCCCCGAAACGCTTGGCGTGGCCGGAGAGCAGAAAACGCTTGACCGCCTCGGTGATGTCTACCTGCCACTCGTCGTACCCGCCCACGTGCGTGGCCACCTGTTCGGTGTAGACGTATACCGAACTTTTTTGTCCGGCACCCTCGAAGTGCAGGATCGTTCGACCGTTGGAGTAGGGATTGTTGATAGTCAGGAAGGTTTTATACCATCCCGCTCCCTGGTAGTAGTTCACGTCCGGGTCCACGGCATCCTCGGCGTTAAAACAATGAGGTAACGTTACATGCTCCCATAAAGGCACCGCCTCCGGGCTACCCGTCGCAAACGGTCGCACCGCTTCCCATACATTTCCCAGATCTTGGCGAAGAAACAGCCAGTCATCCGTCAAACGAGTCACGTGCTCGTAGTTGATTTGTGCGAAACCGCACACGCTCCAAAGCGATAACGCAAACGTTGTTGTTCTTCGTAACATATGCATCCTGTTTTTAGTCTTAATACACGCGAAATTAGGTAAAGTTTTCGTTACATGAATGTAAGAGGGGAGAAATGATTTTTTTATTCAACAACCCTCCCTTCCCCTCCTCTTATTTTTGAGATTTAGGTGAAGATGAGGTACCGGGCTTATCCAATGTGTCGGAGGTATTACAATGAAAAACAGCCACTCGAAAGATGGCTGTTTGGCGAGCTGTTATTGGGATTTGAACCCAAGACCTCTTCCTTACCAAGGAAGTGCTCTACCCCTGAGCTACAACAGCGTGATGGGGCGTATGTGAAGTTCACCGTTCTCTTGCCCCTCTCTGAGCCTCTTGTCGGATTCGAACCAACGACCCCGAGATTACAAATCACGTGCTCTGGCCAGCTGAGCTAAAGAGGCGGTTTAAAAAAGCGGGTAAGCTGACTATGTCGCACCGCTCAACCATCTACCCTTGCTGCCTTCCGACCCTGGGGGAATTTGACAGGAACTGGTCGCATAGGACTTACCCGGCACAAAAGTATGAAAATACTGTTTCCGTACCAAATATTTTCCTTGAATTTTCGCGGGAGAGAGATACTTCTTTGTTAACACGCGGATTATCACCTCTTCGGTGTTGGCTCCTCGCGTGGAGAAAAGGCCCGGGCAGCAGCGAGGGGATCAGCAGATCGACATGCCGGGCCGCTCGCCTGACCGTAACGCCTGGTACATCTTCAAGGATCCCCACGCGTCCGTGGCGGCGTATCGCACTTGCGCGTTCGTTAAGGCATCGGCCTCCCAGTTGGAGGTGCGCTGGCGCTTTGAGATCCGCACTTGAAAGATGATGGACATCAATTTCGAGAAGGCCATCTCTTCGATGCCAAAAGCCCGGACGAAACGTTGTAGATCCACGAATGAGGCCGGCGAAAAATCGACCATCCGGCGCAACGCGCGGATGTCGTCCCGGATGCCAACGCCGACTTTTACGGTATTTTCGCTGGAGAGTAATCGTTGCAATGGGCAGGGAAGGCCGTATTTGTTGAGCCGGAACAGATACACCCGTTTGTCCGTGGATAACTGCATCAACCCCACGGGGTGGATGATCCCTTTTTTAAACGAGGGCCGCGTCTCCGTGTCGAACCCTATCATGTCGTGGGAAGAGAGGTCGAGTACAGCTTGTTCTACCTGCTCCGCGTGTTCGACTACCACGATCTCCCCGTCGAACAAGTAGATGGGATATTGCTCTATCTCCTCGGTCGTTATGGTTTTTTTGTATGCCTGCATGTTCGTTTTGTTATCGGTTACTCATGCCTCCTCGTCGGTGACCCGGTATATCACGGCGTGTATAGCACGCAATACGCTCACGCAGGCTCTCCCCCAGTATAATTCAAAGTTAGCGTTTAACTGCCACAACGCTTCTTGTATCACGTCAAGCATGCCATGCTGGTAGGAGGAGATGAAGTTCTTCAAGTCTTGGTATATATCGCACACGTTCTCGGCTATCGAAGCCACGACGGGTGTCTCGCTATACCGCATGTTGTCGTCAAATACCTCCAGGTACTCATCATCTCCTGCCATGAGCTGCCATATATGCTTGTGTAAGAAATTGTAATCCTCTTCCGTGACAATCTCCTCGTTCATCCCTGTCTCGTCGCTCTCACATTCCGGTAACAAGCTACCTTTGAGATATATTAACGGGAGGAGTTGTTGTAGTTGCACCAGGAATTGTTTTTTCTCTTCCCCGGTAACCCGCTCCACGAGATCACAGAACTCCTTGGCCACGGTCGTGAATTCGATAACCTCTTTGCTATATCCCACGCGTTGAAAATCTTCCATGTCATTTCTCTATTAAATCGTTACAAAAATACCAAATATCTTGGAGTGTACGCAACGCTTTTAAAAAAGTTTTTCTCGAGATCCCGGATTCCTGGAAAATATTTCTACCTTTGTCCCCGCTTACGGAAAGATGCAGGAGTGGTTGAACTGGCACGCCTGGAAAGCGTGTGAACCTCTAAAGGGTTCCGGGGGTTCGAATCCCCCTCTTTCCGCGAAAGTCTATCATTTAAAGGCCTGTGATTCAGTATCACTGGCCTTTCTGTTACGCGGCCATCCTCGCGGCTGTCGGATCGTTTCCTTTTCATGAATCAGGCCAAATTGACGACATTTGACGGTTGAGTCATGATTTTTAACGATGATGCGGGCGTGTATATAGAATATTCCCGTATATTTGTACCGGATTTGTACATGAATTAAAATTGGAAACCATGTTAATAGTAAGTTCAAGGGAGTTCAGGGATAATCAAAAAAGTTACCTTGATAAGGTGGATGAGGGTGTAGAGATCCTTATCCAGCGGGGGAAGAATAGAGCCTACAGGCTCGTTCCCGTGAAAGAAGACGACACGTTGATGAGCAAAGAGGAGTTTTTCGCGAAGATCGACAGGTCGTTAAAGGAAATAGAAGAGGGGAAGTGTACCAGGATAAGGACAAACGAAGAGCTAAAAGCCTTCTTTGATAGCTTATGATTTACGATATAGAATTTTCCAAAACGACGCGGGCGGAGATGGTACGCCTTAAACGGTCTGAGCCATCGGCATTTAAAAAATTGATGAAGATGGTCGAAGAGTTGAGGGGACACCCGACCATCGGTACTGGTCATCCAGAACCGTTAACTGGCGATAAACCAGGGCAATGGTCTCGCAGGATTACCCGTAAACACAGACTTATTTACCAGGTAAAAGAGGAGGATGCCGTGGTATACGTGCTATCCGCTTACGGCCATTACGACGATAAATGACCCCGTTTCAAGTGATACAGGGTAATGAGCGGGGATATACTGCCATGAATATAATATACCGGGTAGGTGTTTTTATTGCTTTGTTACGTTTGATTCAAATTCATCGAAAGTATCACCGAACAAATCTATACGGTATATGATTTTTTTCATATCTTTATAATATATAAACCCACCTCTCGTAGATATAAAGATGGGCTGCGCATGTTGTTATTATACATATCTTCCTGGATCATTCTCTCGGCCCTCTCTTGTATTGATTCGCACGAGGCGACAATGACTACAATTGCAAGTAAAATAGTGTGTTTCATGGTGCTGTGTGTTTAGTTGTTCAATTATTCGATTTTGTTTGATTTCTCTCTATTACAAGTCTCGCAAAGTAACTGTAAATTTCGAAAAATTGTTACTCTAATTACAAGTTTCCTAATTACACGGCCATCCTCGCAGCTGACGGATCGTTTCCTTTTCATGAATCAGGCCAAATTGATGACGATGATTCTTCCTCGCTCCAGCTACCGGAACGTGTTACTGCCCTTCCGCACGCGATGGCTTTTCCCGTTCACGATCAACGTGAAAGGCTCGTTTGTCTCTACCTGGATGGCGTGATCATCCCCGATAATGTCCGCGGTGATTTCGCCGAACGAGAGGTTCTTGATACCGTGCAGGCCGCGGTGGTATTTCCGCCACTCGACGATGCCTTCCCGGGCGTCCACCCGGTGAAATCCCAGCACGTTTTCGATGAACAGGGAGATGGGACAGAGTGCTGGCCAGCCGTCGGTATCATGTGTCGCCCCGGCGGGCAAGGGGCTATAACACTCCCGGAGAGCATGCGATTCGAGACGCGTAAAGGTGGCGTGCAGGTGTATCAAGAGATTGTAAGCCAGTTCGTCCGCCTCTTCGAGGAGATCGTATCTTTCCAGTGCCTTGATCCCCGCGTAAGCGACTGTTCCCCACGCGTCGTCCTGGCGGTTGACACCTTCTTCTCTCTCCAGCCCGGCGCGTGCCGGGAGCCACGGGACACTCCCCTCGAAAGCGCTCGTGTCCTGCACGAGATCAATCATCCGCCGTGCCTGCCCCGGGGCCGGGATCTCCGCCAGCATGGCCCAGCAGGCGGCCAACGTTTTCACCTTGACGGGCGAGAGATCACGTGCCTTGAGATCGTGATACGTTCCGGTTTCCTCGTTCCAATAACGCGTGTTCACGATCGTCTTTAACGCCTTGTAGCGTTCGCGAAACTCCTTCGCTGTCGCCTTGTCCCCGGTTAGTCCGGCAAGTCGCGCGATACACAGCGCGGAGAGCGCCTGTTGGGAGATCACGTCCACGCGTAGTAAGCCGTCGCCCTGATCGCTGTCGTCCACCCGGCGGTAACCGTCTCCCTTCTTTTCCAGCGTCACCGGCTGGTGTGGAAAGGGCAGGCGGGTAGCGGGCGTGAGGCTATCGAACCAGTTAAAATAGCGTTGCAGGAATCGCTTGTCCTGCAACAACATCTCCATGCGCTTCCCGTCACCCGTGAATCGATCGTACTCCTCCTCGACCCACGCGAGGATGGGCGGGGTGTCGAGCCGCTCGACACCTGCAGGCGTGGCCGTTCCCTCCAGTACCGGGAAATAAAAATGATCTAGCGTCTTAATACCGGGAAGAAGATGAGGCGCGTACTTGCAGTAGAGGGCCGTGAAGGCGATGTCTTGCAACCGGATCGTCTCCTCCTGTCTCCCCCTCGACAGTTTCTGTGCTTGTTCCCACGCCTCTTCCCAGGCCCTCCAGTACAACTCCACCAGCCCCGGGTGGGAGTGAAACACGGGTTGTGGTAGTCGATCCCGGTCAAATAGCGCTACCCGCTGGGCTTGCACGCCGGCCACGCTTAGCAACAGCGTGCAGAGTAATAGCGGCACTCTTTTTTTCACGAAACAGCGGCTGGGGGGCGTCGTTGGTAAACCCGCACGGATCGTTCCGCGAGCGACAGGCTCTTCGGGTACCTGTTTCCCCGCGTGTATGGAGAAAATAATTTTATTCATAATTATATTTTTCGCGAATATACGCGAAAATTTCTATTTCCCCTCGAACCTGCCCTGCCCCTCCAGGGTCAACGCATTAAAAAAGAGATAAAAGTAAGGACATCAACAGGTTTCAATGTTACATACGGATGATTTTTTGCTTTTCAGCATTATATATCTACTCAAAGGCTGTAACTTTGC
>JAISNC010000076.1 GCA_031276355.1 Odoribacteraceae bacterium
CCGGAAAGTAATATATTTGCACCTTAAAAATTAAAACCGACCGGGATGGATAAAAAATTCCATGAATACAAGGGGCTGGACCTTTCTCGAATCAACAAAGAGGTCCTGGAAGAGTGGGAAAAACAGCATACTTTTGAACAAAGCCTGGAAACCCGCGAGGGAGACCCGTTATTCGTCTTCTACGAGGGACCACCCTCCGCCAACGGGATGCCGGGCATACACCACGTGATGGCCCGGACGATCAAAGACATCGTGTGCCGCTACAAGACCCTGCGAGGGTTCCGCGTCGAACGCAAGGCCGGGTGGGACACGCACGGGCTACCCGTCGAACTGAGCGTGGAGAAAAAACTCGGGATCACCAAAGAAGAGATCGGGAAAAGCATCCCCGTGGAGACCTATAACGCCGCGTGCCGCGCCGACGTGATGAAATACACCGGCGAATGGGAAGACCTCACCCGGAAAATGGGCTACTGGGTCGACATGCACGACCCCTACATCACCTACGACAACCGCTACATCGAGACCCTGTGGTGGCTCCTGAAACGTCTCCACGAGAAAGGTTTTCTCTACAAGGGATATACCATACAGCCCTACTCCCCCGCCGCCGGGACGGGGCTGAGCACGCACGAGCTTAACCAGCCGGGATGCTACCGCGACGTGAAAGACACCACCTGCGTGGCCCTCTTTAAAGTCACGCCCGATGCACGCTCGCCCCTCTTCGCGTTCGGCGAGGAGGTATATCTCAGCGCGTGGACGACCACCCCGTGGACGCTCCCCTCGAACACGGCGCTGGCCGTGGGGGCGGAGATCACGTACGCCGTGGTGAAGAGCTACAACCCGTACACGGCGGCACCCGTCACGCTGGTGATGGCCGCGGAGCGGGTAGCCGCGTACTTCCACCCGAAAGGCAACGAGCTACCCCTCGACGCGTACAAGGAAGGCGACAAAGTGATCCCCTATCGCGTCGTGAGCGAGGTGAAAGGCCGCGCGCTGGCAGGCACCCGCTACGAGCAACTGATCCCGTGGATGACCCCCGAAGGCGACGCGTTCCGCGTGATCACCGGCGACTTCGTGACTACCGAGGACGGCACCGGCATCGTTCACATCGCGCCGACGTTCGGCGCCGACGACGACCGGGCCGCCAAAGCCGCGGGCATCGCCCCGATGATGCTGGTCGACAGGGACGGCAATCGCCAGCCGATGGTCGACCGCCGCGGGCGGCTCTTCCCGCTGGAGGATATCGATCCCGCCTTCCTGCAACACCGCGTCCGCCGCGACCTCTACGGCGAGTACGCCGGGCGCTTCGTGAAAAACGCCTACGATCCGGCCCTCTCCGACGACGACCCGACCCTCGACGTTGACCTCTGCGTGATGCTGAAACGGGAAAACAAGGCCTTCAAGGTCGAGAAGCACGTGCACAACTACCCGCACTGCTGGCGCACCGACAAGCCGGTGCTCTATTACCCGCTCGACTCCTGGTTCATCAAGACCACGGCCGTGAAAGAGCGGATGATGGAACTCAACAAAACGATCCACTGGAAACCGGCCAGCACCGGCGAGGGACGCTTCGGCAAATGGCTGGAGAACCTCGTCGACTGGAACCTTTCCCGTTCCCGTTATTGGGGCACGCCGCTCCCGATCTGGACGAGCGAGGAGGGGGAGTGCAAGTGCATCGGCTCCGTGCAAGAGCTGACGGAAGAGATCGAACGGGCCGTGGCCGCGGGCGTGATGAAGAGGAACCCCTACGCGGCCTTCACCGCGGGCGACTACTCCGCCGAGAACTACGAGAAGATCGACCTCCACCGCCCCTTTGTCGACGAGATCATCCTCGTCTCCCCGTCGGGCCGGCCGATGACGCGAGAGAAAGAGTTGATCGACGTGTGGTTTGACTCGGGAGCCATGCCCTACGCCCAGTGTCACTACCCCTTCGAGCACCGCGACGACATCGACCGGGGCCGGCACTTCCCCGCGGACTTCATCGCCGAGGGGGTCGACCAGACGCGCGGGTGGTTCTTCACGCTCCACGCCATCGCCGTGATGCTCTTCGACAGCGTGGCCTTCCGTAACATCATCTCGAACGGGCTGGTGCTTGACGCAAAGGGCAACAAGATGTCCAAACGCTTAGGCAACGCCGTGGATCCCTTCCAAACGATCGAGGAGCACGGCTCCGACCCCCTCCGCTGGTACATGATCACCAACGCGCAGCCATGGGACAACCTGAAATTCGACCTCGCCGGCGTCGACGAGGTAAAACGGAAATTTTTCGGCACGCTCTATAACACCTATAGCTTTTTCGCCCTCTACGCCAACATCGACGGCTTCACGTACGCCGGGCCGGACGTGCCGGCGGACGAGCGACCGGAACTCGACCGGTGGATACTCTCCCTGCTCAACACGCTGGTCAAGGAGGTGACCGCCGCTTACGAACAGTACGAACCCACGCGGGCCGGGCGCGTCATCCAGGAGTTTGTCATCGAGCACCTCTCGAACTGGTACGTCCGCCTCTCCCGCAAGCGTTACTGGGGCGGCGAACCCTCCGCGGACAAGCTCTCCGCCTACCAGACACTCTACACCTGCCTCGAGACCGTCGCCGTGCTGGCCTCCCCGATTGCCCCCTTCTACACCGATCGTCTCTACACCGACCTGAACCGCATTACCGGCAAACATCCCGAGAACGTCCACCTGACGCGTTTCCCCACGGCCGACGAGCGCTGTATCGACAAGCAATTAGAGGAGCGCATGGCGATCGCCCAGCAGATCTCCTCGATGGTACTGGGCCTACGCAGAAAAGTACAAATACGGGTAAGGCAACCGCTATCCCGGCTGCTCGTCCCCGTCACCAACGAGGCGATGATCGCCCGGCTCGATGCCGTGAAGAGCATCATCCTCTCGGAGGTCAACGTGAAGGCCCTCGAGTACATCACCGATACCGCCGGCGTGCTCATCAAGAAGATCAAACCCAACTTCAAGACGCTGGGCCCCAAACACGGGAAACAGATGAAACAGATCGCCGGGGCCATCGAGGCGATGACGCAGGACGACATCTACCGCTTCGAACGGGACGGGACGTTCGCCCTCTCTCTCGCCGGCCAAGCCCTCCTCCTGACACCGGAAGACGTGGAGATCCTCTCCGAGGACATCCCCGGCTGGTTGGTGGCGAACGAAGGGAACCTCACCGTGGCCCTCGACGTGAACATCACCCAAGAGTTACGCGAGGAGGGCATCGCGCGGGAGTTCATCAACCGCATCCAGAACCTGCGGAAAGAGCGTGATTTTAACGTGACCGACAAGATCACCCTCCAGATAGAGAAACACGCGGGGATCAACGAAGCCATCGAGCACTTTAAAGGCTACATCGCCGGGCAAGTGCTGGCCGACGAGATCACGCTCACAGATAAAGTAGACGGGGACGCGAGCGAAATCGAGATAGACGACATCCATACCGTCATCCAGATCCGCCGCGCGTACCCCGGTTCATCCGATTTATTAACTAAGAAGTGAAAACAACTATGGCAGAAAAAACGAGGTATTCCGACGAAGAGTTACAGGAGTTCAAAGTGATTCTCCTCGAAAAACTTGAAAAAGCGAAGAAAGATTATGACATCTTGAAAGCCGTGATTTCCGGTAGTGATGGCAACGATATCGCCGACACCTCTCCCACCTTCAAGGTATTGGAAGAGGGAGCCTCCGTGCTATCGAAAGAGGAGGCCGGGCGCTTGGCCCAACGGCAAGCCAAATTCATATCCCACTTAGAGGCCGCACTCGTGCGCGTCGAGAACAAAACGTACGGCATCTGCCGCGTCACCGGGAAACTGATCTCCAAGGAGCGGCTCCGCGCCGTGCCGCACGCCACCTTAAGCATGGACGCTAAAATGGGGTTAGACACATGAAAATCAAGACAAAACTCCTCCTATTCATCGCCGCCCTCCTGCTCATCGACCAAGCGGTGAAAATATGGATCAAGACCCACATGATGATCGGCGAGGAGTATACCGTCTTCAGCGACTGGTTCAAAATTCACTTCATCGAGAACCCCGGGATGGCTTTCGGGATAGAACTCTGGGGAGGGGTATGGGGGAAGATCGCATTGACGGTTTTCCGCATCGCGGCCGTCACGGCCATCGGCTGGTACATCGGCCACTTGGCCCGCCGGAAAGTCCCCGTGGGGCTACTCCTTTGCTTCTCGCTCATCTTCTGCGGCGCGGCCGGGAACATCATCGACAGCCTGTTTTACGGGCAGATTTTCGAGTCGAGCCACGGGCACGTCTCCACGCTCTTCCCCGCGGGGGGAGGATACGCTCCCTTCCTGCAAGGAAAAGTGGTGGACATGCTCTACTTTCCCCTGTACGAGGGGTATTTGCCCGGGTGGATCCCCGTCTGGGGGGGAGACTATTTTATCTTCTTCCGCCCGGTCTTCAACTTTGCCGATTCGTATATCACGATCGGCGTGATCCTGCTGCTCCTTTTCCATCGCGGCTTTTTTTCCGCCAAAAAGGAGAGATAAACACGAAAAAACCAGGGCATCACGCTATCCGTGAAACCGTGTTATCCGTATTTCAAGAGGCGAAGAGTCACCTTGTCTCTACCTGAAAATAACACAACAACCTCCGTAGCAAGGCAACGAGATGCACGATAGAGGTTGAAATAAGGTTTGTGCTCGCTCGTTTGTACCCCACGAATCACGGAATTGATTGTTCGGGAACAATGTAGGGGCGAAAAAAAAATCGCTCCCACGGATAGGGTGTGCAAACCCGTTAGCAAACATCTTCTACGCGCGTAATAATTTTATTAGTTTAACTGTTCCGTTTTCAAATAAATACCTGCTTCTCTAAGTATCTAAATCCCCATCCGGGTTCTTATCGTCATCGCAATCATCAAGGCAGCCCTTGTAATGGATGATTCGGTTATCTATTTATAAATCAGCACCAAAAAATATATTTATTTTTCACGCCGAATATATAACACATATTCATATAATTTCCTATATTTGCGGACACAACTTTTGAAAAACACGAAAATAACGCACCTAAACAGAAGTTTGTAATGAACGGCCTAACCTACATATTATCCCCCGAGATAACGATCTTCTCCTGCAGGAGAAGAAGCGAAGGGTGTGGATTCCACTCCCCGGAGGTGCCATCGTTCGCTATCCATACGATGGGAACAACTCGCATGGGGTTCATAAAAAAAATAAATCCTACCAATTACACGAAACTATAAAAACCGACACGTTATGAGATGTAAAAACTGTGGCTGGGACAATCCCGATCATGCCGCAAAATGCGAGAAATGCAACGCCCCGCTATCGGGATCGATGATCGCCGCCCGGAACAAACCGAATGGCACATTCGATGAGGTTAATCTCCAAAAGACCGTGCGAGAGGCCGGGATCACGCCCCCTCCTCTCTCTATCGATGGGAAATGCCCAAAATGCAATTATCTTACACGACAAGGAGAAAAAAATTGTCCGAACTGCAACACGCCACTTCAAGAGGAGGAGGCAGAAAAGGAGGTCATTCACGCCTCCCCTTCGAATCCGAAACAGCCCTTCAAGGGTGGTACCATCATTTCTCACCCCCTTGCCGATGCGATGACCCCCAATAAAAAACTGGTGGGGTTTCTGGTAACTTACAGCGCGACACCCAACGGTGAAGCGTTCTTCATCTACGAGGGGCGGAATTACGTCGGACGAGACGCGAGCGCGGATATTCGTCTCTCCCATGACACGCAGGTATCCGGGATCCATCTCTCTATTTTGTATCGCCCCGTGGACAAGAGATTCAAATTCAAGGATCAACAGTCGAGCAACGCGACCTTCGTGAACGAGGAGTTGATGGACGAAGGCGAGTTGCATAATTTCGACATCATTCGTATCGGGAACACCCGCTTGATATTCATAGCAATTCCACAATAGAGTATGGCATCACGCGCCGGACACGAGAGAGTAAAAGCGATACTCGCGCAACGATGTGATTTCCGACCGGGCGATCGAATCGAGCGTTACCAGGTGGAGAAATCTCTCGGCGAGGGAGCGTTCGGCCGGGTGTTCAAGGTAAAAAACGAGAAGGGAGAGATTTACGCGTTAAAATTACTCAAGCTCTGGGAAGTACCACCGGATATTCGTCAACAACTGGTGGATCGTTTTGACATGGAATTTGAAACGGGACAGATCGAAAGCCCCTACCTTGTCAGTTCCATCGATCATGGTTTCGTGATGGGGAACCCGTATATCGTGATGGAGTTTTGCCCCAACGGGGATCTGTTGCATTGGGTGGGAAACACGAAAAAACCGGATCTGGCAGCCCTTGGCAGGGACGTGTTATACGGGCTGAAAGATCTTCACCGTTGCGGGAAAGTACACCGGGATTTAAAGCCCGAAAACGTGTTGATACGAGAAGAGGGGAGAGCGGTTCTGACGGACTTCGGCATCGCCGGCGATCGGAACAAGCGGATGACCGAACGAAATCTCTGGGGCAAGCCCACGCAGATTTTCGGCACGTACGCCTACATGCCACCCGAGCAAGTTCATCCGGATAAAGATGCCACGGTGCTCCCTACCACCGACATTTTTTCGTTCGGCGTGATGATGTATCAATTAATCACGAGAGAATTGCCTTTTGGGACATTGTATGATCAAAACGATTTAGTAAATTATATCAAAAACGGGCGCGAAGGACGATGGGATCGTTCTCTCTTAGAGGATTATCCCGACGGGATGACATTCAATAACGTCATCGAAGGATGCTTGATTCCCGATTACAGGCAACGACTGGCCTCTGTGGATGCGGTATTGGAGCTAATGCCCCGTGGCCGTGACATCGCTTACAAGCCAACATCCCATGGAGAGGGGATGGAGATCAAGAACGGCGTGTTGCTGCGGATCATGCAAGGAGAAGAGTACGGAAAAACCTATCCGTTAGAGAAATTATTACGGGACACCCGAATTATCACCGTGGGACGCAAGGATAGCCAGACACCTAACTCGCTATCGATCACGGAGAGCCAGAGTTGTTACATTTCGCGTAAACACTGCACGTTGGAGATTGATGCCGCCGGGCAGTGGTATATCCGTGATGGTCAGTGGGAAAAGGATACCGACGAGGGGTGGAAACGCTCGTTAAACGGCACCTTCATCAACTCCTCCGAGGTAACACCAACGGGCATGGCGTTTTACCCGGGTGATATTATCTCTATCGGCGACGTGAAATTGAGGGTAGAAGGATATTAAGGAAGAAAACTATTATTTACTTTATATAAAACAACATGCAACTACAGGAAAACGCATTATTCGACCGAGACCGCTATCGTCTGATCCGGCTATTGGGACGAGGAGGATTCTCCGAGGTCTGGTTGGCAGAAGACACGAAAACCGGACTGCATATCGCGCTAAAGATCTACGCGCCGGGCACGGGATTAGACGAAGACGGGGTCAAACTCTTTAGCCATGAATTTTCATTGGTATTCAATTTCAACCATCCCAACCTGTTAAAACCCTCCTATTACGATGTGTGCGACCGCATGCCCTATCTTATCATGCCTTATTGCGAACAAGGGTCGGCAAACAAGTTAATAGACAATATCACCGAGGAGGAGGCGTGGAAATTCCTGCACGACGTGAGTGCCGGCCTCGCCTACCTGCATAACAGGCAACCGGATCCCGTCATCCACCAAGACATCAAGCCCGGGAATATCCTGATGGACGACTCCCGCACGTTTTTCATCACCGATTTCGGCATCAGCACAAAAGCGCGCAACACGTTGCGCATGAGCAAACCCAAGCACGGCTCCAGCGGCACGCTTGCCTACATGGGGCCGGAACGTTTTGGCAAAGATAACATGCCGATAAAAGCCGGTGATATATGGGCATTAGGAGCCACGCTGTACGAACTTCTTTGCGGTGTTCCTCCTTTCGGCGAACACGGGGGATTGATACAGAAGAGCGAGGCAGAGATACCGAACATTCCCGGCAAATGGTCGAGAGCGCTTACATCCATCGTGGAGCTATGCCTTCAAAAAGACCCCTGGCAGAGGCCTACCGCCGAGCAGATCGTGGCATGGACAAACCGGCACGCCCAAGGGGAAAAGATTCATTTCAAACACAATACCCCTGCAACGAAAACACGAAAACGCGGGATCGGATGGATCGTGGCTATCTGTATCCTCATCTTGGCGATTGCCGGGGGCATATTCTGGCAGAAACAGCAAGAGGAACAACAACTATATGAAAGTTTCTTGACTTACAAGAAGGGAGGGGATCGCTTGTACGGCGAAGGCGAGGCGCACTATAAACAAGCGTTGTACATGTACAACGAGGCAGCAAAGATCGCGAAAACAGGTAAAATAACCCGTTTTATATCATCGGATGATATCCATGAAAAATGCCAGCACCTCGCGATCGTGATCGATTCCCTCTTCGACGATTACGTGCAAAGAGGTCAGCGCTTATTACAACAGAATAACCCGGTAGCCCGACGGCAAGCCATTGCTAACTTCCAGGAAGCACTCTTGTTCAAAGACGATACCCTTTTGATGCAAAAATTAAATCAACTATAAAAACTAAACAAACAACACATGAAAACACATCTAAAAATACTCATGATCCTTTTGAGTCTCACGATGGTGGCCCACGTGTGTCGTGCCCAAAACGACTGCTTCGAGATCGGGCTTACGGAAGGGAAAAAAGAGTTCATCAAAGGCGAGAAACAACTGAATAACAAGAACTACGCGCAAGCCATCGTCTATTTTAAAAACGCGAAAAACATCTTCGAGTCGACAAAGGAGAATTGCCGGAACGCCAACACCTCCACGCTCAACGAGTGGATCACCAAGTGCAATAACGCCTTGCAAAAAGCCGAAAAGGAGCGCGTGGAGGCCAGCACCCCACTCAGCGTCTCTCCCTCGGCACTCTCGTTTGACGCGGCCGGGGGGATGGCCAGGGTCACGGTGACTTCCGGCTCCTCGTGGCACACCACCGCCGAGTCAACCTGGTGTCCCGTGACCACTAAAAGCAGTACCTCGCTCACGGTGACCTGTCGCCCCAACACGAGTCAAGAGAGACGTACCGACTTTTTTCTCGTGGATAACGCTAACGGCAAGAGCGTACGTATTAACATCGAACAAGCCGGTAAAACAATATCTACCGGACTAACCATCACCGACTTGCAATTTGCCAACTCGGATTACGATGGGGAGATCATCAGCGACTTCGGGTCGGTATTGTACAACACCATGCAGTATCTCACCCCTAAAATCACCTATGACAACATCGGGCCGGGAAGCACGATCACGTTATATTTCAAAATCATTGATCCAGACGGGGTACTCGACACGGGATCGGACTCTCCGGAGGGTTATTCCTATAGCAAGGAGTTCGAGATGGAGAGCAATGTGCGAGGTTCATTCAAGAAATTCGGTGGGTGGGGAACCAAAGACGGGACGAACTACGCGAAGACAGGCACCTATCGTTTTGAAATATGGCACTCGGGCAAACGGATCTACCAAAAGTCGTTCGAAATAAAGCCATCCGCGAGATCCAACTCCCTGCAAGAAGGTAAATGGCTTACCCTGCTGAATAAGGCAATGACCATCGCCTCTAAAAGATACGAGAACGGCGATGCCTACAAAGGGCAACTCTCTTCCGACGGGATATGGGAAGGGTTGGGACTCTACTTGTGGGAGAGCGGCCAATTCTACATAGGCGGGTGGGACGACGGTGATTATCAAAGTCCCGGGGGAATAATGATGGTGCCGGCCGGTCATTATATAAAACATTGTGAAGACACTAAATACTATGTCGGCAACTGGGAAAACGACGAACGAACGGGCAAAGGAACCTGTTACGACGAAACGGGGAAGATGATCTACTACGGACCGTTCGTAAGCGGCAAACCCACGGAGGAGTACCCGCAATCGTATAGTAGCAAGTACAAATTTGAATGTATCCCGTACGCCAATGACAATTACTACGTGGGCGAGACGGAAGACGGATTAAAACACGGGTATGGCATATACCTCTGGTCTAACGGGAACATGTGGTATGGGGGGTGGTTGAAGGGAAGTCGCGACGGCTACGGCATTCTCCTCAACAATGACGGTACCATGTTAGTGGGATACTGGAAGGGAGACACGTATAGCACGACCGATCCGGATAATTGAGATGATTTAGCAACTCATGGCACGAAAAGAATTAAACATATTCGGCATATCTTTTCTGGACTTGCTCTCGGGAGCACTGGGAGCGGTACTCATCCTCTTTATCATCATCCCCAAGATCACCGTCGAGCAACAGGAAGCGATAGAACAGCTCGAACAACTCCACGTGCAAGCCGGTGATTTAAACGATCTGCTGGAGCAGGCGCGAAACTCCATCCCGATCACCCTGTACGAACAGATCGAGGCCCAGATGGAAGAGTTGCAACACACGATAAACGGATTGAACCGACACGTGCAACAGATGCAAGCACGCGTAACCACGCTGGAACGAGAAAACCGTCGACTGCAAGAGGAGTTGGAAGAAGCGCAACGACAACTCGAAGAGGCTCGACGAGAACTTGCGCAACGGCAAGCGCAAGAACGAAATATCTCAGAGGGGAAGATCTTCGGCACGGATGCCAAACTGGGGGTTGTCTGCACGTGGAGCGAAAACATCGACGTCGATCTCTACGTGAAAAATCTGTCAACAGACGAGGTCTGTTGTTACAACCATTCCCATACCCCTTTCGGGACATTGATGGAGGATGTACAATCAAGAAGAGGCGCGGATGATAACCGCTATGAAGTGATCTACCAGAAGGAGATCGTTCCCGGCAAATACCTGATCTACGTGAACATCTACCGTAAAGCAAGCCTGGATCACGCTCGTAGTGCCACGGTAACCGGATTCGTCGTCCTGTTCCCCGGCTCCTCTCGCCAGCAAAAGATTGACTTCCGGCAAATTTACCTGACCGTCCCCGGACAGGACGTGAACGTGGGAACGCTGGAAGTGACGAACACGAATATTTACTTAATACCATGAAAAATATCATGAATCACCGATCAACACGTTTTTTTATCAGTCTCTTGATCACAACCGCGTGGATGGGCGCGTTGGTGGCGATCACCCCTGCCGATCACCCGGCGCGGATATGGGTGATGCTCGGCGGGACAATGCCCGACGGGCTAATACAGGGATTCACCTACCTGCTATTCGTCTTTGGCATGATGGAGATCCTTCGGCTTAACAATCGGATAAGTGGCGAGATGGACGCTTTCACGCTCCACTTGTTGCCGGAGAAGGAGAACTGGATACTCTCGGCGGACGACGCGAATCAATTAAAGCAAAACGTGCAACAAGTGGAACGTTCGCACAAATTCTTCCTCACCGACCTGGTGAAAAGGTGCTGTACCAAATACCGGCTGAGTAAATCCTCTTCGGAAGTACTCGAGTTGACAGACGCCCAGATCCACATCTACCGGTCGGAGTTAGAGAGCGAGCAATCCTTTATCCGTTACGTGGCATGGGCCATCCCGTCGGTAGGATTTATCGGAACGGTGATCGGTATCTCCGCCTCGTTGGAGTACACGAGCCAGGCCTCCACGCCGGAGGGCATCGAGCGGGTGACAACCCTGCTGGCCGTGGCATTCGACACGACCTTGATAGCGCTCGTGTTAAGCATCTTCCTGATGTACGCCATTCACCATCTCCAGAAAAAGCAGGACGACCTGTTCTATCGTATCAACGACTATGTCATCGAAAATTTAATCAACCGGTTTTACAAATAACATCATCACTATGGCACAACAAACGCAATCTTACAACCGTTCCCTCGCCGGATCTCTCGGCGCCGGCATGGGATCTCTTTTTGGAGGAACGGGGAAACACTATTACATACTTGAACATAAAATCACCACGAAATACCACAAGGCCGGCGAGACACAAGAGATCATCATCGACCAGATAGAACTTGGACGCGATCCCAAGTGCCAGGTACGTTTCGACGAGGCATTCGGGACGGTTAGCCGACGACACGCCGCTATCGTCAAGGCCGGCGAAAACTGGAAACTGGTGCAACTCTCCCAAACCAATTCCACCTTCCTGAACGGGAAAAAGATAGAAAAAGAGTGGTATTTACAGAGCGGTGACGAGATACAACTCTCCGTCAACGGCCCTAAATTGGGATTTATCATCCCCACCGGCAAGAAAGCCACCGTTGGCAGTATTGGACTATCCCGTCGACTGAACCTCTTCCGGCAACAAGCCCTCCGTCCTTACAAACAAGCTATCACCGCGTTAAGTATCGTTCTACTCTTGGCCATCGGGGGTGGCTTCGGGTGGAACTACCGACAGTACATCGCGTTCGAAAAAAGGATAAACGTCCTCGTCGCCCAGACGGATAGCCTGATTACCAAGGACGACTCGCTACAACAGGTGATCACCTCCATCCAAAACCGTCCCCGGCAGGCCGCACCCACTCCCGTGCCTATTCCCCCGGCCATCGAGACACTGTTGGAGATGTGCAAAAACGACATTTACTATCTAACGGCCACGGAGGTCTACTTGACGGACGGGAATCGGAAAGTCCCCATTTTGACGGAATCCGGGACACCTTACGGGTGGAGCGCTACCGGCTTCCTGCTCAACGACGGGCGCTTCGTCACCGCCAGGCACTGCGTACAAGCCTGGCGTTTCGAGGCGGATGCCCAGGTCATCAGTGCCGCGGCCCAAGCCGACAGCTCTCCCGACATAGAGATCGTGGCCGTGATCAAAGCCATCTCGCGCAACGGGAGAGAGTTAGCCTTCAAAAGCAGCGATTTTACCTTTGACGATAGATACGACGGCAAGCGAGAGCTGGGTACCTTCGAAGACGGCATGCCGGCCCACGTACTCTCGGTACTCTTCTCCAACGACGAGAGAGCCTTCTCCACCGATTGGGCCTACGCGCGTACCACGGAAAGGGGAGATTTACCCATGAACCAACCATTATCCGACACGTTACTGGCAGGTACGGAACTGCATGTGCTGGGGTTCCCCCGACGCATCGGGGTCGGGGATACCCCTTCCAGGGTCAACCCCACGTACAACCGTTTTGCCGTTGGATTCGATGGCCTGGACAACAGCGGCTGCTTCTTGCACACGCGCGGCATCGACCACGGGAACTCGGGAGGGCCGATCCTCGTTAAACAGGGTAATATATTGACTGTCATCGGGATCGTATCAAGAGGATCCACCCAAAGCGAGGAATACGGTTACGGTGTTCCCATCTCCGCCATTCATTAACTCACCTAACTCTCTATCCACCATGAAAAAGATCATATCCATCGGGGTATTTACTCTCCTCGGCTGTCTCGCGAGTACTCGTCCCTCGTTTTCCCAAGGGCTACAATTGACCTCCAACCAACAATTAATCGAAGAGGCCGTGAAAGAGGGGATACTATTAGTGAGACAAAGCTACCAGATCAAAGACACCTCCACCCGTCCCCCCACCTACTATCGGTGGGGCAACCGGCCGCACATGGGGAGCCTCTCTACCATGGGAATCAAGAGCGTCAACGGGATCTATGCCCGCCTCTCGATGGCTACCCCGTGGAACGTCGACCCGCGGTACGAGCAATACAGGAGCGTGACGAATTACGTGCCGGTCATCTCCGGGACGGAGTACCGAACGAAGGATTCAACACGCTTTACGGCCCTCTCTTCTCCCCTCTCTACCTATTCCGTTACCCCTGACAGTCTTTTTGTTTGTTTTCCCGACAACCTGTCCGGCAGTCGGGGATTCCCCGTAGACACGATGACCGGGAACAAAGCGGGATGGCTCGTCTGGCTCATCTCGGAAGGAGCGCAGCCGTCCATCGACACGTGCCCCCTCTCCCTGCTAATATACAGGCACGAACTTCTCTTCGAAGCAGGTAACGATCGATACGAGATACGCACACCTGCCACCACCAAAGAGATCATCGGGGGAGTATACCTTGTCCCAACGGTCACCGCCGTCGGTCAACTCACGTTTCACCTGGCCGGGTTGACGGCTAAAATCGAAGAAAAATGGCACGTCATCCGCATCGGGCAACGACCGGCCGTCCTCGCCCTACCCACCCCTTCCGTTGAAGGGCTAACGCCCGTGGTAGATCCCCCGGCAGAGGATGCCGCACCTGCCCCGACAACGAGAAGACGCAGAAGATAACCATTCACCGGGAAACACATGAATACCATAAAAATCCGGCTGGCAGCGCGATGGGGTGCGGCAGGCCGCCCGAACAACGAGGACAATTTCCTGCTCACCAACGACCTTTCCAAAGGAAAGTGGGAATTTATCACCGACGAGGTGATTCCCTTGAACAAGAAAGGCATCTTGCTGGTCATCTGCGACGGGATGGGTGGCATGAACGCCGGAGAAGTGGCCTCCACCATCGCCGTCGAGACTATTAAGAAGTGGTTCTCCCCGGAACGACTCACCAGCGAAGTGACCGGCACGCCTGAAAAAATCAAGCGCCACATCGCATTCGCGATCGTAGCCGCCGACGCCCGGATCAAGGAAGAGGCCCGTACAGACAAGACAAAAGAGGGCATGGGAAGTACCATCGTCCTGGCGTGGCTCATCGGGCAACACCTCTACGCGGGCTGGTGCGGCGATAGTCGCCTCTATCGCTACAATCCCGCCTTCGGTCTACACCAGCTCTCTCACGACCACTCCTACGTGCAGGAACTGGTAGACGCCGGGAAGTTGTCGCCCGACCTGGCCTTCGACCACCCCAACAGCAACATCATTACCCGCAGTTTAGGAGATCCCCGACAAAAGGCGCGCCCCGACGTGCAAGAGTTCCAGTTGTACAACGATGATATCATCCTGCTCTGCAGCGACGGGTTGAGCGGCGTCTTGCGCGACCGGGAGATGGAAGCCCTGCTCGCGACTAACAGGAAAAGCATGGCCACCTGCCTCAATGCCTTGTGGCACGGGGCCGAAAACGCCGGATGGCACGACAACGTCACCATCACGCTCTGCCAAGTGGTCGAAGGTGCCGCAACGCCGCAAGGCGAAGGAGATGCTATCCCGCTTCTTCCCGGCAAGAGCAAGAAGCATCGGAACTTGACCATCGGTGCCATTGTCCTCGCCTTGCTGTTGGGAATCACCATCGGCTACATCGTGAACGATTGCCTACGGGTGACTCCGGAGAAAATCGATGATCAACCCGCCCCGCCCCCTTGCGTGGACACCTTCCCACCGACACCTCATAAGATAAGGGAAACGCCGCCACCACAAGAGCATACTTCCACTCCCCGCGAGAAGTCCCCTGCTTCTCAACTCCCCTCCACACACGATGAGAAAACAAACACCTTCCCGCTGCCAGACTCCCTCCCGAACAAGGCAGGAGAGACACCAAAAGAGATCAACGAGGATACGATAAGTACCGTCGATGCATTAGTGCCCGTGGAAACCGTCCAACCTCCCGAAGTACCGCTCATCTCACCAGACTCCATCACGATCAACGAAAGACGTTACCGGCGAGTAGTCGTGAATGGAACCCCGTGCGTGGAATACCCCGTGCCCACCGGCAAAGGCTGGCAAAACATCTGGGAGTTTGCCAAGCAATGCGGTCACACGGACGAGAAGACATGCAAGCAAGAGATTCGCCGCCGCACGCCCGGTATCAATTTAGATCGCCCGCGCGAGGGGGACAAAGTCTACATCCCCGTCAAGAGAGAGCCCCATTCTCTGTAAGGTTTATCGGGGCGACTAAAATGTTGGTACAGTCGCCGCCTACGCTTTAAAATAGCTATTTTTGCCGCGTAAAACGATACCCATGAAAAGAGAAGATTTCGAGCTGATGGCCCCCGTTGGGTCGCGCGAGTCGCTGGTGGCGGCGTTCCAGGCGGGGGCAGATGCCGTTTACTTCGGCGTAGAGGAGTTGAACATGCGCGCGCGCGCGTCGGCCAACTTCACGTCGGGCGACCTGGCGGAGATCGCCCGCGCCTGCCGGGATCGGGGCGTGAAGAGCTACCTAACGGTAAATACCGTCGTCTACCAGCACGAGCTGGAAAAAATGCAACGCGTCATCGACCGGGCACACGCGGCCGGCGTGACGGCGATCATCGCCTCGGACATGGCCGCGATCCTGTATGCCCGTGAAGTGGGAGTGGAAGTGCACGCCAGCACGCAGTGTAACATCACGAACGTGGAGACGTTGCGCTTCTTTGCCCGGTACGCCGACGTGGCGGTGCTGGCGCGGGAGTTGACGCTGGAGCAGGTGGCCGAGATCCACCGCCGGGTGATAGCGGAAGAGATCCGCGGGCCGGGAGGCGAGCGGGTGCGCTTAGAGATGTTCGCGCACGGGGCACTGTGCATGGCCGTCTCGGGAAAGTGTTACCTGAGCCTCCACGCGTTAGACGCATCGGCGAACCGCGGGCGATGCTTGCAACCGTGCCGCCGCTCCTACACGGTGAAGGATACGGAAAGCGACCTGGAACTGGAGGTCGACGGGCAGTATATCATGTCGCCCAAGGATCTCTGCACGATCGGGTTTCTCAACAAGCTGGCGGATGCCGGCATCCGCGTGTTCAAGATCGAGGGCCGAGCACGGCCGGCGGAGTACGTCCGGACGACGTGCGCGTGCTACGGCGAGGCCCTCCGCGCGGTCGCCGAGGGGAGCTACACGGCAGAGAAGATCGCGGGCTGGCGGCAGCGGCTGGCGACGGTCTTCCATCGCGGCTTCTGGGACGGGTACTACCTGGGGCAGCCGCTGGGGGAGTGGAGCGAGGTGTACGGATCGCAGGCCACGCGGCGAAAAGAGCGCATCGGCCGCGTGACAAACTACTACAAGCGGTTGCAGGTCGTGGAGTGCCGCCTCGAGGCGGGCGAGCTACGCGTGGGCGACAGGATACTGTTCACCGGCCCGACGACGGGTGCCGAGGAGATGGATATCCGCGAGTTGCGATTGGATGTAGAACCCGTGGAGCGGGTAGAGAAGGGGAGTCTCTTCTCCATGCCCTCCGGGGCGCTGCTACGGCGAGGCGATATCCTGTACAAATGGTCGGATGCCCCGGCGAACAAGCCCTAACGAACGCGGCACGCCTTCAAAGGAAAATGGGCGAGATCGTAGCTCAACACGACGCTACCGCGGGCATGCAACATGCTGTAATCGAAATAGGCGTTGTGTCGCTTGAAAATATCCTTGAAGCCACACGAGACACGAAGCCCTATGCACACGCGGGTGAAGAGTTGCCGCTCGTAGCCCACGAGCAGGCCGGCATTCCACGTATCCAGTGAACTGTCGAAACGCATCACCTCCATGTCGGCGGGTATCTCCGCCTCAAACGTGTCGGGGCGGGAGGCGATAAATCCCTTGCGCGGCTCGATGTGAAAGATCCCCTCCAGCGTCCGGGCGTAGTAGAGGCCACCCAGCACGCGGTCGTGACCGTTATCGAAATGGTACATGGCATAGAGGGGCATCTCGAGAAGCGTGAAACGCTGTTGCATGTAGGCAGAACCGGTGAAGTACTGGACGCTCTCCTTGTCCTGGAACTTCTGGTTTTTCACGCGGGCATCAGCGTTGATGCTGATCGTCTTGTAAACGACACCCGCGTAGAGGCTCCACGAGCGAACGATCGCCGTGCCCACCGTCCCGCCCAGCGAGAGGTTCAGGTGGGGATAGGGATTATAGATGGCAGGCAGGTATTTGAGGGGAAAGGGAATAGCCCCTCCGATGTCGGTGCCTACCTGCAACCCCACCGTAACGAGGGGAGTAACGGCGTTCACGAGGGGTTGTGCCGCCCCGGGCACGCTCCCAACGAAGAGAGAGGCGAGAAGCGCGTATCCTGTTTTTGTCATGATCTTCTCTTTTAGTAAAGTAATATCACGTTATCCACGGTCAGTTTGCTGCCATCAGCCCCCTTGAAGCGATCGCCCTCCCGACTCGAAGAGAAGACGATGACGAGGTGCGTGGGGGCAAGCGTCTCGTCGGTATAGGTGACGGGCATCACGATATTTTTCCACGTGCGAAGCGACTCGTCCGCGCCGTCCAGGAGAACACTCCCGCGTCCCAGGACGGTGAGGCCGGCCACGGGCGTACCGTGGTATTCCAACTTCCCGCTCCCGTTCCAGTGAAGCACCTCCACCCAGGCCTCCCCTTGATCGACACCGGGGATCGCCTCGACGACGTACTTCGTCCCGCTCTTCACCGACTGCTGCATCTGCGGCCCCGCGACGTACTGCACGTCGAAGGCAACGGAGGCGATGGCCCGCGTATGGGGTACGCCAAAGAAGGTCATCGAGCGCGGGTTTTCAAAATTAAAGCCCAAGGTAAAATAGCCCGTGTAGAGCGTCCCGGCGGCAATGAGCTTGTGGCCAAGGAGGGGTACGGTTTGGATCTTGGTAGTCATCTCGGCGGCCATCCCCCCGGCGTGTTCCACGGGGGTCGTGCCCTGGATGATGTAGTTATTGGCCGTGCCCCAGACCTTTCCAGGCGTGGGGTTGATATTTATACTTGTCCCCGTGCCCGTCCACTGTTCAAAGTCGGCGTTGGGCAACTGGACGGCACCCTCGATGGAGAATTTCCACGACCGGGTTGTCGATTCGTCGCCGGCGCTAACCGTAAGGTATTTCACCTCGTCCACGTGCGTGAAGGTGATAGAGGTATCGCGCGAGGAGGCGGTGGCACCGGGGGAGAGGGTGATTGTCGGCGTAATCGTATAGGGAAAATGGGGGTGATCGGCGGAGATCGACACCGTCCCCTGCCACGGGTCGACCGCGACGGTGGCGTTTTCCCCCGACGGGAGGGTGACGTCAAGGATGTCGGCCCCCGTGTCTAAGGGTTTGAGGGATACCTCGTACGCGTGCGGCACGCCGCTCGCGGCGATCAGGTGAAACGTTTCGACGGCGTTACTCGTCTCGAAACGGAACTCCCCGGGGAAGTTGAGCACGTCGTCAGTGGTAGGGCTGACTTTCGCCGTTACCCGAAAGGTTACGGGGAAAAGCCCCTCACGCGGCAGCAACTCCACGCGGATCTTTCCCGGCTCGATGAACACCTCGCCGAGACGCGCATCCTCGGGCTGCAGGGAGGTAACGGTAAAATGCTCCACGAATGCCTCATCACTCAGGTCATTCACGCGATGGCACGCGCACGCGAGCAAAGCGAGAGATACATACACCCATCCGTTTTTCATGATAACTATTTTAGTTAGTGACACACGTAGGCAAAAGTAATACCGCACCACCTGAATCGCACGGCCGATAGCACTATTTATAGAAGGTTACGATTCTATTTATACCTTATCCAACGAGACGTTAATCGCCTTCCCGGAGGCAAGAGAGCGCTTATACCATCTCGTCCCGTGCAGCAGCACGATCACTAAGAGCAGCAGGAGCAACGCGCCCGAACAGATCCCGGATATCTTGGCCCCGGCACGGTACGAGGGAGGATCGAAGCGGAACACGACGACGTGCTCCCCGGGGGGGACAACCATCCCGCGCAGGATGTAATTGGCCCGGAAGTGGTCGGCCGGTTGCCCGTCGACGGTCACCTGCCAGCCGTGGGGGTAGTAGACCTCGCTGAAGAGGGCCAGCTGCTCGGAGGCGGCTGAAGAGACGTATACCAAGCTATCGGGAGCGTACTTCGTCAAACGGATGGAGGCGTTCTCGTCGAAACGGAACTCCCGTCCCTCGAGTTGCGGCGCAAAGCGATCACGGACGATGGCCGTCGCGGCAGGGTCAACGCGCTGTAACCCATCAAGCTCCTCGCGGGCGCTCTTCACGATCTCGTACTCCCGCACGAACCAGGCGTTGCCAAAGGCCGAACGGTTTTCCAGCGGTGCGCCGTTGGGATCCAGGATGACGTATTTCGTGTTCAGCATGTTCAACACCTTCAGACGTGCAAGGCTCTCCCCGGCATCGTCGAGGGAACGGCTCTCGCTCAACTCCCGCGTAAAGGCCTGCACCTCGGGACGAATGAAGTGGTCGATCATCTCCTGGTAACGTTGCAACTTGGCAGCGCTATACCCCCCGATGGTCTTGTGGTGATAGCTGGCATGGGCATCGTTGAAGGGATCGATAGTGAGGTCCAGCACGCGGTAATCAAGCGACTTGTCCTGCAGGATGGCCTTGTCCACGGGCCGCGGCTGGAACTGGTTATTGAACTCGCGGTTGCTCACGAAATGATCGGCATTCAAGTAACGCTTGTCAATCGTCCACATGTCAACGACCACCAGCGCGGCGATCGCCGTCGAGGCCACCGCCGTCGTCATCTTCCCGACGACGGCCATCCACACGACACCCCCGGCGAGCAGGATGTAAGCCAGGGAACGAAACGCGTCGGCCCGTAACAGTGCCTGGCGGTCCGCCTCGAGCGCCTCCCGGAGGAAGGCCGGGAACTGCTCCTCACCGGCGGCAAGGGGGGTACCGGCACACCCCGGGAACAACGCGAAGAGCAGACACACGCCCGCCGCGATCCCCGTCCCGATCTTCAAGGCTTTCAGCGCCTCCTGTCGTCGGAACTGCTGCCGGAAGAGGGCGTTCAGCGCGTAGAAACCCAACAGCGGGAGGGTGAGCTGGAGAACAACGAGGATCATGGAGGGCACCCGGAACTTATTGTAGAGGGGCATGTAGTCGTGGAAGAGATCGGAGAAGAAGAAATGCCGTCCCCACCCCAGGGTAAGAGCCAGCAAGGAGACTCCCGCGATCCACCATTTCATCGGGCCGCGTACCAGCAGGAGGCCCAACAGGAAGAGGAAAACGGCGACGGCCCCCATGTACATGGGTCCAGCCGTGAAAGCTTGTGGGCCCCAGTAGACGCGCAGTTGGCGGTAGACGCGCTCGGCAGAAGGGTCGTTCGAGCGGGCGAGGGCCTGGACGGTTCTCGAGGTTTGATCAAAAGGTTCGGAGACTCCACCCCGGAAGTTGGGGATCAGCAGATTAAATGTTTCGGCAATACCATAACTCCAGGAGGAGGCGTACGCTTTTTCAAGCCCGCCGCTCTTCCCCTGCCCGCCCGGCTCCTCGACTAACTCGGAGCCGCCGCGCATGGTCTGCTGCCCGTACTCCCAGGTAGGCCAAAGGCGGTTGACGTTAGCGCCCGCCGCCAACCCTGCCGCCACAACCAGTAGCCCCACGGTTTTGAGAAAGGCGGGCAACATCTTCTCCTTCCACGCGCGGAACAGCTCCGCCATCCCGTAAAAGAGGGTCACGAAGACTAAGTAGTAGGTGATCTGCGGGTGGTTGGCCAATATTTCAAACGAGAGGGCAATGCCGAAAAGCGCGGCACCGAGCCAGCGGTTGCCCCGGAAAGCGTATACCATCGCCGCCAGCACCATCGGCATAAGGGCTATCGCGATCATCTTGGCATTGTGCCCCACCAACAGGATCTGGAAGTTGTAGGCACAAAAGCCAAACGCGAAGGCCCCCGCGACGGCTAACTTGATATCGACCTTGAACGATAACAGCAGCAGAAAGAACCCCACAAAGGCCAAGATCAGGTAACTGGCCGGCCGCGGGCCCAAGAAAAGGGCACGATACACCTCCTCGAGGAGGTTGCCCGCGTAGCGGGTGTAGATCATCGTAGAGGGCATCCCGCCGAACATGGAGTTGGTCCAGAGAGAGGGCTCGCCGGTCTCTTGCTCATGGCGCAGCAACTCGTTGGAGGCGGCCCGCCACGAGGAGATGTCGGACTGGTGCACGATCTTCCCTTCAAACAGGGAGGGGAAGTAAGCGTAGGAGATGCTAACGAATAATCCCAAGACGATCAGGTAGGGGTACAACGGCTTTAAGGTTATCTTCTTCATGCTATTTTCATGTTTAACGTCTATATTATCCGGCAAAAGTAAAAAATTAATTCTATTTTTGGCGCCGAGTATGAATCCATGGGAATAATTGTTCGTCAAAGTATCAAAAGCACGGTCGTGAATTACGTGGGGACGTTTATCGGGTTTCTAACCACGGTGATCGTCGCCACGCGCTGGTTGACCGACGAGGAGATCGGGCTGACACGGGTGCTGTTCGAGGCCGCCACGTTGCTCGCTTGCCTCGCGCAGGTAGGGATCACCTCTTCCGCCATCCGTTTCTTTCCCCGTTTTAAGAATCAAGGGGAGTTGCACAACGGTTTTTTCTTTTACTTGATGATCATCCCGTTGATCGGTTCGCTGGTCGTGGTTCCCCTTTATTTTCTCTGCAAAGAACTCATTGCCGGCTATTTCCAAGCTCGTTCATCGCTATTCGTGGAGTACATCGACTGGCTCGTTCCCCTGATGTTGTTCTTAGTGTACCTCGGGGTGTTCGAGGTCTATGCCAACCTGCTGATGCGCATCGTTATCCCTCGCTTTATCCGGGAGGTCGTCATACGGGTACTGATCGTGACCGTCTACCTGCTCTACGGGTTTCGCCTGATCGGCCTGACGGGCTTCGTGGCCGGTTACGTGCTGACCTACGGCGTGGCAATGGCGCTTAATTTCTGGTATCTCTCCCGGATCACCTCGATTTCGTTACGGCATGATTACTCGTCCGTTTCTCTTCCCGTGCGAAAGGATTTCTTCAAGTATACCGCCTTCCTGATGATCGGCATCGTGGGCAACGGGATCGCGTCACGACTGGATCTCTTCATGGTAAGTGGTATGCTTGGCCTCGCGAGTGGCGGTATCTACACGATCGCCTTTTTCATGGCCGCGATCATCGAATTGCCTTCCCGCTCGATCACCGCGATCTCCACCCCCATCGCCGCGGAGGCCCTGCAGGCAGGGGATTTCGTTCGCGCCAACGCCCTGTATAAAAAAGTGGCACTTCACCAGTTGATCGCGGGGGGATTTATTTTCTTACTGCTGTGGGCGAACATTGATAACGCGTATCATCTCATTCCTAACGGCGACGATTTCCGGGCGGGAAAATGGGTCGTGTTTTATATCGGATTCTCGCGTCTGATCATACTCTTCCTGGGCTTCGGGTACTCGCTGCTTAGCTTCTCCCGGTATTACCGCTGGGCGCTCTATCTCACGCTCTTTGTGTTCGGGGTCACGATGCTCTCTAATTACTTGTTAATTCCCCGTTTCGGGATCACGGGGGCGGCAATGGCCACGCTATGCGCGGTGATTATTACGTACGCGGCACAGCAGTGGTTGGTGTTAGCCAAGATAAAGGGGAATCCTTATACACGGGAGTCGCTGGTTTTCTTGTTGTTGCTCGTCGGGCTGTTCGGGTTGAACAGCCTACTTCCCGTCGCCGAAAGCCCCTGGGCGGACGGGATATACCGGACAGCCATATTAGGCGTTACGGGGGGGGGGGCACTCTATTTCTTCCATCTTTCGGAAGAGATCGACCGCCTGATGCAGCGCATCTTGCACTATTTTTTCATAAAGAGAGATTAATACCATATTATGCACGATGATAAGAAGATAAAGGTAGCCTACTTCCTGGGGGCTTTAAAGCGAGGCGGGATGGAGACACTGCTGCTTGATCTGCTCCGGCAAGCCGGCGAGGCCCCTTACGAGATGCTGGTCATCTACCGGGAAGAGGGGAATATGGCCGGGCTATTCAAAAACGAAGCCGCCGGGAGGGGGGAGACGGGCAAGAGGACGAAGTTGGTACGACTGACTCCCCGGAAAGGGCTGGATATCCTTTTCCTGTGGCGATTGCGGCGACTGCTCCGGCAGGAGAAAGTCGATATTGTTCACGCCCAGCATCCTCTCGAGGCCGCGTATGCCTGGCTCGCGTGTCTCGCTACCCGGGTGAAGGTCGTGGAGACACTGCACGGTTACGATTTCAACCAGACACGCAAGGGACACCGGATCATGCGATGGATGTTGAGACGAGCACGCTTGAACATCTTCGTGAGCGAGACGCAACGAGGGTATTACGCGAAGAAGTATCGCCTACGGGCCCCTGAACGGCAGGTGGTGGTCTACAACGGGATTCACTTTGCCAAGATCGAGCGAGGCGCCGGAGCGACTTGCCCGGTCGAGGGCGTGGAGGAGTACGCACGACCGGGCACGTGGTTGCTGGGGATGGTCGGGAGTTTTGTACCGGTACGCGACCAAATGACGGTCTGCCGCTTTCTCGTGCAGTTAAAAGCTGCCGGCCACGCGTTTCATCTCTTTTTCGTAGGAAATGCCGACACCCCCGAGGGAGAAGCGTGCCTGCGTTATTGCCAAGAGAACGGCCTCTCGAACGAGGTTTCGTTCTTGGGCGTGCGGGATGACGTACCCGCGCTACTCTCCCGCTTAGATGCCTTCGTGTACGCTTCACACCACGACACGTTCGGCATCGCCGTGGTCGAGGCGATCGCCGCCGCTGTTCCTGTCTTTGTTAACGATTGGGAGGTGATGCAAGAGGTAACGGATAACGGTACCTTAGCCGTACTCTACAAGACAGGAGATGAGGAAGATCTGCTACGTCATTTCCTCCACTTCATCACGCAACCGGATCTATACCGGGAGCGGGCAGCCGTTGCCGCTACGCGTGTCAGGGAGCAATACAATATCCGGCAATACGTCTCCCACCTGTACGCGTGTTACGCGCGGATGTGCCATCGGGATGCAAACGCGGGGCAACGGGTTCCACCGGGTTGCCATGCTTGACCGGGTTTAGCGCATCACAGACGGGACAATTTTGAACGCTACTTGACGGCATACGAGATAGTATAAATTGCTCTATTCTACTTAACTGAGACTCTCTCGAAAGTCTCGAATGGACATCATTACGAGGCGTAGCTTGATAAAATCCAGTGATTTACTGGTTTCTGGATTGCCTCCTGCTGCGCGGATCGCGATGACGGGGCATGCGGATCACGATGACGAACGCCGATTTTTAAGAGAACCTCCGCCTTTATATAGCTGTATATAACATATTAATGATTAAAGTTTTGCATGATTAAAACAAGCGTTTAACCAACAAAACCAATTCATTACCATGATAGTTGCGATAGATTGTTCAGGAACGATGAGGGTGTCTCAAAACGATACATTCTCTTTTCATATCGTTGCATTAGAATCCATCTATAGGCCATTTACTAATTGAACTTACGAACTTTGTGTCTAATAAAGAGGATGTGACAATTTTGACACACCCCCTCCGCTCCCTTTATTCTTGGATACAGCGCACGGGATAGCCGCCACCGCGATTAGCGGTATTCTGCGGGAGCACGAAGGTCACGCCGAAGCCCAAGTAACGACCGTTCGTGCTGTACGGCGTGGACGACCAACTGCAACCGTTGCCCCGCTCGACATTCATGGCGCCCGTGATGACGTAGCGATAGCCCGATGCTGGATAGAAGGCCGTTTCGCCGCTGGAACCGGACATGTAGAACTCCCAGCCAGCTTGATCTTGACCGCTCTTGTAGTCACCTGGATAGTTAGCGGCGTTGGGCACGTTACCAGCAAGGGC
>JAISNC010000107.1 GCA_031276355.1 Odoribacteraceae bacterium
TCCAGCGGGTCGGGCAAGGCCCGCGAGCCGGCCAGGCCGGGGGCCTCCTCGGGCACCGCGGTGAGAGAGAGGGCGATCGTGGCCTCGCGGCCCTCGTTGCCGGTGGATCCCACCGGCTCGTCCGCGCACGACAAGGCCGCGAGGGCCGCCAGCGCAAGAGAACAAATTCGTGACGTGTTCATGCTGTTCTTGTGTTTATAGTTTATTATTTTTTCGTCTCGTTTATCATTCCCCGGTGGGCATCGCCCGCCAGCGAATCATCGACACGCAATTTTCTGCTACAAAAGTATGAAAAGTAATAATACAAGATACAAAATCAGTCATTTTTTTTGCCAGCCCCGCTTTTATCGGACATGCGGCTGTTTATCATGACTATAAATGGAAATTTTGATACTGGAAGAGACGGGGAACGGCGAGACCGACGCGGGGGCGAAAGATTTTTCGCCCCTATATTTGAACGTTATCGCGAACAAAAAAAGGCTGTCTCAAAAGTCAACTTTCGGGCGTTATCTCAGGGCTGTCTCAAAAGCTTTCAGTATGCGGATAACGCAGATTTTTATTACGTTAATAATCAATAGCAAATAGGGATCGAGTGCCTGCTGAAATCTGCGGAAATCTATCCGATCTGCGTCATCTGCGTGCTTTTGAGACAGTTCCCGGTGACGCGGAAGCCAGGGCCTGTCCTTATTTCCGGGTAATTTTTACCCGTTGCCCCGCTCCCGGGGACGAGGCGGCGGCGGCAATGACCTGCCGGGCCAGCTCCCGGAAAGCGGTAGCGGCAATGCCCCCGTCGAGGAGTACCGGTCGACCGCTCTCTCCCCCTTCCATGATGCCCTGCACGATGGGGATCTGGCCCAACAACGGCAGGTTGCTCGCCAGGGCCAATTGTTTGGCTCCCTCTTTTCCAAAGAGATAATAACGATTTTCCGGTAGCTCTTCCGGGGTAAACCAGGCCATGTTTTCCACGATCCCCAGCACGGGAACGCCAATGCCCGGCGACCGGAACATGTTGATCCCCTTCACGGCATCGGCTAACGCCACTTGTTGCGGGGTACTGACCACGATTGCCCCGGTCAAGGCTACCGACTGCACTAACGTCAGATGAATATCGCTCGTGCCCGGGGGAAGATCGATCAGCAGGTAGTCCAGCTCGCCCCAGTTTCCCGCCTCCAGCATCTGTTTTAAGGCGCTGGAAGCCATCGGGCCGCGCCAGACCGTGGCGGCATCCGGCTCCACGAAGAAACCGACCGAGAGTAGCTTGACCCCGTAACGCTCTACCGGTTCGATGCGCTGGTGTCCATCGACATCCACCATGTACGGCCGTGCTCCTTCCGCATCGAACATCTTGGGAATGGATGGACCAAAGATGTCAGCATCTATCAATCCCACCTGATAGCCCGACTGAACCAAGGCGATCGCCAGGTTGGAGGCCACGGTGGATTTCCCCACCCCCCCCTTCCCGGAGGAGATGGCAATGATATGGTGGACGCGCTCCAACGAGAGCGGACGCTCCAGGTCGTGGACGAAAAGTGGCTCGATGACGGCCGTGTAACCGTGTTCCGAGAGGAGGGACTCGCACCTCTTTTTCAAGGCCGGGGCAAACGGATCGCTTGCGTGTTGAAAGATAAGGCGAAACGAAACGAGGTGCCCATCAACCTTTACCTGTTGTACCATGTCGAGGGCGATGATATTTTCCGATGTGCCGGGATAGGTGACGTGCGCCAATAGCTCCCGTATCTCCTTGCTCTTTTCTTGCATGTCGCGATGAATTTCCTAAGTTGTTAAATTCGGGTGTTGTATGTTTTTAATTGCGCGCGTAGTTCGGCATACCTCGGGCAGACGCGCTGCATCAACGCCCAAAAACGGGCGGAGTGATTTTTCTCTACCGTGTGGCACAACTCGTGCAAGATCACGTAATCAATCAACGCATCCGGTAACTTCATCAACTTGACGTTTAAACTGATGTTGTTCTCCATCGAACAACTCCCCCAGTTCGACAGGTTGTTCCGAAACGACAGGTGGCGGTAGGTGAAACCGCACGCGCGCGCCAACTTGGCTACCCTCTTCGGCAGGTAAAAATTACATTCGTCCCTGTAAATCTCTATCAAGATATTCTCCACGAAGGGAGCGGCCCGTTCGTAAGCCACTTTTTCCGGGATAAATAACACCAGTTCATTTCCTTTTTGCTGGCAGGAGGGCCTCTCTGAAGCGGTAGCGAGCACCTTCAACACGTGGAATTTGGTCTTCACCTCGGTATTGATCCCCAGGCCGACACCGGTTTTCTCCTCGTATTCTTTCAACTCCTCCTTGTGCTGTATCAGCCACGCTCGCTTAGAGAGCAGAAAGGCCTCCGCTTCCCGGTCGCTGACCCCACCAGGAATGTTTACCCATATCCCGCGGCCGGCAGCCATTCGAATGGACAAAACCTTGATATGATCTCCCCTTCGGGCTTTCACGCTCCCGATATCGGGGAGGATAAACTCTCTTTTCATACACGCCGAGACACGGTATCGGATATAAAAAATGAGAGAAAATCACGTATAACTTTCTCCCATCTTTGATCCTCAAGTTGTACGTTTACTTCTGGACGATCTCGCTTAAACGAGTGAATTGCCCTTTCACCGTGCTGTTTAACTCCTCGATCAACTGTTTAAAGTACTCCCGTTTCTCCTTGGGAGAGGTGATTTTCTTGTGCCCGTTGATCTTCGACCTTATCTCCTGCTCGAATCGAAGTACCGACAACTCCAGTTCGGAGATTTCCGCCTCTTTATCCTTCGAGCGATCCAAACAAGCCTCACAATCCGCAAGCACATTGTTAATTAAAATATCTACTTCCTTCTTTAATTGTTTAATAGCTGCCATAACTCTTTTTTTTAGTGCGCGAATATAGTCATTTTTATATTTTCCTACAAATCATTTCTCGTTTATCTTCAACGGGTAGTAGCCCCCTTCCAGCATCATATCCAACGTCAGCATGGCCGCCATCGCCTCCACCACCGGCAACACGCGGGGAATCACGCACGGGTCGTGGCGGCCCGAGGCCCTTAGCTCGATCTCTTCCCCGCTGGTCGTCACGCTCTGCTGGGGCAAGCCGATGGTCGGGATCGGCTTAAAGGCCACCCGGAAATAGATCTCGTCCCCGGTAGTAACGCCGCCTTGTATCCCCCCGGAGTGATTCGTCAAGGTAGTCACGCCACCCGAGGATGGCCGAAAGGCATCGTTGTGCTCGCTCCCCTTCATCGTGGCAGCCCGGAAGCCTTCACCGTATTCAAACCCTTTGGCCGCGTTGATACTCATCATGTAGTGTGCCAACCGGGCCTGAAAACGATCAAACACCGGCTCGCCCACGCCCGGTGGTACACCCCGGATCACACAAGTGACCACCCCACCGATAGAGTCCTCCGCCCGGCGTACTGCACGAATGAGTTCCACCATCTCGCTCTCCTTCTCCCGGTCGGGGCACCCGATCAGGCTATCCTCACGACAAGGTAGTTCCCATGGCGCGTATTCCGGTTCCAACTGCACGGAACCTACTCGCGAAGTATAGGCGTGCACGGCTACTCCTTGCCGGGAGAGGTATTGCTTGGCAATAGCCCCCGCCACCACCCGGGCGATATGCTCCCGCGCCGAGGCACGCCCCCCTCCCCGGTGATCCCGGATGCCATACTTCATCTGCCACGTGTAGTCGGCGTGAGAGGGCCGGAAAAGCTCTTTCAACGCGTCATACGCCTCGCTGCGCGCGTCGTGATTGTATACCAGAAACCCGATCGGCATTCCTGTCGTTACTCCCTGGAAGAGACCGGAGAGTATCTCTACCTGATCCGCTTCTCGCCTCGGTGAAGTGAGCGGTGACGCTCCCGGGCGACGGCGATCCAACTCTCGCCGGATCGCCTCTTCCGACAAGGTCAATCCCGCGGGGCAACCGTCGATCACGCCCCCGATTGCCTTCCCGTGCGACTCCCCGAACGAGCGCAACGTGTAGATCCTGCCTATCGTGTTCCCGGCCATAAACGCTTGATCAATGGCAACAACCGGAGTCGCTCCCGCACGAGTGACACCCTCCACACTTGGAGGAGTGCAACTGCTCCAGCTCCTTGACGGTAGCCAGGCGCGTTTCTAATACTTTTCCCTTGAAATGGAGGTCGATACCCGACAAGCGATGGTTGAAATCGATCGTCACGTGGTCGTCACCCATCTCCTTGATGACCCCCTGCAGGTGGCGCCCCAGGCTATCCCGCATGGGCAGCACGCTACCCACCACTAAATCCTCTTCCTGCACCTCGTGAAATACCTCCTTCGGTAACTCCACGATCATCTCCTCGCGCACCTCCCCGTAAGCTTGGGCGGCAGGGATCTTGAAGTCAAAGAGATCGCCCGCGTTTAACCCCAACAAGTTCATCTCGAAATAGTCCAGCGTCTGGCCATGCCCGCAAATAAACTCCAGCGGGCTATCCTCGTCCGTTTCTTCTATCAACTCGTTATTCAAATCCCGTAATTCGTAAGCCAAGCTCACAAATTGGTTTTTTGTAATCATCTTGTTTTATTTATTTGGTATACAATGTATTCCACGAGACCTCCCGGCCCCGGGAACTATTCGATGGTTCCGCCCACGATATCCAGCAGTTCCGCCGTGATATTCTGTTGGCGCAATTTGTTATACTCCAGTTGCAAGCTCTTCAACAACTTCGTGGCATTGTCATTGGCCATCTGCATGGAGAGTATCCGGGCGGCTTGCTCCGACACTTGATTCTCCAGCAGGGTTCGAAAAAGAGTAGCACGCAACACCAACGGGTAAAGCATCTCGATAATCGCCTCTTGATCCGGCTCGTAAATGTATTCACCGCCACGTTCAGAGGGAGCAGGCTCGTTCATAAGCGCTCCTTTCCAGGGCAAGAAGGGCAAACGAGTCATCACTTGCGTGCCGATGCTCTTGAAATGGGCATAGATGATCTCTACCCGGTCGATCTCCCCATGCAGGAACTGACCAATCAGGTCGTCGGCAAGCGTTAACATGCCCGTCGCGTAATCTTTTTGTTGGATTGCCTCTGGCAGCGGCATGATCTCCACGGTACTGTTTTTCCGCATCTCCGCCTGTATCTTTCGCCCGATGGGATAGACCTTCACGGACTCTGCCCCCGCGTATGCGCTCCGCGCCTCCACCATTTTTTTATATAACATCACGTTAAACGACCCGCACAACCCGTCGTCCGACCCGAACACGACCAGCACGACACGACGGGCTTCCCGTTCCACCGCCAGCGGGGAGAGGTACTCGCGCTCTTGTACTGCCACCCGCTGCAAGATCCGTTGCAACTCCTCCAAGTAAGGCCGGGTATGGTGCAAAGCCGTCTCCACCCTGCGCAATCTCGCCGAGGCGATCATCTTCATGGCCCCGGTAATCTTCTGCGAGGAGTTGACGGAACCTATCCTTCGTTTTAATTCTCGTGATGTTGACACGGCTCTATCATTTTAATGTTTACACGTTCAGACAAAGCGTTGCGCCACCTCCGCCGCCACCTCTTCCAGCAAAGTGGAAACGGCTTTGTCCAATATCCCTTGCCGGAGTTTTTCCAGCACCTCTTGCCGGTAGCGCACCCGCAATATCTCTAAGAAAGCGACTTCAAACGCGGGCACGTGTTTGAGGGGCACCTTTTTTAGCAATCCTTGCGTGCCGCAATAAATCACGGCCACCTCCTCTTCCACGGCCATCGGCGCGTGTTGCGGTTGCACCAGCAAGCGGGCGTTCTTCCGCCCCTTGTCAATCACCATCGACGTCACGGTATCCATGTCCCCGCCGAACTTGGAGAAGGCCTCCAACTCCCGGTACTGGGCCTGGTCTATTTTTAACGTCCCCGCGATCTTCTTCATGGATTTGATCTGGGCGTTTCCCCCGACGCGAGAGACCGATACCCCGACGTTAATAGCCGGGCGCATCCCCTCGTTGAACAAGGCCGTATCCAAAAATATCTGCCCGTCGGTGATAGAGATCACGTTTGTCGGGATATAGGCCGACACGTCACCCGCCTGGGTCTCGATGATCGGCAACGCCGTCAGCGATCCGCCCCCCTTCACCACCGGCTTCAGCGGATCGGGAAGGTCATTCATCGTGGCGGCCACCTCGTCGTTGGAGATGATCCGGGCCGCCCGCTCCAGCAAGCGAGAGTGCAGGTAGAAGATATCCCCCGGATAGGCCTCGCGTCCCGATGGACGGCGCAAGATAAGAGAGATCTCCCGGTACGCCACGGCCTGTTTCGACAGGTCGTCGTACACCACGAGCGCGTGCCTCCCGCTATCCCGGAAGAACTCCCCGATCGTGGCCCCCGCGAAAGGAGCGTAATAACGCATCGCGGCAGAGTCGGAGGCATTCGCCGCCACCACCACGGTATAATCCAGCGCCTTGCCTTCCCGTAAAACATTCACCAACATGGCCACGGAAGAGGCCTTCTGCCCGATAGCCACGTAAATACAGTACACCGGATCGCCCTGGTCGTAATTCTTACGCTGGTTCAGGATCGTGTCCAAGGCGATGGAAGTCTTCCCCGTTTGCCGGTCGCCGATGATCAACTCCCGCTGGCCTCGCCCGATGGGCACCATCGAATCCACCGCCTTCAGCCCCGTCTGCAAAGGCTCCTTCACCGGTTGACGGTAAATGACCCCCGGGGCTTTCCGCTCCAACGGCAACCGTACCAGCTCGCCGCGAATGGGACCATCCCCGTCAATGGGTTCTCCCAGCGTGTTCACCACCCGGCCCAGCAATCCCTCGCCCACGTTGATCGAGGCCATCTCCCTCGTCCGCCTCACCGTGAAATTCTCTTTCACGCGGTCGCCGGCATTCATCAACACCACCCCGATGTTGTCCTGCTCCAGGTTCATGGCAACCCCCACCACGCCGTTCTCGAACTCCAGCAACTCGTTCGCCCGCACCTTGTCCAGCCCGAACACGCGCGCAATGCCGTCGCCCACGCCCATCACCACGCCCACCTCCTCGAACGACGTTTGAGCATCCGCCTCCTTCAACTGCTTCTCCAGTATATCTGATATCTCATTTGGTTTTATCATGACATTGTCATTTGAAAATTCTGACTATAGTTCTCTCACTTTTTCAGGAACCCCACGCGTATCTCCCTCAACTTCCGACTCACGGAGGCATCGTACTGGCGATCCCCGATCTCCAGGATAATTCCCCCCACGATGGCAGGCTCTACCCGGTAGATAAACTCCAGGCGCTTACCGGAACGCTTCCGGGCAAAAGCCTCCACCTTCTCCCTCATCGCCGGCAGGAGCGCCACGGCGGTTGTCACCTTCACCCGCGCCATATCATGGGCCGTCCGGTAAACCTCTTCGTACATCCTGGCAATCGACTTCATGTACATCTCCCTGTGGTTGCGAAGTACCAACCGAATCAAGCGGAGAATGGCATGCCCCTCCGCCCCCGGGGGAGGCAACAGTCCCATCGCCGTTGCCAGCAACGTTTCCTTCGTTTTCGACGGCAACACCGGGTTTTGCAACGCCTTCTGTAACCCCGGGTGAGCGGCATCACTCTCCTGGAAGAGCTTCATCTTCTCGTAGATCAACCGTTGCACCTCCGGCTCTCCCGCGTAATGGAACAGCGCCTTGGCATAACGTCGTGAAATCAATCCTTCATCCATAGAAACTACACGTTAACATCACTCCCCTGCCTCCTTTAATAGCTGATCGATCAACTCCATTTGAGCCTCCTCGCTGGCGAGATTCCGGCGGATCACCTGCTCGGCGATCTGCAACGAAAGCAACCCGGTCTGTCGGCGCAATTGCAACTCCGCCTCCGTCTTTGCCTGCTCTATCGACAACTTGGCCGACTCCATGATGCGCCTTGCCTCGTGAGCGGCCGTCTGTTGCGCGTTGTCGATAATCTCCTGTTTCGTGCGTTCCGTCTGTTGCAGGATATCCAGCTGTTGTTTTCGGGCATCCGTCAACAACCCGCGGGCATCTGCCTTCGCCTGTTCCCGATCCTTCTCCGCTTCCCGGGTAAACTCCACGCCTTGATCGATAAAGGCGGCCCGCTCCTCCATGCTCTTGATAATAACCGGCCAGGCATATTTTCCCAACACCCCCAGCAGGATCAAGAAGATGACGAGCATCCAGAATACCAATCCAAATTCCGGCGTAAACAGTGACATGATTCTCCCTTTAAGCGAATATCACGAGGAAGCAGATCACGAGGGCGATCAAGGCTACCCCCTCGATCAAGGCAGCAATCACGATCATGTTTGTACGCACCTTGTTCGTGGCTTCCGGTTGACGACCGATCGCGTCCATGGCCGACGAACCGATTCGCCCGATCCCTATTCCGGCACCCAATACCGCGATACCTGCCCCGATCACCGCTCCGAGTTTCACCAAACTGATCCCGGCCTCTAATAAAATCATACTTAACATAGCTCTAATTTTAAATGATATAACTGATTAATTCTATTCTCTCGCTAATCGTATAAATATAGTTGACAGCATCATGAAGACATACGCCTGTATAAAGGCTATCAACAGGTGCAACACGTTCATGAACAATGAGAAAATGATGGATACCACGATCGTCCCTCCCATCACGGCATCCCCCAACGCGCCCAACAAGAAAATCAGGGACACCAACACCAGCGCGATCAAGTGACCGCCCAGCATGTTCGCGCAAAGACGTACCATCAAGGCAACCGGCTTCGTGATCATCCCGAACACTTCGATGAGCGGCATCAACGGGATCGGCACCTTCAACCACATCGGCACTTCCGGCCAGAAAATCTCGCGCCAGTAGTGCCTTGTCCCGGAGATATTCACCACGACAAACGTGCAGAGCGCCAGCACCAGCGTGACGGAGATGTTCCCCGTCACGTTCGCCCCACCGGGAAACACTACCATCATCCCCAACACGTTCGAAAGCAATATAAAGAAAAAGAGCGACAACAGGTAAGGGGCGAAACGCCGCGCATCCTTCTCCAGCACCTCCACGATGACCTCCTGGTAGACCATCTCCACCAGCGACTCGATAAAGCCCACTCCTTTACGCGGGGCTTTAAAGCGATTACGCTTGTAAAAGCGGGCCAGCGCGAAAGCCATCCACACCGTGAGCAGCGCGCCGATCCCGATAGCCACCACGTTTTTCGTGATGGAGAAATCAAGCGGGCGATACTCCTCCCCAGCGAGAGTTCTCCCCACCACCTTGTGCGCGTAACTCCCCTCGTGCGCGATATAAAACCCCTCGTACTCCTTCCCGTCGGTTAAACGTCCCGAGCTGAAACAATGCCACTCGCCCGCGTCATCCCGGACGATTACCGGCAGATGTATCTCCGCTCCTCCCAGCAACTCCCAGCTATACTCGTCCCCCAGGTGGGTAAATATCACCTCCTTCAAGTCGAACTTCTCCTCTTCCTCCCCGGCCGGACGGGCGAACCCCATCAACGGCACGAGGCACAGCAACGCGAGAAACGCTACCCGGCTATCGCGTTGGAACCTTAGCTGACACATACCACCACTGCATTATTCTTCACCTCGACAACGCCCCGTTCGATCGCCACCGCGTGCTCCATCCCGTCCGCGACAAACACCACGTTCCCCCGCGTCAGCGCGGAGACCAGCGGCGCGTGATCTTTTAGCACCATGAAAAGCCCCAACGTGCCCGGCAAGGAGACGCTATCCACCTCGCCTTGATGCAACGTCCGTTCGGGAGATATAATCTTCAACAACATCTTGCCTTGAATTATTTTCCTGCCTCCGCGAGCATCTCCTTGCCCTTCCGTATCACCTCATCGATCGTCCCGGCGTTCATGAACGCCTGCTCCGGGTACTCGTCCATCTCCCCGTCGAGGATCATCTTGAACCCCCGGATCGTCTCGTGCAGCGGCACCATCACTCCCGGGATGCCCGTGAACTGCTCCGCCATGTGGAACGGCTGCGATAAGAAACGCTGCGCCCGACGGGCCCGCGCCACCACCACCTTGTCCGCGTCCGACAACTCGTCCACGCCCAGGATCGCGATAATATCCTGCAACTCGTGATAGTGCTGCAACAACTCGATCACCCGTTGGGCCGTGTTATAATGCTCCTCCCCCACGATCTTGGGATCTAATATCCGGGAAGAGGACTCCAGCGGGTCCACCGACGGGTAGATCCCCAACTCCGCGATCTTGCGGCTCAAGACGGTAGTCGCGTCCAAGAAATTAAACGTGGTGGCCGGTGCCGGGTCGGTCAAGTCGTCCGCCGGCACGTAGATCGCCTGGATCGACGTGATCGACCCGTTCTTCGTCGAGGTAATCCGCTCCTGCAACTTCCCCATCTCCGAGGCCAGCGTCGGCTGGTATCCCACGGCCGACGGCATCCGGCCCAGCAGCGCGGAAACCTCCGAACCCGCTTGCGTGAAGCGGAAAATATTATCAATAAAAAACAGGATCTCTTTCCCCTCCTCGCTGGAGTCACGGAACGCCTCGGCCACCGTCAGCCCGGCCAGCCCCACGCGGAGGCGGGCCCCCGGCGGCTCGTTCATCTGGCCGAACACCAGAGTGGCCTGCGACTGCCTCACCTGCTCCATGTCCACGCTCTCGATCCGCCACTTCCCCTCGTCCATCTCCTTGCGGAACTGCTCCCCGTAGCGGATCACGCCCGAGTCGATCATCTCCCGCAACAGGTCGTTCCCCTCCCTCGTCCGCTCTCCCACGCCGGCGAACACCGAGTAACCGTTATGCCCTTTCGCTATATTATTTATCATCTCCATGATCAACACGGTCTTTCCCACGCCGGCACCACCGAACAGCCCGATCTTCCCGCCCTTCGAGTAAGGCTCCAGCAGGTCGATCACCTTGATCCCGGTAAACAAGAACTCCTCGGAGATCGAGAGATCCTCGAACCGGGGCGCTTCCCGGTGGATCGACCGCGTATCGCTATAATCCAGCGGGGCGAGGTAGTCGATGGCATCGCCGATCACGTTCAACAATCGCCCCTTCACCTGCTCGCCCACCGGCATCGACAAAGTCCGCTCGAGATCCGTCACCTTCATCCCCCGACACAGCCCGTCCGTGGAGTCCATCGCCACGCAACGCACCGTGTTCTCGCCCACGTGCTGTTCTACCTCCACGATCAACTTTCCCCCGCCATCCCGCTCGATCTCCAGGGCCTGGAAAATAGGAGGTAACTCTATCTCCTCGCCTTCAAAAATAACGTCAACGACAGGACCGATTACCTGCGTTATATACCCGATTCGTTGTGCCATATTATTATCTAAAATATTCATACATCTCCACACGCTCCTATGCTCCAGCGTGCGAACAAAGGTATATCCTATATTTTATTTCACCAACAGAAAGCCCTACTTTTAATTTACCCGGGCGAAGCCCCTGGAACATCAAGCTTTATGTCACGATAGATGCCACCGGCGACAACCAGTTACAGCGAGGCGATCATCTCCCGTTGTTTCTTGAAAAAGTGCCTCCGCTGTACCTCGCCCGACAGGGTGATCAGCAACGAGTATTGTTTCAACGAGTCAACCCACTTCTTCACCGCGTGGAACATGTTATTATTAAGCGAATAGATCGAATTCATCGAGAATATCCCGATCCCACAGGAGGTGCCCGCCCGCGAGGTCGTGTAGACATACGTCGACTCGAAACTGATATCGGAGAGGAAAAGATCCAGCTTGTTACCCATCTTGTTTTGGCCGGTCGCGGCCATCCGTTCCAGTCCATCGAGCAACGCGAGCAGGTCTCGCTTGATCTCCTCCACCTCCTCTCGCGACAATAAGCCAATCATGGCAAAGGAGCGGATATCATTCATCGCGTGCGTGATCACCATCTTATCGAGGATCACGAAAATGTTGCTGATCTTGGCCAACGTGAGGTAACTGTCCGCGCCATACCAAAGTAATTTCCGCGGGACGACCACCTCGCGATACGGCTTTATCTCGTTGCCCCCGTTACGCTGGTAGAACCACTTGAACACGCGGAATTTTAACAAGCTGGGGTAGTTCATCATCAAAACGACCGGCAGCAGGTTCAACGCCACGCCCGCCTCCGACCCCGGATCACACGATCTCTTCGCCTCGTCCAACCACCGCGTGTGATCCGGCACTCCCCTTTCCCCGGCGAGCGGCTCCTCATCAATCAGGCTCGACCGGGCAAAATAAAAGGGGATAAAGGCCGTCTCGCCCCTACCGATAAGCTCATCCAAAGATAGATGCAGATCCTGCGCGATCAAGGCCACCTCCTCGAACGTGAACGGTACCTCGCCCCGCAGGCGACGATAGATAGCCTCTTTGCCAAGGGATAACACCTGCATCAGGAAAGTCGCCAGGTTCTCGCCCGGCGCGAGCTTCAAGCGCATCGTCTCAATAAAACATTTCAATAACAGCTCTTCTTTCATACCTTTTCTCTCGATCTCTTCCCCGGATCAGTCACTTTAACGAACTATAAATACCCCGTTTTTCACTCTCTATCATACCGTTTTTTAATATCACGTCATACCGTATACTCGAAAATAAATTTCCGCGATATTAACAAAAATAACACACGCTAAAAACAAGAATCGAAAATATATTCGGCAACGCGTGTAAACGGGAAAGATCGTTCAACGCCGCGTCAGGAAAGGCCGCGCAGTCCCGCAAGCAGCGCCACGAGCAGGGTCGTAAGCGAGAGTAACCGGAGTTGGCCGTCCAACGCTCGCCCCTCCCGCCGGAACACCTCCCGCAGGTGATAGAGTAATAACGGTAAGGCGATCAAAAAAAGATAGTCGCGCGGGCCGGCCGGGGAGAGCAGGTTCAAGAGCAGGAGCGACGCCACGCCGGCGCTCGCCAAGGCGAGATGATAGATCTTGGCCCGGCGTATGCCCCACATCACCGGGAGGGTGCGTTTGCCACACGCCGCGTCGTTCGCGACGTCCCTCATGTTATTCAGGTTTAACACCATCACCGAGAAAGCGCCCACCGCGGTAGCGGGGAGGAGATAAAGCACGCGGATCGCCCCCGACATCGCGAAATAGCTTCCCAACACGCTGACCCATCCAAAAAAGATCATCACGAAAAGATCCCCCAGCCCGCGATAACCATACGCCCCGCGGCCCACGGTGTACTTGACGGCGGCCACGATCGACCCCCCTCCCGCGAGCAGCAAGAGCCCGCTCCGGGGGTCGAGCCACTCCCCGAAAGCCTCGCGAACGAGGAGCACGCCGGCGACGACGGCGACGCTTCCGGCCACCCACATCGCCCCGGTGATCTCCCGGAGACTCAACATCCCGCCTTGCAGTCCGCGTACCGGGCCAAGGCGATGTTCATTGTCCGTTCCCTTTTTCAGGTCGCCTACCTCGTTCGCGAGGTTCGCCAACACCTGCAACGCCAGCGTCGTCACCACCGCCCACGCGCACACCGTCCCGTCAAAGTGCCCCTCTCCCGCCGCCAGCAGGCTGCCCAATAGCACTCCCGCCACGGAGAGCGGCAGCGTCCGCGGGCGGGCGCTCACGACATAGGCCCTCGCCAGGCGGCCTACCCGCCAATTTTTAAACCAGTTTAATCGCATTCTCCAGGATATCCACCACGTGTTGCCGGAATAACATCCCCACCGCCTTCTTGTAGTTCTTCTTGCTGCAGCCGAACAGGGCGTAGATCTCTTCCGGGGCGCTCTTGTCGGAGATCTTTAACCGTCCCCCGTTCTGCTCGAGTTTCTCGACGATGCCGCGGGCCAAGCGATCGATCTGCTGGTAGCCGTCGTTACGTTGCAGGACGCAGTCGATCTTCCCGTCCTCCCGCGTGCACTTGATATACCCGGTCACTCGCTCGCCCACGCGCAAGGGTTGAAATATCTCGTTGTGATAGATCAGCGCCTCGTGAGCGTTATCGACGATCACCCGGTACCCCAGGTCGGTGCGCTGGGCGATGATTAGCTCCACCGCGTCTCCCTCCCGGTAGCAAGCGGGATCGCGGTCAAGGAACTTGGCCCACTTGGCAGAGGCCACGATACGGTCGGTCGTCTTGTCGACGTAGAGGTAGACCAGGTACTCCTCCCCGACGACCATCCTATCGCGTTGTTCCCGGAAGGGGACAAGCAGGTCTTTTCGCAACCCCCACTCTAAAAAGGCACCCACGGGAGTCACCCCGACGACTTTCAGCACCGCGAAATCGCCCACCACCGCCAGCGGACGCTCCATCGTCGCGATGACGCGATCCTCCGAATCGAAATAGATAAACACCTCCAGGGAGTCTCCCTCCCGCGCCTTCTCCTTCACCCCTCGCGCGGCACTCGCGTTGGGCAACAAGATATCTCCCCAGTACTCCCCCCCGTCCAAGTAGATGCCGATCTCCACGACCCGGATCACTTTCAAGTGGTTATATGTCCCTAATTTTAGCATGCGTTATTTTTTGGCGCGAAGATAGTTCAATTTTATAAAAGGCCCCGCACGAGGCCCCTTTATCCCGGGCAAACGCACCTTCTAAGAATTTATTTTATTTTTTAACTTAGAAAATTTGGGAAAGAACACGGCACGGCCTGGAGGCCGTAGGCAATCAATCAAATAAAACGGACGCGGTCGCTTCGCTCCCTTTTATTCTTGGATACAGCGCACGGAGTTGCCGTAAGAGCGTGGCATGTAGCTATGTCCCACGGAGCTCTCGCGAGCAAGAAAGTACCAAGTTTGGACGCTGTTGCCGGTTAACGGCGTGGACGACCAGATGTAAGCGCCGTACCCCCCGCCGTCCATGTTACCATTCTTGGTGGGGGTGCGATAGCCCGTCGCCGGATGATAAGCCCTCGCGTTCTTCAAGACATTGTCCAGGTAGAACTCCCAGCCGGCAATAGAGGTATAGGCGGCAAAGCCGTCGTCGCTCGGGTGGACATTGTCGAGGGAGAACGTGGCCCACGCGCCGTCCACGGGCAACCGCCACCCCGGGGGACACGGGTCGAAAAGGCTCTTGCCGGCCTTCGGCACCGAAGTATACCATCCCGGGTTATTCCACGAGTTAGCGGTATACGGGTTGCTTTGCACCCAGTCGCTGCCCTCTGCGTAGAAGATATAAGGATGCTGCACCGCCGTCTTGATCGCCGTCGCCCCGGAAAGCACCACGATACCATCGCCGGCAGTAGCGGTAAAAGCGGTAACCGCCGCTCCGGAGACATTATACAACTGCACGCCCGCGGCGGGGAACGGATCCTTGCGCCCGAACTGGTAGTGCAGGCCGCCGGTCTTGGCCATACCATCGGCGCGCGTGGCGCTGGTGGCACCCAGGTTACGGTCCATGATGAATTTATCGGGGTAACTGGTGCTCCACATCGCGCCGGCGTAGCGATGCACGGCCCCACCGGCAACGAGGTACGAGTAAACGTCCTCCTGCCAGGAAGGCGGCGCGGCATCCGGGTTGTAATTCGTGAGCCACAGGTGCCAGCTCCAGAGATAGCCCTCGGAGGCGGGAGCGCCCTTTCTCTTGACCCCGATCAACACGTTCCCGCTGGCCGCTGGCCCCGCGGGGCTGAAGTAAAAATTATTTTCTCCCGTGCCCGCGTATTTACCCGCGTCGATGACCGTCCCGTTGGACTCGCAGAAATTGATCAGGCCCTCGCCCGCCTTATCCTGCCAGATCACCTCGGCCTCCCACTCGGTAGTCGGGGTAATCGCGGGGGACTTCGTCCCGTCCTCGGAGCCCCAGAACCTGTTGACACGGAAAACGGGCACGCCGTAGGTGGCCTGGACGTTTCCGGTGAGCGGGTTGATGATGTAGGAGTTCGACTCGA
>JAISNC010000043.1 GCA_031276355.1 Odoribacteraceae bacterium
TCTAAAAGAGCCTTGCGAGGTTCTAAAAGAGCCTTGCGAGGTTCTAAAAGAGCCTTGCGAGGTTCTAAAAGAGCCTTGCGAGGTTCTAAAAGAGCCTTGCGAGGTTCTAAAAGAGCCTCGCGAGGTTCTAAAAGAGCCTCGTGAGGTTCTAAAAGAGCCTTGCGAGGTTCTAAAAGAGCCTCGTGAGGTTCTAAAAGAGCCTCGCGAGGTTCTAAAAGAATCGAACGTGACGCCAGGGGCAAGGCTGGAGGCATGATAACAAAAAAATCCCCCTGTTGGAATCAAATTTTGCTCCAACAGGGGGAATCGTTGTTTGTTGCCGTTCGAGGCAAAAGCTCCACGCGGCCGTTACTCGTCTTTTTTCCGTTTGATTGACGGGAACCGGGCTTTCAAGTCGTTGTAAACCTCCTTCGCGCCGGGTATATCCAGCGCGGCGGCGGCTTTCACGGCCTTGTAGAACACGAGCGCCGCCCGGTAGGCCTCGCTCCCGGCCACCATCACGGTGTCGTCGATACCGTCCGACAACTGTTTGGCGGAGATATACACCGCGCGCAACCCGGTAGCGTCAGTCATGTCAACGCCAAACGCGCTGATGTCGAGGTACGACGGGCACAACCGCGGGTAGTGGCGTGCATAATCGAGCGCCTTTTCGACGAACCCCAGCGTCTTGTCGCCCATTTTCGGCAAGATATGCCGTTCTTCCAGCGTGAGCGTCAACAGGTAGGGCGAAAGCAAGCCGAGGGCTAAGTCAATATGGGACTGCACCTGCGCTAACACCTCGGGCGGTATCGTGACCACGTGTTTTTCGTCCATGTTTACATTTTTTAAGATGTTATTCATTCAAATTACCGGCACGAAGGTAGGGAATAATTCGAGGGATGAAGCCCCGGCCGGGAAAAATATCGCGCGGTAGTCCTGGCTTCCAGGCGGGGAGGGGGCAAGAAAAATCCCCCTCCCTGTTCCCCCGCGTTGCCATCGCGGATCGGCGGGAGGGAGGGGGTGTCTAATAAGACAGATGAAAGTTAGTTTAACTTGAAGTTCAAGGTTTTCTCTGGTCATCGTGTTGTTCCCCCGCGGGATCATGACGCGGGGCAACGCGCGGCCACGGGCCGCCGTCGCCCGGCTTGATGCCTCGCGGGGCGCGTGCACGGGCCCTGCCGTGTTCTTCCATCGTGTTCCGTTTTATGGTTCATTTTCCGTTTAACTGACTTCCATGATCGTTCGTTTCCCGTTGATCAGACTATAATATTCCATGAGCTAATACGTTATCCATCAAAAAAAGGTTTCATTTCTCTTGAAAAAAGCGTTTGCCTGGCCGATCTTGTCTTTTTCTACCTGCCGGGCGGGAATCCCCGGCGGGATTTGATGGATCGCGGCGGGTGGGCGTTTAGTGCGGATCCACGTCGAAGATTACCCTGACGGACTTGAAGCCGGGGCGCGATAGCAGGCCGGCGGTGCTCGTCTTGATGAACGTTTTCAACCGTGATAGCGAGGCGATGCCGTCGGTCTTGACCAGGAGATGGAGGCGGTACTCCCCCCGTATCCTGCCGACTTCCGGGACGGCGGGGCCGCTTAGCCGCTGTTGTAACTCCTCGCGCAGGAGGTCGGCCAGCGCGTTGGCGGCCCGGCGGGCCGTCTCCTCCCGGGCGTGGCGCAACTCGACCCGTATCAGGCGACAGGCGGGCGGGTAACGGAAGAGTTCCCGCTCGCCCGCGAAAACGCGGTAGAAAGCGTCGTAATCCCCGCGCGCGATCCACTCGTGGATCCTGTTGCTCGCGTCGTGGGCCTGGATCACGACCGTTCCCCGTTCGCCCGCTCGCCCGCTGCGGCCGCTGACCTGCACCAGGAGCTGGTAGGCGCGCTCCTCCACGCGGAAGTCGGGGATGGAGAGCAACGCGTCGGCGTCGATCACGCCCACGAGTTTTACCCGCTCGAAATCCAGCCCCTTCGAGACCATTTGCGTGCCGACGAGCACGTCTATCTCGCCCGCCTCGAAGCGGTCGATGATCGATCGCGCGCTTCTCCCCCGGGAGACGGCCTCCATGTCCAGGCGAGCCACGCGGGCGCCGGGGAAGAGGCGCGTCACCTCTTCCTCCACGCGTTCGGTGCCGGGGGTACGCGTCACGAGGTTCCCCTCCCCGCAGGCCTCGCAAGCGGGGGGGAGCGGGCGGATGCTCCCGCAGTAGTGGCAGACGAGGCGCGCCTGCTGTTTGTAGTAGGTCAGGCTCACGTCACAGCGTTTGCAGCGGGGGATCTCCCCGCAACGGTCGCACCGCAGGTAACTGGAGTAGCCCCGGCGATTCTGGAACAGTATCACCTGTTCCCCGGCTCCCAGCACGCGCGCCATCTCGTCGCGGAGCGGGGGGGTGAAAATGCCGTCCATCAGCCGCCGGCGACGATAGTCGGCCATGTCGGCGAGGACGACCCGTGGCATCGACACCTCCCCGTGGCGGGTGAGGAGGCGGACGAGGCCGTATTTCCCGGTGGTCGCGTGACGGTAACTCTCGAAGGAGGGAGTCGCCGACCCGAGCAGCACCTTGGCGCCGTGGAAGGAGGCCAGCATCACGGCGGCGGCGCGCCCGTGGTAGCGGGGGGCGGGGGCGGTTTGCTTGTAGGAGGGGTCATGCTCCTCGTCGACGATCACGAGCCCGAGGTCGCGGTAGGGCAAGAAAAGGGCGGAGCGCGCTCCCAGCATCACGGGGAAGGGGTCGGGGCCGTTCTGTTTTCGCCACGTCTCGACGCGGGCGGCGTCCGGCATCCCCGAGTGATAGATCCCCACGTGCTCCCCGAAGTGGCGGCGCAGTCGTTTGACGATCTGTACCGTGAGCGCGATCTCCGGCAGGAGGTAGAGCGCCTGCCGCCCGCGGTCGAGCGTCTCCCGGATCAGGTGCATGTATACCTCGGTCTTCCCGGAGGAGGTGACCCCGTGGAGCAGCACCGCGTCCCGCGTGTTGAACCACGCCCGCGTCTCTTCCAGCGCTCGTTGCTGTTCTCTCGAGAGGACGTTGAGCGGTCGCGCGGTCGTGTCACCGCTCTCCACGCGGCTCCTCTCCTCGGCGACTATTTGCAGGATGCCTTTATCGCGCAAGCCTTTTAACGCGGCCTCCGACGGGCCTATCAGGCGACGGAAGCTGGCGACCGGCAGCGAGTCGAGGCGCTCGCGCGTGACGTGGTCGATCCAGCGACCCAAGAGCGCGCGTTGCCCGGGAGGCAGGCGATCGAGCCAGGCGTGCAGCGCCTCCTCGCTGAAGGGGCGCGCCCAGCGAACGACGCGCTCGCGCTTGGGTTTGAAGAGGTCGTCGACCTCCTCTTTGATCGTCACGAGGGAACGATCGAGCAGGGTTTTGATGGCGGGGATGGGGTCACGGCCGCCGAGCAGTTTTTCGATCTCGGCGACGGTGAGGTATTTGCCCGGTTGCATCACTTGCAGCACCCGGCGCTCCCCCTCGTCTATCTCCTCGTCCGCCGGGGCGGGAGCGCCCGGCGTGAAGCAGGTGCGACTCTCCACGCGCATGGCCACCGGGAGGGCTGCCCGCGTGACCTCGCCGGGGCAGGCCATGTAATAGTCGCTCATCCAGAGCAGGAAACGCAACTGTGTCGCCGACAAGGCGAATCCCTCCTCGATGACCCGGTCGATCGGCTTGACGACGATGCCGGCGGGGGCCTCTTCCCGCGCGCGGTGGACGACACCCGTGTAGCGCTTGCCGCCAACGAAGGAGACCGCGACGAGGCTCCCCTCCCTTACCACCTCTTGCCATCGTGGTGGCACGGAGTAAGTGAAGAAGCCTTCCACGGCAAGGGGTATGATGACGTCCACGAACATGGGCAGGTCGCGTGAGGGGGGCGCGGTGTTTTAGATGGAGAGGATGTTAATCAGGTTGAGTAGCGATCGATTCAGGGGTTTGGCCTGCTTGATGGTGCGGTTGAACGGCACGTGGACGATCTCGTTGTTGACGATGCCCACCATGATGCTTTTCTGGTCGTCCATCAGGGCGTCCACGGCGGCCGCGCCGAGGCGACTGGCGGTGACGCGATCGAAACCGGAGGGGGAGCCTCCCCGCTGGATGTGCCCCAGCACGGTGACGCGGATGTCGTACTCCGGGTGACGCTTCGCGACGGACTCGGCGATGGTGTATGCCCCGCCGGATTTCTCTCCTTCGGCGACGATGACGATGCCGCTTGACTTGTGAGGCTTGTAGTCGTTTTCAAGGTAGCTGAACAACTCGTCGAGGTCGGTCTCTACCTCCGGGACCAGCACTCCCTCCGCGCCGGTGGCCACGGCCGCCCGGAGCGCGATGAAACCGGCGTCGCGGCCCATCACCTCGATGAAGAAGAGGCGGTTGTGGGCGCTGGCCGTGTCGCGGATCTTGTCGACGGCCTCGACGACGGTGTTGACGGCCGTGTCGTAGCCGATCGTATAGTCCGTCCCGTAGAGGTCGTTGTCGATCGTGCCGGGGATGCCGACGATGGGAATATCGTGCTCTTGGCCAAAGAGGCGAGCGCCGGTGAAGGTGCCGTCTCCCCCGATCACCACCAGGGCATCTATGCCCTTCTCTTTTAGCTGCTCGTGAGCTTTCGAGCGTCCTTCTGTCGTGCGAAATTCAGCGCTGCGCGCCGTTTTTAGTATCGTCCCGCCCCGCTGGATGATGTTACTGACGTCGTGGGAGGACATGCGTACCATGTTCCCCTTGATCAGGCCTTCGTACCCGTCGTAAATGCCGTAGGCCTCACAACCGTTGTAGATCGTGGCCCTTACCACCGCCCTGATGGCGGCGTTCATCCCGGGAGCGTCGCCCCCGGACGTTAAAATTCCGATTCTCTTGATTTTTGACATGCGAATTTCATTTTTTTATCGAGCGTGGAAGCGCGCGATACTCGCTCGCCCCCGTTCCCGATAGTTGTTTTCACCTTGTTACTTGTTCACTGTATGTATCGTTTTCATCATTCACGGCCCGGCTGACCCGGTCACTTACCTCTTCCATCAACCGGCGCGGGGTGGAGGTCGCGCCGCTCACCCCCACGCTGGTGGCGTTCTCCAGCATCTCGTCCCGGAGGTCGCCCGTCCCTTGAATAAAATAGGAGCGGGGATTTACCTCCCGGCACACGGCGAAGAGTTGTTTCCCGTTGGAACTTTTCTCCCCGCTGACGAAGAGTATCACGTCGTGGTTCGCCGCGAAGCGCTTTAACTGCGGGACGCGGTTGGCTACCTTGCGGCAGATGGTGTCGTGGACGGTCACCGGGGCTTGCGCCCGCGCCTTTACCTGCTCCACGATCTTCTGGAAGCCGTCCAGCCCTTGGGTGGTCTGGGAAAACAAGATCACGGGCTTAGTGAAATCGATCGCGGCCAGGTCGGCATCCCGCTCCACGATTAACGCTTCGCCCCCCGTCTGCGCGACTAAGGCCACCACCTCCGCGTGACCGGGCTTCCCGTAGATCACGATTTGTCCCCCCCCGGCGTGCATCTGCTCGTGTGCCTTCCGTATCCTTCGTTGCAGGTCCAGCACCACGGGACACGAGGCATCGATCACCTCGATCCCGTTGCGGGCGGCCATCTCGTAGGAGGAGGGAGGCTCCCCGTGAGCGCGAAATAACACCCGGCAACGGTGCAGCCCGGCGAACGTCTCGTGATCTATCGAGCGTAGCCCTTGCTGGGCCAGTCGTTGCATCTCTAAGCTGTTGTGGACGATGTCCCCTATGCAATACAAGGAGCCTCGTTGTAGCTCCGCTTCCGCTTTTTGTATCGCGTTCACGACGCCGAAGCAAAAACCGGAATTTTCATCAATCTCTACTCGCATGGCGGGCATGTATCACGGCTAACATCTGTTCTACCTCCTCCTCGATCGTCGTCTCGCTCGTGTCGATCTCGATCGCGTCCCGGGTTTTTATCAACGGGCTGGCAGCCCGGCTCGAGTCGGCGTGATCCCGGTATAACACGTTGGCCTCTACCTCCTCGTAGCTTACGGTCTCGTTCGTTGCTCGCATCTCCTCGTACCGCCGTCGCGCGCGTGTTGCCGGGGAGGCCGTCATGAAAAATTTCACGTCGGCGCGCGGGAAGACCACGCTCCCGATATCCCGGCCATCCATCACCACGCCTCCCTCCCGGCCCATCTCCCGTTGCTTGCTGACGAGCACCTCGCGCACGTACGCGAGAGCGGATATCAGGCTCACGTTGTTCGACACGGCCAAACCGCGAATCTCGGCATCCACTTGCTTCCCATCGAGGTACGACTCGTGGTGGCCCGTCCGCGTGTTGTACTTGAAATCGAACCTCATCGCCGTCAACGCGTGTTTCAAGCGATCGTCGTCCACCTTCCCGTCACGGAGTATCCCCTCTTGCATGGCCCGGTAGGTCACCATCCGGTACATGGCTCCCGTGTCGATGTAGGTATACCCCAAGCGAGCGGCCAAACGCTTGGACACCGTGCTCTTCCCGGTAGAAGAGTAGCCGTCCACGGCAATAATTAACCTCGTCTGTTCCATGTTTCGCGTTTAAAACCGGGCAAATTTACACGAAAAATTCCGATTTCACGCGCGTACACGAAAAACGATGCATGTTTTACAGAAGGGTACAAAAAAAGACCGCCTCGTGAAAGACGATCTTCTTGTTGTATCTTAGCCGTGATTTAGAAGACGAGTTTTAATAATCCCTGGGCTTTTTCCTGCCACGTTTTGTCTTTAGCTTGAATGGCGAGCGTGTTGGCGACCCGGGCGTATTTTTTCGCGACCTCCCTGAAGCCGCACTTTTCGGAGATCAACGCGTAGTTGTATACGGCCTCGAACTCCTTGGGCACCTCTACCGTCTTCCCCGCCCATAACTGTATCACTTTCAGCCGGGAGACATCGTTCATGATCTCCAACGCGCCGTCCGTGATCTCCTGGATCATTTGACGGTTTTCGGGGAAATAACGAAATAACTTGCGGGCCTTGTAAAAGTAATCTTCCGACTTTCGCTCCGCTCGCAGTTGTTTGATGTAGAAATAGTCCGAGACCACGTCGTAGTGCTCGTATCCGGATGATTTCAAGTATTCCAGGTATTGCTGGTATTGCACCTGGTCTTTTTCGTAATATTTCTCTAAGTGACGGACAAAGGTGTTATCCAGCTTTTGGAAGACGTCGTCCCTTGAAAAATGTTGGATGAATTTGGATTGATTGTCTAACACGTATTTGATTTGCGGGGCGTTCACGTCATCGACGTAGTCGCGGATGATCGACCAGTTGTACGCTTTTAGGTAATCCGCCTCCTTCTGTGTCTGGAAATAGCGCTGTAAGTAAAGGTCATTCGGCTTGCCTTGCAATTTCAACTCCTTCAAGAGTTGGATAGTCGTGGAAACGTCGGCGGGGTTGGCCTCGAATTTCTTCACCAGGTCGTTTAGCTTGTTCACGCTGTCTGCTTGCTCTCCTCGACTACTCATCCCCGCGACGCTCATCAAGAAAATGCCTGTCATCAATATACACTTGCGTATCATGTTTTAAAATTTATAGGGTTAACATACACTCGTACATGTTTACGCCTATATAACACGCTTATCCCACAAAAGGGTGACTTGAAAATCCGTTTTAACATTGTATTTAACACGTATTAATAATTTTCATTACATCCTGTCGGTAAAACGAGCGGTTTGGTAATGATTTGAAAGACGACCTGCCCCACTTCGCGGGAGAGGGTGCAGGTCGTTTTTTAATCTATATCCAGCACGATGGTGTACTCTTTAGAGGGTTCAAATCCGGGGTCGTATACTAATAGGAAGTTTTCGTCCACGGCCACGCGCCACGATTGTCCGGTTGCCAGGCGCGGATTTGTTAGTCGCTCCGGGAAAAAGTAGCTGAAGGGGATATCCAGCACGTGTTCTTCCTTGAAATGATCCCCGGCCAGGCGCTGCAGGTTGAATGTTTCGCCGGTCTTGACCACGATCGTGCACTTTTTCCCCTTGCACCGGGAGGTCACCGTGAAGTCATTCTCTTCCGGTAGCTGTTGCAGGCGCACGTCCCAACGCGGGTCGCCGTAGTAGGCCAACACGTCGCGGTCGTGCCAAAAACCGAGTTGATCTTTTGTCGGCCGTGTACCCAGGGCTTCCGTCAATGCCGTCATCCCGCCCATCGGGCCTTGGTCGTGCGGGTAGCGTTCGCTGACAAAGAGGGGGTGCCATTCGCTCCCTTGGAACAGGAAGTCCTGTTGATTTAGGAAAATCGCCTCGGCCAGCGAATACCGGCCCGGTGTCGTGAGCCAGTATTTCAGCCCGCCCCAGCCGTTGCGCCCGTGCCACGTGGGCACCACGTAACCGATCATCGTGGCGGCGTTCCCGCTATTCATCCACGCGATGGCCATGCTCTTGTTGGTGGAGTTCACGTTGCCGATCAGGCAATTGCCCACGGCGAAGTAAACTTTCCGTTTCCCGCTCTCCACGATCTCTCGGTGCTCGCGCGTGAAGCGATCTTCGGCGTACAAGACCCCCTCCCGTGCCTTGAAGTTCCCCAGTGAAAAAGGCATCTCGAGATTGTTCTCCGTGGCGTGTGCTGCCGTCACCACCAGGTCGGGATCGTAGGCCGCGTATAACTCCGTGAATTTCCTTAATACCTCCTCTTTCGGTATCCGGGCCGTCTCTACCGCTTCTCCCTTCCCTTTTTTCTCGCCCCACAAGCCCATCGTGTGGTCGTCTACCCAGGCGTATCGATCGAACCACTTGGCCTCGTGCAACTCCATGATGGTGGCCACGGCATTTTTGATCACTAACGGGCGCGTGCTGTTATCCAACATCTTCATGGCGGCAGCCGCGTCGTATCCGGTGATTACGCCCCACAGGAAATCGGCGAAGATATCTTCATCCGCGGTACGACTTACCCGGTGCATGTCGATGATGAAATCCCGGTTCAGGCGCTCCGGTTTCTCCACGATCGCCACGTAGCGGGGACGGAGTTTCTTGAGCTCTTCGGAGCGCTCTCCCGGTGCCTGTTCGTACTGCAGGAGTGTCGCCCGGTGTTTCTTGCATAACGCCAGCGCCACCTTGTTCCACGCGGGATCCGAGGCCACTTCCCGGGACGCTAACACGACATACTCGTTCTTTTTCCATTTACCCTCTTTTGCTTGTCCGGTCGCCGGGGCGATCACGCAAAAAAGAAGCGCTATCCATAACGTGTTTTTCATGATTATTTTGAGTTAAGTGATTTTTCTATCCTCGTGTCGCGCGGGAGGCAACCAGCAGGGCTACCATGACGATCACCAGGACGATTACCCAGCGCAACGTCATGCGTCGGCTCCTCCGCTCCTCCTCGGCTTGTGTCGCTTGTTCTTGCTCGCCTGTCCCCGTTTCTCGTTCCCATTGTTGTCGCACCCCCTCCATCTCGTTCATCAGCCGCCGATGGACGGGACTCTTGATCCACTCTTCCACCTCCTTGTCGTCCAGCGTCTCCCGTTCGTTTAGCAGGCGAACGGCGAACATTATCTCTTCTTCCGTGTATTCCATGATCTCCGGTTTAACGGTGACAAAGATAGCCGAATTTTTGATATATTAAGGAGGAAACACGCGCAAAGGATTATCACTTCAGGCTTGCGTGAATCGTAAGGATAAGCATGTATATCCATCTCCCGGTACCTCGTCAATGCCTCCATGTAATAATAATCGGCATAAATAATCGAATAATCTATTTCCGAACCGGCAGGGTAATGCCCGACCGAATGGCGCAAGAAAGAGGGTTTTGTATCCCGGCTTTGGTATTTCTCGCTTGATAATTCAACGAGCGTCCGGGTCGCCGCCGTTAGATACTCCTTCGATTTCAGGGGATTATCCTCCAGGCCCGACAGTTCTAACAGGGCGGAGGCCACGATCGCCGCCGCCGAAGCGTCGCGGGGTTCGTCGGGGATACCGGGCGCGTCGAAATCCCAGTACGGGACGTATTCGTTTTCCGGCAGCCGGGACAAGTACAGGTCGGTGACTTTTTCGGCAAAGCGCAGGAATTTCTTGTCACCCGTTTCGCGGTAAACCATCGTGTAGCCGTAAATAGCCCACGCCTGTCCCCGCGCCCACAGCGAACTGTCGGCGTAACCCTGATGCGTCACGCCACGGGTGAAATGTCCGTCAATCGTGTCATAAACAGCCACGTGGTAGCAACCGCCGTCTTCACGAAAACCGTGTTTCATCGTGGTTTCGGCGTGACGGGTAGCGATATCATACAATCTTTTATCACCTCCATTTTTGGCGGCCCAGTACAACATCTCGAGATTCATCATGTTGTCAATGATAGTATTATGAGGCCAGCCACGGGACTTTACCTCGCGAGGCCAGGAAAGGATCGTTCCGACTTCGGGATTGAACAGCGTTGCCAGCGTGTCGGCGGCGTTCAACAGGATTTGCCTGTAATCTTCGTTGCCGGTCAAACGGTACGCGTTGCCGTAACTGCAAAAGAGTTGAAATCCCAAATCATGGTCGTACGCCGGGAGTTTCGTCAGTGGTTCTAACAAGTGGGTATAGTGTCCAGCCGTTTCGCGCATTTTCTCGTCCCGGGTATATTCGTAATCATACCACAAAATCCCCGGGAAAAAACCGGCCGTCCACTCGTCAATCGTTGCATCCACCATTTTCCACCGCGCGGCGATATCGGCGATATTGCGCGGCATTCGGGTTGAATGTTCAATTTCAGCAAGTGTTTTTTTAATTTGCGCGTCGCAATAAGCCAGTTCCTTCGTTACATCCAGGTTTTTTATTTGATCGATTTGACAACCGCAAATCAACAACAAAACGGGGGATAATATCCACGTCTTCATCTCGATAGAGATTAATCGTTAAACAGCAGCGAGCCGAAAGCCGGCTCGTCGCGCTCGAAGCCCTCGGGACGGATTTTTTTCAATACTTCCAATGTATAAGGCATCGGGAAACCTTTGCGGCGGTTGAAATGGTTGTAGGCGATTTCGTAAACGGGGCGGAACGCGCCGCGCGATTTTTCGGAAATCGTCGCCCATTCGCAGTATTTGCCGGTAATGTCCGTCCATTGCTTAAACGGGACATCGTGACCGAGGTTGTATTTAGCCACGTATTCGTAGCCTTTCAACAGGCGGTTGTCGAGGGCGGAGTAAAGGTCGTCGCCCTGCTGCCACGCGAGTTCACAGACGGTTGCCATCGCGCCGAGCGCTAACTGCGGGTGTCCCTGGTCGCGTCCCGATTCCTGCGTTTGACCGGTTTCGCCGTCGATGTAGCGCGCGATTGTGCCGTTGTCGCGGGCGTGGAGGTAGAAATCCTTCGCGCGGTCGTACATCGCGCGGTCGTCGAAGTAAATACCGGCGGCCATGTATGTTTTTGTAACCACCGGCCCCCAGTTCCCGTTGGTGTAGGGCGGCGTGGCGTAGAACGTTTCGATTATCGGGATGAAACACGAGCGAAACATCTGTTCGATGTTCGCGAGCTTTTTTCGAGAAACACCGGGATAAGTATGTTTCAAAATCTCCATCGCGTAGATAATCTTAAATCCCTCGATACCGGCTAATAACGGGGCGTCGTTGGTGGCGGGAATCGAACGGAGCGAATCGGCATAGGCCGACAGGATGTCGAGCGATTTTTCGGCGTGCGCTTTATCGCCGGTTAAAGTCCACATCAGCGAATTGAGGTAAGCCGCGCTGAAATCGGCTTCCATTTTGCCTTTCGTGTAACCGAAAGCGCCGTCGCGCGAAATGACGCGGAAGGGTCCCTGCATTTTATAACCGGAGCTGGCGCGGTCGTTTTCCTCGAGCAACCGAAAAGAGCCGTAAGCCGGTTCTATTTTCTTTTCAACCAGATAACGCATCGTTTCAAATTTGTTCGCGTCGTGCAAAATTCCCGGGTGCGAAAATGTCTTTGCCCGGGCATATCTCGGCACATCATCCAATCGCCAGGAATCCCGCCAGTGAATAATAAAGCGTCCGTTTTCAAATTCAACCGGCAGCCAGATATAACGTCCGTCAATCGCGTTTTCGGGAGTCCAACGGTCGCCCATGTAAATGAACCCGCCTTGATAAGGTAAAATCCAGGTGCTTTGCGAACGGTAGGTTGTCTCGCTTCCGGCATCGACACAGGGATTTCCCGTTTGGGTCCAAGGCCCCCAGATCGAGGGTGCCACGGCCGAATGAGCCGGATTCGGTCGCCAGCCGGTACATTCCGACGCCATAAAGTAATAAAGCCCGTCTTTCTTGAAAATCGCGGGCGCTTCCATCCTGTCGCCGATAAAAGCGCGTACATACTTCCCCGAAAAATCGAGATAATCGCCGGTCAGTTCGTTGATGTGAATCACGCTGTTCGACTCCGACGAGCAAACATGGTACGCCTTGCCGTCGTCGTCCACAAAGAGTGTCATGTCTCTTGAATGTTGCCCTTTCATAAAATCGCGCCCCAGCGTATTCACCGAGTCGGGATGCTCTCCGGCGCCCAGGTTGGAACGTTCTGCCTTGAACTGTTCACGAACCGGTTCTTTATGAAGCGGTAGCACGTTGACAGGCCACGCCTGGGGCGTGGCGCGAGTACAACGGATGTAGGTATAAGGCCCGGTAACTGTTTCGGCAGAAGCGATTCCCGTCATCGCGCCACCGTACCCCCGACCTTTGGGTTCCAGGTGAAACCACATCACGAAACGCTTTGTCTTCGGATTGTAAATTACTTTTGGCCGTTCCAGGATACAGCCGTCGGTTATTTCGCTGTCAGGGTCGGAACTGACGCTTAGCGCGATGCCTTCGTCTTCCCAATTATAGAGGTCTCTTGACGAATAGCAATGCACGCCGACATGCGCCTGATTGCCGCCCCGTCCTTCGGTTTTATGTTCTCCAAACCAATAGTAAGTGTCGTTGTAGAGCAGTATTCCACCCCCGTGAGCGTTGATATGCACTCCGTTATTATCGAGCCATAACTCACCGGGATGAAAGGCATCGTACCCGGTTTTCTGTTGTGCTATTGCAGCCGCGCTTGTAAATAACAGGAAGCCGATTAAAAAGATTGCTTTTGATTTCATATAATTTTTAATTTCATTTTTTAATTATCATTGCCACGCCACCGCTTGCCTGTAAGCGAAATTTCAATATATCCTTTTGATTCACGACTTTTTCGGTGATTGCGACTTTTGTCCGTGTTGCTGTTTTATCATCATCGGCATAGATTTTAGCGACGTATTTTCCCCCTTTATCCAAAAAGGCAAGGGGGATAGAGATTTCGCGGGCGTCGTTGTTTGTTATCGCGCCCACAAACCATTCGTCGCCGCCGCGTCGCGCCGTGACGACATATTCGCCGATAACGCCGTCAATTACGCGGGTATCGTCCCAAACGGTTTTGACCCGGTCGAAAAACTCGATTTCCGGCTCGCCTTCGTAGCGGTCGGGCGTGTCGTACCAGTAGAGAAATTGCAGGGGGCTGTAATAAACGACGGACAGGGCCAATTGATGCGCGTGTGTGGTTTTGACGCGCGGGTCGAAATAGCAAATCGTGTAATCGCCGGCGCCGGCGAGGAAGCGCGTGAAGGGTAAAATCGTGTTATGCGTGGCGTCGGGAAACTCTTCGTTGCCGCGAATGCCTTCCTGGGTAAGCAGGTTGGGAAAAGTACGGCTGAAACCGGTCGGGCGGTATTCGTCGTGAATGTCCACCATCAGTTCATGTTCGGCGCATTTTTTCACGGCATCGTGCAGCCAGATTGTCCAGTGTTGGTTGCCTACCTGCACGAATCCGAATTTTATGCCTTTGACGCCCCATTTTTGATACAAAGGCAAAATATCGTCCAATTGGCGGCTCAACGCGCGTTGATTGACGTAGAGGAAAACGCCGATCCCTTTTGTTCCGGCATATTTCACGAGCTCGGGGATATCCAGGTCTTTGGCGGGATCGACTTTTGTGGCGTCGGATTCCATCAAAAATTCTTTTCCGTACCAACCGGCGTCGAGGTGAACGTACTGCAAATGGCGTTCGGCGGCGAAATCCACGTATTTCAGCGCATCGGCTTGGTTGAGGCGCGTGACGCGAATGGCTTTCCCGGGTTTAATCCATCCGGTATTTTTGATTTCGCGGGGCGGATTCAGGTTGAGGATAAGGTCGTTGTTCGCGATCATTTCTACCGGTTTCTTTGCCGCCATAACAATTCGCCAAGGTGTTTCGTAGGGAGTCGTAACATCGACCGAGTCATAAAGCGAGGCTTGCAGCGTATTGTTTTTTTTCTCGCTCAGGCGGAATTTCATGCGTGCATAGTCCGTCATGGCGGCTTCGGCGAGCGCGACCGTCAAACCGTTTCTTAACCTCAACGTGAGCGGACGCTCGCATTCGTCTTGCCAGTCTTTCAGCGGGAGCAGGGAATACGGCCCCTGCGCCCAGCGTTCGTAGTAAGCCAGCGTTCCTTCGGGAAGCGTGAATCGTGTTTGTTCGCCGACGACGTGCAGGAACAGGCCGTTGGTTGCTTCGGGAAAAGCATAACGAAATGCCACGCCCTCGTTGTACGCGCGAACGGTCAGGTTCAGGCGATAGAAACGGCGTTTATCGTAGCCGTCGCTCGTCGCCGGGCTTGTGCCGGTTCCTTTTTGAAACCACAGCACGGCTTCGTTATAGCGGTCGCGGATCGACCGGCGTTCGCCGTAAACAGGGCACCATGTTTCATCGATAGACTTTCGTTCCGTTCCGGTAAACGCGAGGTTATCTCCCCAATGTTCGCAATGATCGTTCGGGATACCCAGGGCCGACTCGAAAAGTTTGTTGTCTATCAATATGCCCAACTCGGATTCTTCGATAACGCTTTCGCCTTCGAAAGAGATTCGGTAATACATTTGCTTTTCTCCCCGCGCCGATTGTTTTTGGTAAAAGACAAATTCGTATCTTCCATCGGGCGATTTGACGATGGTTTCCGTCTCTTTCAGGAGAGTTTCGGCGCTGGCGTTTGCCGTCAGGATGGCTGACAATGCCAATATGCTGATAAGTTTTCTCATTTGTTCATCTTTTTTTCCATCTCAGCAAGGCTTCGATGTAATCGTGATCGGCATAGATAATCGAAACGTCGATCTCCGGGTTGTTAGGCTCGTGCCCGATGCCGTGCAGGAGGGAAGCGGTATTTTTGCCGCGGCTCGTGCCGGCAGCCGGGTGTCAACGGTAGTGTTTTGGATGCCCGGGCAACACCGTATTTCAGCCCCGCGTCGGGATTAAAAGCCATCCTGGGGCCGCATCCTGCAACAGCGACGATTTCAAGCCACAAGACGGCGCCCGTCCTCTCGTTTTTCATCCAGTTTTGTTTTTTGACGGCCGGCGATCCCGGCGTGATGATTTCCAGGGTCAACGACTGTCCCCATTGCCGCGTCAGCCGCGCGACTTCTTCTTCCGTGATCGGGATTACCGTGCCGTGCCGGGGCGCGAAATTCATGGAAACCGAGGCGTCGGCTACCTTGAAGTTCTCCAGGTCATCGGATTCCGTGAACTGGTATTTTCCCGACGTGTAGAGATCGTACATCAGGATGTATTTCTCCTGGTTTATCAGGCGAAACACGCAGGAGCCTTCGACGGCCTCGGTAGTCTGTTGCAGGTAGCGGTCTTGCAGGAGATATCCCCCGGTCAGCGTGTTGGAAACCGCTTTTTTTATCCCGTTCCCGTCGCCTTCGGTCTTGAAAAACAGGTGGGATTGCCCGGCTTTGAAGATAATATCGCCGTCGATGCAGGACTTGGCGCGCGGATGGTGGAAGAGTACCTGGGGCGTTCCTTCCAGCGCGGTAAAATCGGCGTTGGCATAAGCGTAATGAATCACGTCATGACCCAGCGACGGTGAATTCATCGACCAGTAAATCATATACTTCTGGGCATCCGGGTCGTAAATGGTTTGCGGTGCCCAGGCGCGATTAATCGTGCTAAATTCGGGATACGTCGCCTTAATGTCAATTTTACTGTGCGTCCAGTTAATCAGGTCGGTAGATTTCAGCAGGACAATGCCGTGGTTACTGCTCCATCCCTGGGAAGCTTTCATGTCGGTCACGACCATATAAAAGGTGTTCCCGTCGACGCCACGCAGGATATGCGGGTCGCGAACGCCGCCTTTAGCGCTGATGTCTGCCGAGTTGATGACGGGCTGATTGTTGTTCAGGGCTTTATAGTTATACCCGTCGCGACTGACAGCGAAACGGATGGCTTCCCGATCGCCCGAATTTCCCGTGAAGTAGACGAACAGGTAAGCCCGGTAGCCTTCGTCCCCGGCGACGCGGGCAGGGTGGTTTCGCGCGGTTTCGGCAGCGCCCGTTTCCCGGGGGGAAGCGTTGCTTTTTAACTCGCCGTTGTAACCGTTCCCGGTTAAAGCGGTAATGATTAGAGCGCTATTACCCGGTTGTTCGCACCGCGATTTCAAGCCGGTGGCGAAGGAGAGGGTGGACGCCAAAAGGCACAACCCTGCCAATCCGCTCTTCATTCTTAATCCCGTGTTTTTTTTCATGGTGAATTGTTTTTCTTTTTGTTTGTTGCCGCCGGTCGTCAGGTATTGCCATCCGACAGGCCGCGGGCGTTCGGTGATTCGCGCCTGCGCCGCGGGAAACAGCGGTGATAACGCGCCTGTTAATACATACAATCGTTTCATTTTCTGTTCTATTTAATTATTCCTGTTACACGCGATCAAAAAAGATCGTACATCTACCCGGGCTTCTTTCCGGGTGCCGGAAAGCCTCGCGGGTTCAAGTAGCTGATGCAACTTTTCATGCAACATCAAGTCCTTGAATATTGCTTGAAAGTTTCTACAAATATAGAAAAAAAACACACAAGTGTCGCCACGACTATATATTTTCCCCATAACCACTGATACTCCATTTAAAATCAAGAATAGTTTTTCTAATACACTAAAATATAATTGATTATTCTTTTTTCTTGAGCGTAATGATTTCAATATTATCAACCAAACAATATAGGGGGGGGGCAAAAGTCGGTTTCGGGGGGGGGATACCTCGCATCCCGTTCGGGATACCCGGGCGGTTTTCGTCATCGCGAGTGCCTATATTTTTCAAATAAACAAACAATAATGACGTGTCCTCGCGTTCCAATGGCTTATGTAGCGGCCTGGACAGGTGAAATATCAACAACAGCTTGTACAACGAGAAGGGAATTTGCTCCAGAAACTGGCCAGGAAACACAATTCCAACCGGCTGGACACTAATAGAGTAAGAGAATCTCGTCATCGCGATCCGCGTGGCGGGGAGCAATCCAGAAACCCGTGAATCCCTGGATTGCTTCCAGCCACGCGGATCGCGATGACGAGATATACGGGGAATCGGGAACAAGAAGGGAGACCGTTTTTCTATTGATATCATTGCCCCACGGGCAATTGTCGCGAACCCCGGCGTGGGCAATCGCCACTCTCTTGATGACATCGGGTTCAAGGGGCCAGGGCGGGTTCGCTACCGGTTTTTTGATGTTATATTTTTTTATTACGTTTGTTCCCGGAACTCCTGGGGGACTTCCCAGAACTCCTGGGGGACTTCCCGGAACTCCCGGGGGACTTCCCAGAACTCCTGGGGGACTTCCCAGGACTCCGGGGGGACTTCCCAGGACTCCTGGGGGACTTCCCAGGACTCCTGGGGGACTTCCCAGAACTCCTGGGGGACTTCCCAGGACTCCCGGGGGACTTCCCGGAACTCCCGTGGGACTTCCCGGAACTC
>JAISNC010000052.1 GCA_031276355.1 Odoribacteraceae bacterium
GGCCGCGAGGGCCGCCAGCGCGAGCGAACAAATTCGTGACGTGTTCATGCTGTTCTTATGTTTATAGTTTATCATTTTCTTTCGTCTCGTTTATCATTCCCCGGGGGGTGTCGCCCGCCCGCGAATCATCGATCCGTGATTTTATGGTACAAAAGTACGAAAAGTAATAATACAAGATACAAAATCAGGCATTTTTTTTCGCCCGTCCCGCTTTTATCGGGCACGCGGCTGTTTATCATGACTATAAATGGAAATTCCGATGCGACAAGCGACGGGGAACGGCGAGAACGACGCGAGGGCGAAAGATTTTTCGCCCCTACACCTGAACGTTATCGCGAACCCGCGGCTTTCGAGATAGCCTCCATGCCGTCGCCTATTGTTGTATGACGAAAACCGACTTTTAAGACAACCCTGAGGCAGTTCCGGGTGATCTTGACGGCCGAATGAAGATACCTTTTTGTCATGGTATCAGAAACTCTCTGGGTCAAGGAAAAAACAGTATATTCGCGTCTTCAAAATAGAGAACTGATGAAGCGAACTGACGGAGAGATACTATCCTGTTTTCGTGACGATCGCGATAGAGGTTGTAGTATGCTGTTCGAGCGTTATTACAAGCCGTTGGTGCTGTTTGCCGGCACCTTATTCCCGGACACGGGCGAGGCGGAAGATGTCGTGCAGGATGTATTCTATCATTTCCTGGAAAAGAAAATTTACCTGTGGATAGAGGCCGAGGCGCTTGCCACGTACCTGTTTCGCTCCGTGAAGAACGGTGCCATGAACAAGTTGAGAGATGGGGGGCGGGTTACATTTCTTCCCCTTGATGCGCTGAAATTAGACGTGATCGAGGAGGAGAGTATCTCGTTTGATCCAGGGATCGTGAACGAGATCGTGGCGGCCATCGACCGCCTGCCCGGTAAGACGGCTTTTGTCATGCGGGCGGTACTCCTCGATCGTAAAAAGTACAAGGAGGTCGCCGAGTTGTCAGGCGTGTCGCTCAACACGGTCAAAACCCTATTATCGCATGGCATGCGTACCCTTCGCGAGCAGTTTTCTTCTTACCGGCTTCTCCTCTTTTTTTTCGTCCGGCATTAAGGGCAAGAACGGGGTGATGATCGACCGTTTATTGCGTTGTTGAAAAAAAATTCTCTTCTTCATTCACCCTTTTTTCTTTTTTCGTGTCTATCTTGTAAAATATTCTAATACGACTCATCACATGGATCGCGAGATGGAACATATTATCCTGGCTTACTTGGCCGGGGAGTGCACCGAAGAGGAACGGGCGCAACTGGAGGCGTGGGTGCTGGAAGGGGAACATCGGGGGGAGTTTCGAGGCGTTACAGGCGCTTATCATCTTGCCCGCACCGCCTTGTTGTGGGATCGCATCAACGCTACCCGGGCCGAGCGACTGCTCCGTGAGCGCCTGGCCCGCGGGCGGCGGCGGCGATTCATGGCCCGGTACAGCGCGGCAGCGGTGTTTTTGCTTGCGGGAGCCGCTCTTTGGTGGTATGCCGGGGGCGATGGAGATGACAGGACGACGGGTGACGCGATGTTGTTGGTGGACAAGGCGATCCCCACGTTGACCCTTCCCGACGGCCAGGTAATAGAGATAGACTCGCTTCTGGAAGAGAGGCAATTGCCCGGTGATCTCTCGGTCACGTGGGACGAGGCCGCCGCGATCGAGTACGAGCGGGGCACGCTGGCGGGCGAAGAGGAGGTGAGGCATCACGTGCTTACCGTCCCGAAGGGGTGCGAGTTCAAGATTGTCTTGGCCGACGGCTCGCGCGTTTGGTTGAACGCGGGAAGCGTGTTAACGTATCCCGCCCGTTTCACTGCCGCGTCGCGAGAGGTCTCCTTGAGCGGGGAGGCCTATTTTGAAGTGGCGCCCGCTGCCGGTGCCCCTTTTCGCGTCACGACGAGGGGAATGGAGTTGACGGTGCTGGGTACCTCGTTCGACATCAGGGCTTATCCGGACGAACCGGAGCTTTTTACCGCGTTGATTTCCGGGAAGACGCTCCAGCGTTTTGATGGCTGCGAGGAGGAGGTGGTGTTGCGTCCCGGGGAGGGAGTCGCGTACGACGTACAGGGGCGTTCTACGCGGGTGGTGAAGGCGGATATCGAGGAGGTGTTGTCGTGGAAGGAGGGACGGATTATTGCTCGCCACCGGTCGCTGGAGGAGATATTCAGGCTATTAAACAAATGGTATGATTTCGAGGTGACGTATGCGGATCCTACACTCAAGGATATTCGCTTTTACTTGAACATGAAGCGGTACGACAATGTCCAAGAGGTGCTGGATAACCTGTGCTCCACGGGCGGAATCTCTTTCTCGCGTATGGGTAACACGATACACGTGAGTCGAGAGGGGTGAGCGCGCGCGGGGCCTTCCCGCGGGAGCGAGGATCAAGAGAATGAATCTAATAAAATAAAACGAGTATATGAAAGAGAATAAAAGATGGATTTTTGTGGTGAGGGAAGCATGTTTGTGGCTATTGCTGGTGATGGGAGGAACGCACGTGTGTCAGGCGGACGGGCGCTCCCAGGCCGGGACAATTGATATGCAAGTGAAAAACCTGTCGCTCTCCTCCGTGTTACGCCAAATTGAACGGCTTAGTGGTTACACCTTCGTGTTCAAATCGGAGGATGTCGCCCCGGTGCGAGCGATCACGCTTGATGTTAAGAACGAGCCGGTGTCGGCCGTGTTGGAGAAGTGCCTGCGAGAGACGGGGCTTTCGTACCTCCTCCGCGATAACCTGATCATTATCCGTAAGCACCCTCAGGCCGCGGACGTTACGCGCATCCAGGGCGTGGTGAAAGATCGTACCGGCGTGCCGTTGCCGGGCGTGAACGTGAGAATCAAGGGAAGCACCGTGGGGGTGGCAACGGACAAGGATGGGCGATTCAAATTGGATCTCGCGCCACGTCCTAATCTCGTTCTCATCTTCTCGTTCATCGGGATGCAGACGGTAGAGATGGTGAGCAAGGAGATGATGGAAGTGACGCTCGACGACGAGACAATAACGTTGAAGGAGGCCGTGGTCACGGGAATCTTTAACAAGTCGAAGGAGAGTTTCACGGGGGCCGTCTCCGTGATCACCTCGGAGGATATTATGAATCACGGGAGTCGCAACCTGCTGCAAACGCTGGGCAACATTGACCCGGCGTTTAACCTGCTCTCGGACAATTTCGCCGGCTCTAACCCGAATAATATTCCGAACGTGCAGATTCGAGGTGCCTCCAGCTTGCCTTCGAACATCGACGATCTTAAGGAGGAGAAGCGGGATCGCATCAACACGCCGTTGATCCTGTTGGACGGTTTCGAGATCTCGTTGTCGCGGATGCTGGACTTGGACGAGCACCGGGTGGAGAGCGTTGTCTTGTTGAAAGATGCCTCCGCCGCGGCGTTCCACGGCTCGCGGGCGGCGAACGGCGTGGTGGTCATCACGACGAAGAAACCGCAAGCGGGAAGCCTGCTGGTCTCGTACAACGGGAAATATGCCGCGGAGGTGCCCGACCTGACGGAATACCGGCTGCTGAATGCGCGGGATAAACTGGATCTGGAGTACCGTTCGGGCATGTATTTCTACGACAAGGTCAAGGAGCTTGAGGTGCAATTGCTGGATTTCTATGCCAAGCTTCTGCTCGACGCGAACAGGGGAGTGGAGACCTATTGGCTCTCTCGGCCCCTCCGGGTGGCCATCCCACATCGCCATAACCTTTCCTTCGAGGGAGGAAGCGAGAATTTTCGTTATAACATGAGTCTCAATTATGACAGGAGAAACGGGGTGATGATCCATTCTTTCCGGGAGGTGATCAGCGGGGATGTCGCGCTGTCGTATGCCGGCAAAAATCTCCTTGTCCAGAATACCCTGACGATCGGGCTAACAAATACCAAAGAGTCTAATTACGGCGAATTCAGCCTTTACGCTCAAGCCAACCCCTACCAGCGGATCTATGACGAGAAGGGAGACATGTACCGTGAGTTTCCCACGGCGGATCTGGGCGAGATGGCGGGTTTCTACGTGTTGCTGTATCCCCAGTATAACCCGCTGTACGACGCGCGTATCAAAACGCGCAACACGGGAAACCGGGATTACTGGAGCAATAACTTGTATGTCGACTGGCGTCCCGTCGAGGAGATGAATGTCCGCGCCCGCGTGGGCATCGAGAAGGGCAGGGACGAGACACATCGTTTTTTCCCCGCGAATCACTCGCTGTTCGCCAATTACACGGGAGAAGATGTTTTGCGCAAGGGCAGGTATGATTACACCTCCGGCCACTCGTTCGATTATAACGCCGACGTGACGTTTAGCTTTAACAAGAGGCTGGGAGAGAAGCATCTCCTCTTTACCGGCCTGAACGCTTCCGTCAAACAGCAACGATCGGAAGGCGTTGCCATCACCGCGGAGGGTTTTCCCGACGAGGATATCTATCACCTGAGTTCCGCCATGAGTTACCTGAAGGACGGGCAACCCTCCGGGTGGGAAACGATTAACAGGAATCTCGGTTTCCTCGCCAATGTAAACTACAATTACGACGGCAGGTATTACCTCGACGCTACCTTGCGCAAGGACGGGAACTCGGCCTTCGGTGCCAGCAGGCGTTGGGGATCGTTCTGGTCTGTCGGGTTGGGGTGGAATCTCCACGAGGAGAAGTTTTTCCAATGGAATCACGTGGTCAACTACCTGAAAATCCGCGGCTCTTACGGTCTTACCGGGATGCAGGGATTTAATCCCTACGATGCCATGATGGTCTATATCCACCTGCGAGGTGACCGCTACGGGAATAATATCGGGGCCATCCTATTGAGGCTCGGTAATAAGGATCTGAAATGGCAAACGACGGGGAAGGCGAACGTGGGGATCGAGTTTTCTCTCTTCCACAACCGGATACAGGGCGTGCTGGACCTTTACCGGGAGAAGACAGATGATATGGTCACGCAACTCGAGTTACCCCTTTCGAACGGGTTCAAGAACTATATCGAGAATTTCGGCTCGCTTGAAAATCGCGGTTGGGAGTTGAAGACGACCATCGCCCTGTTGCGCAACACCGCTAAGGGATTGTCATGGCACGCCACCGTCTCGATGGGGAGTAACAGGAATAAGATCCTCGAGATATCCCAGTCGCTCAAAGATCAAAATAGATTGATATTGAGCAATACAGACGGGCGGAATCCCAATTTCCTGTTCGAAGAGGGGAAGAGCATGCGCACGATCTACGCCGTGCCCTCGCTGGGGATCAGTCCTTCCAACGGGAAGGAGTTGTTCCGGGACCGTTTCGGGAACGTGACGGACGAGTGGGACGCGCGGGATCAGGTGGATTGTGGCGTGGCGGAACCCAAGTTGCAGGGAGTGCTGAACACCTCGTTCCGGTGGAAGGAGTTGATCGTCAATGCCTCGTTTGCCTACAGCCTGGGTACCAGCGTGTATAACACGACCTTCCGGGACAAGGTAGAGGTGCAGAACTACACCTACAACGTGGATCGTCGGGTCTACGATGATCGCTGGAAGGAACCGGGGGATGTCGTCCGTTTCAAGAGTTTGATGGACAAGACGAAGACAAATGCTACCTCCCGTTTTATCCAGAAAGAAAACATGTTCCGGTTTAACTCGATCTCTTTGAGATACGAATTGGGAAACCTGGCATGGATCCAGAGAGAGATGCGGACGAAGCATTTGATCGTGGGATTCGAGACCGTCGATCTATTATACCTTAGCTCCATTAAGCGAGAACGGGGAATCAATTATCCGTTTGCCCGTACTTTTTCATTGTCGTTATCGGCTGTTTATTAACTGTTAATAATAGGTAATCATGAGATACCACGCGCTATTATCGTTACTCCTGCTGCTCGCCACCGGTTGCGAGGGCTGGTTGCACGTACAGCCGGCTTCGCAGAGCGAGGCCACTGAATTTTTCCAGAAGGAATCGGGCTACAAGGCCGCCTTGACAGGCCTTTACATACGTCTAAAATCTCCCGCGCTGTATGGCCAGACACTCACGCTCGACCTCCCCGAGTGGATGGTGAACCATTGGATAGCGGCAGAAGACTCGGAAAATGATCACATCGCTAAACATTATTATAACGATGCATCCACGGAAAGTACCTTGGATGCTATCTTCTTGAATATGTACGGGATCATTGCCGAGGCGAACGCTATCTTGGAGCACATCGACCAGCGCCAGGAGGTGTTTGCCGAATCAAGGATGTACAAGCTCATCAAGGGCGAGGCACTTGGCCTCAGGGCGTTCTGTCATTTCGAGCTATTGCGCTGGTGGGGCCCGATCCCGGGTACCCAAACGGGGGCAAGGGTGTTGCCTTATGCCCGCGTGATCTCGACAAAACCGCACGCGTACCTCCCCTACGCCTCCTACGTGGCGCTCTTGATGGAGGACCTGGATGAAGCCGAACGCTTGTTGAGGAGCGTGGATCCTATCCAGGGTGCTTTCCCGGCGGACAACGATCCTTTCTGGGAGAATCGGCCCAGCCGCTTGAACTATTACGCCGTTTGCGCTCTCAAGGCTCGCCTTTACTTGTGGAATCAGGAGAAGGGCGAGGCCCTGCGCTATGCGCGCATGGTGATCGATGCGGTCAACGGCGGCCAAGCGATCTTCCGCTTGGCCAACAGGACAGAGTTCGCATCACCCGCCACCTGTATCTTGCCGTCGGAACATATCTTCGAGATGGAGGTGCACACGTTGTCGCAACTGACGAACGAGTGGTTTACGGAAAACCCCGCGCTCTACCGGCAGGATCGAAACACCCTCATGACCCTGTACGAGACGGCAGATGCCCGGCATGTCGACTGGTGGGGTAATATCATCGAGGACGGGCTGGTATTGCACTCCTTTAAGAAATTCATTCAGTCTCATTCCGGCAAGCTCCCCTTGATTCGCTTGAGCGAGTTGTACCTCATCGCCATCGAGTGCGAGGACACGCGGGCGGGAGAGCTTTATCAACTCTATTGCGACACGCGGGGGTGCGTGAAGAAGAACCTGGCGGCTAACCGGGAAGAGATCCTCTTGACCGAATACAACCGGGAGTTTTACGGCGAGGGGCAACTCTTCTTTCAATACAAGCGGCTCTCGGTGCCCAACATGTTGTGGAGCAAGCCTATCGACGACCTGCAAGCGGCTTACGTTATGCCGTTACCCAAGAAAGAGATCATCATACCATAAAACTTTTTAAGATTAATCAACATGAGATACGCGATACTATTTTGCTGTTGCCTGCTCTGGGCCTGCGAGGAGGAGTGGTTCCTCTACCGGGGAGAGCGTTACGTGCAGTTCACGAACCCGTCGAGCTACACCTTGCGCAGGAGTTTTGCCACCCTCCCCTCGATCGTGACGCGAGACACCGTCTATTGCACGGTGGATTACCTGGGGGATCTCGTCGATGCTCCCCTCTATTTCGACCTCGTGCAGGTTGAACACCAGCAGTGGCGCATCGAGTATGACGAGTTCGGGAACGTGATCGACTCGATCGCGCTCCCCGTCTTGCAAGCCGAGGCGGGCGTGCACTACGAGGTGCTGGACAAGACCAAGATGTTCATCCCGCCGCGCGGCGTTTCGGCCTCTATCCCCATCGTTTTCTTGAGAGCTTCGTCGTTGCTCTCCGAGGAGCGCTACTTGCGTCTCCGCGTCATCCCCGGCCCGGGATTGCAAGCGGGCACGCGGGGAAAACTCGAAAACGTCTTTTTAATTACAGCCCTCTTGGTGAAGCCAGACCTCTGGGACGTGCCATTCTACTCCAATATATTCGGTAAATACAGCCGCGTGAAACACCGTTTCATGATCGACAATAGCGGCTTGAACTGGGATGACGTCACCCTCAAGCAACTCGAACGGGATACGCCCATCTTCCAGTTCTACATCGATCAATGGAACGAAGCGTTGGCAAAATACAAGGCAGAACACGGCGAGGAGTTAAAAGACGAAGAGGGGGAGACGGTCTCCTTCCCCGGCCTCGGTTAACCGCGTACATCAATTAACAGGAAACATCATGAGAAAATACTATTTTATCGCTTTATTGCTGGGAACCATTCTCGTCGCGTGTTACGAGGACAAAGGCAATTACACGTATCACGATACCTTAGAAGCAGTCATCGAGGTGGAGGAGAGGTATACCGTCTTACGCTTCGATACGCTGCGCATATCCCCCGAGATCAGTACCCTCCACGGGGACGATACGTACGACTACCTGTGGATACTGTACCGCATGAACGAATTGGTCGACACGATCGGTAGAGAAAAAGAGCTGGTATACCCGATGATACGCACCTCCGACCAGTACCGGATCGTCCTCGCGGTCACCTCTCGCTCTACCGGCATCTCCTACTGGAGATACATCGACCTGGCAGTAACCTCGCGCGAGTCCCGGGGCTGGTACGTCTTCAAGAATATCGACGGGCATGCCGACGCGGACTTCTTTCTTGACAGCGGCGAAGATGTTATTCCCAACTTCCTCGAGAGCACTCACGGCTACTACATGAAGGGAGAGGCACGCCGCCTTTCCTTCCTTTCGGAATATCAAGACTATGTCGACTATCAGGATCCTTCCCGCGGGTGCACGTGGGCCGTGCGGATGTTTTTCATCTCCGACCAGGATATCTTAGTGTATGACCCCGTGGAAGCCGCCGTCACGCGCGACGCGCTGGAACTCTTCTATCGTTACCCCGATGTCTTAAACACGCACGCCATTTTTGGCGCGGTGGATGAAGCATACATCCTCGCGAACGGCACGCTCTACGACATGCCCCTCATGCTGGTAAGCTCGGGACGCTTCGGCTCCCCCCGGAAATTGCAAGACGGGAGGGAATGTAAACTCTCTCCCTACGCCGGCGTGTTGCCCGAGAGCACCACCTCCCCGTTGCTGTTTGATGAACTCAGCCGCACGTTCCTGCTAAAATACATGTACATTGTAGCCCTCTCCCCCCACGACAACCCCATACTACGCGACATGCCTTATAACCTCGTCTTCATGGGGACGAAATTCACGAAGCCCATGAACTACGGGAGGGCCTACGCGCTGATGCAACACGACGCGGATCGCTCCTGGAAAATCTTCGGCATACAGATCGGTGACGGCGAAACGGAAGATGTCACGGAGTATGCCGTGCCGGATACCTCCGGGCTGATCACGGCCCCCTTCCGCGCGCAACACGCCCGGCTTGACATTGTCTACTATACGCGAGAGAATCGGATTATCGCCTACAATATCCTCGATGGACGAGAAACCGTGGTACACGAGATCCCCGCGGATGAGCAGTTCACGATGCTAAAATGCGAGTTCGACGTGTCCCGCTCCCAGTCGCAATGGAAAGTCCCCGCGCACCTCCTCGTCTTCGCGACAAATAAGGGAGAGGAGTACACGCTCTCTCTCTACTACACCAACGAGAACACCGGCCTGTTGGCCGGCAAGTACAAGCACTTCCGGGGGAAGGGTCGACCCGTGGACGTGAAACACGGTAGTCCGGACGGCGCGGCAACAGTAAACATCTAATTCCCTGGAGGGAATAAGATAATTTAATCTAATAATAAATAAGTAAAACTATGAAAGAACTATCAAGAATCAGGATGGCCATGCTGGCGATAGCGGCATGTGCCTGGATGGCCGTCTCGTGCGGCGACAAAGATCCCGCCCCGGTAGAGCCGTCGGGCGTGGTGTTCGAATCGGACGCGCTCGCCCTTGTCGTGGGCGACACCGTCACCCTCGCGGTCTCCGTGCTCCCCGAAGACGCGGTGGACAAAACCGTAACGTGGACGAGCAGCCTCCCCGCCGTTGCCAGTGTCCAGGATGGATTCGTGACCGCCCTGAGCGCGGGAAACGCGATCATCACCGCGACCACGGTGAACGGCAGAGAGGGCACCTGCCACTTGACCGTGCGCCCTCCCGACATCTATGTCGTGGGCAACGTGAGCCGGGCTAACAGTACCAGCAGTGCCGTCGTCTGGCAAAACGGCGTGTTGCGCTTCCTCTCCGACGATCAAAATCATGGCAACGCCAACTCCGTCTATGTCGTCGGCAACGACGTGTATGCTGCGGGACACTACGCCGGGCAGGCCGCCCTTTGGAGAAACGACGTACAGCAAATTCTCTCGGAAAACGGGTCGGAAGCCTACTCCGTCCACGTGGCGGGCGACCATGTCTACGTGGCAGGCCAGGATGACGGTAAGGCCACGTTGTGGAAAGACGGCACGCCGACCGTACTCTCCGAGAACTCTTCCTATGCCTACTCCGTCTATGTCGTCGGCGACGACGTCTACGTGGCCGGGGTCGAGTTTGATGGGGTCGGCACGCCCCTGTTATGGAAAAACGGCGAGGCACGCGTGCTCTCCGGTGATCTTGAAGATGCCGAGGCGCGTTCCGTGTACGTGATTGGAGATGACGTGTACGTGGCGGGTACCGCGTATGAGGGTTGGGACGGTATGGCCATCCTTTGGAAGAACGATGTGCTACAACACCTCTCCGAGGGTGCCATGGACGCGGAAGCTCGTTCCGTTTACGCGACGCGTGACGAGGTTTACGTCACGGGCTACTCGGACAATACCGCCGCCGTATGGAAAAACGGGGTGCTGCAAGCACTCCCCGGGGAGAGTCAGATTGTCAAGGGACAAGCCGTCTGCTGCTTTAACGGTAAGGTCTACGTCGCGGGGAACGACCAAAGCGGTCCGCAATACACCGGCTTTGCCATCCTATGGGAGGACGGCGTGATGCAAAAGATCCATGGCACCGACGAGTCATACGCGTACGGCATCTTCGTGAAATAGCAAATACGCGGCCCGATCGCGGGAAGCGCTAAAAGCGGGGGCTGTCTCAAAACGAGACAGCCTCGTTTTTTTGTCATATCATTGAATTTTAGTACATTAGAGACAGAACTCAGGTTACCGTAAGCTGAAGTATACGGTTCATCAAGTGTCGTCCCTGCGGAACTGGGTGATGTGTCCCCCCGCTGGAGGGTGTCTCAAAAGTCCGAACACACCCTTTTCAAAAAATTCTTACCGGCTTCGCCGGTTGATTCCCCCGGCCCGGAGGCCGGCGGAAATAAACCAAATCAATCAAATAAAACGGATGCGGTCGCTTCGTTCCCTTTTATTCTTGGATACAGCGAACGGGGAAGCCGTAACCGCGACTAGCGTTACCCTGCGGGGTCACGTCGGTCTCGCCGAAGCCCAAGTGACGCGTGTTGCCGATCGGCGTGGACAGCCAGTAGTAACCGTAGGAGCGCTCGTCGTACGAGGCAGCCATGGCGACGTGGCGACAGCCCGAGGCCGGATAGAAGACCGTTTCACCGCTGGAACCGGACATGTAGAACTCCCAGCCGGCTTGATCGTTCCCTGTTTTGAAGTCACCAGCGGCGTTGGGCGTATCCGTACCAGGAAGGGCGAACGTGTCCAACGTGCCGGTCACGGGCAACCGCCATCCCGGGGGACACGGGTCGAAAAGGCTCTTGCCGGCCTTCGGCACCGAAGTATACCATCCCGGGTTATTCCACGAGTTGCTGGGATACGGGTTGCTTTGCACCCAGTCGCCGCTCCCGGGGTAGTAGAGGTTATAAGGATGCTGTACCGCCGTCTTGATCGCCGTCCTGCCCGGTACCCACACGATACAATCATTAGCGGTGGCAGTAAAAGCGGTCACCGCCGTCCCGGAGACATTATACAATCCCACGCTCGTGGCGGGGAACGGGTCCTTGCGCCCGAACTGGTAGAACAGGCCGCGGGTACTGGCAATACCATCCCCGCGGGCGGCACTGGCGGCGCCCAGGTTACGGTCCATGATGAATTTATCGGTGTAATGGGTGCTCCACGTCGTGCCCGTCCCGTTGGCGTAGCGATGCACGTGCCCGCCGCTGGCGATGGGGTATGAATAGACGTCCTCTTGCCAGGAAAGCGGCGCGGCGTCCGGGTTGTAATTCGTGAGCCACAGGTGCCAGCTCCAGAGATAGCCCTCGGAGGCGGGAGCGCCCTTTTTCTTGACACCGATCAACACGTTCCCGCTGGCCGCTGGCCCCGCGGGGCTGAAGTAAAAATGATTTTCCCCCTTGCCCGCGTATTTACCCGCG
>JAISNC010000065.1 GCA_031276355.1 Odoribacteraceae bacterium
CTGTTTATCATGACTATAAATGGAAATTTGGGAGCGGGAAGAGACGGGGAACGGCGAGAACGGCGCGGGGGCGAAAGATTTTTCGCCCCTACACTTGAACGTTATCGCGCATAAAAAAAGAGGGTGTGTTCAGACTTTTGACACATCCTCTTAATCAAGTGTCGTCCCCACGGTCGTAAGCTGAAGCATACGGTTAATAGAGTGTCGTCCCCGCGGGACTTGGTGGTGGGTGTGTTCCCTACCGTATGCTTCAGCTCAATGTCATTAAGTTAAGAGAGAACGATTGGCTTCGCCGGGTTTCGCTTTCCCTTAGGGGAATAATATCAATAGAAAAACACGATCCCCCCCCGTATCGCCAATAGCCCGTGGGGTTTCCATTCCGGCGCTTTTTAAATCCCCCACGGGCAATCGCCGCGAAACCCGGCGTGGACAATCGCCACCCTCTTTTCTCTTAATTTGATGACATTGAGGCATCTACCTACGGTTATGAAAATTTTTCCTTTCAGGCAAAGGAGAGAAACCGGATGCTGCGTAACATGAGTTACTAATTGATTCTTTCGAAAAGTTGCATGAGCTACTTGAATCTGCCTTCGGGTTTTCTTGATAGACAATGTAGGATAAACAGATTTATTCTATAATCAGTTCATAATTTGTACTTCTACCCCCTTGTGCTTCTTTCTGCAAAATACCTTTGTTTATCAGGTCTTGTATATCCCGAATGGCCGTATCTTGTGAACATTTCGCTATTTTAGCCCACTTGGAAGAGGTTAAATTGCCTTCAAAACCATCAAGCAGCTTGTTGAGTATCAATCGCTGGCGATCGTTCAAGGAGATTTGGTTATACCTTTCCCAGAACTTCGCTTTTTTCAATACGGAATCCAATATATTTCTACTATTGACCAACGTACTACCAAGACAAGATAAAAACCAGATTAACCATTCGGTTATATCATTGGCCCCGTGTTGCGTTTTTTCCAATACTTCATAATATCTCTTACGTTCAGCCAGTATTTGATTCGACATGCTGTAGAAACGTTGTGAACTTCCATCGCTACGGGCAAGTTGCAGATCCGTTATGGCTCGTGCGATGCGTCCGTTCCCGTCATCGAACGGGTGAATGGTCACAAACCAGAAATGCGCGATCGCGGCTTTTAATACAGGGTCTATCTCCGGTAATGTATGATTAAACCATCCCAAGAATCGATCCATTTCGATACCGACCTGATCTGCTTTTGGTGCTTCATAATGCACTTTTTCTCTACCCATTGATCCTGACACCACCTGCATATCTCCACTTCGGAATTTACCGACTTCTATTTTATACATACCGCTGTAACCTGTCGGAAAAAGAGCGGCATGCCAACCGAATAACCGCTCGGTGGTTATGGGTTGCACGTAGTTCTGCGTGGCATCGAGCATCATTTCTACAACACCATCGACATTTCGAGATGAATCGACCAACCCTGATACCTCCATACCTAATTTACGGGCGATGGATGAACGCACCTGATCTTTATTCAGGATTTCATCCTCTATTTCTGTTGATTTTAGCACATCCAAAGTTAAAGTGGAAAGTAGAGCTTCTTCTTTTAATTTAAAACCTAAACTTTCCATTTGCCCCAACAAGCGTCCCTGCACATGCCTTATATTGGCCAACAATACAAGTAGCTTATCATTGTCCCATATAAAATTCGGCCAATCTTGAGTCTGGTATATATACATACATCCTACGATTTTATTCTACGCGATTCATGCGACAAATATACTGTTTTTTCTACGCCTTTCATGCCCCTGATTTGATAATTTAAATGGGATCATGATGATAGCGTGAGCGTGTTGCAAAACGCGTTATTCTCAGATCACCTTAAAAACGCCTTGTTGCCTCAAGGCTTTTTCAGGAATAACTCTCTTGTAAGGCGTACGACTCCCTCCCGTCCACGTGGCCACGTGTTTTGTTTGCCAAGGGCCGGTTTGCCGGTGCTCCCCCGGACATCCGGGATTTTCGCGTACATTTGTCCCTCCATGAAACAAACACATGTTATGAAAGATCACGAACAACGATTGATAGACAGGGGTATTCGCGTGACAGCCGTCAGGCTGCTTGTCTTCCAGGCGATGTTAACCCATCCCAGTGCCTTTAGCCTGGCCGACCTGGAAGAGAAACTCGACAGCGTGGACAAATCGACGCTCTCGCGCGCGATCCGGTTATTCCACGAGAAATTGTTGATCCACAGCATTGACGATGGATCGGGATCGATCAAGTACTCGGTCTGCGACAGCGCGTGCAGTTGTCGCTTGGACGACCTGCACGTCCATTTCTATTGCACCCGCTGCAAGCATACCCGTTGCTTGGAACAGATCGCGATCCCGTCCGTGTCGCTCCCGCCTGGCTTCGCGCTGGAGAGCGTCAATTTCGTGCTCAAGGGCTTGTGTGACAAGTGTTCGAAGTCTCGAAAATGTTGAAATATTTCTGTTACAGCCATCTTCGCCATTTAAAAAAGAGATAACCCACCCCGGAGAAGAGGATCGAGACAACGATAACGATCGCGAACCCCCACGTGTTCGTCTCTAAACTGTTGGGCACGTTCATCCCGTACAGGCTGGCAATCAGCGTGGGCAGCATCAGGATAATCGAGACCGACGTCATGCGTTTCATGACGATGTTCAGGTTGTTCGAGATCACCGATGCATACGCGTCCATCGTGCTACTCAGGATATCGCTATAAATGCGCACGGTATCTTGGGCTTGTCGTTGTTCGATCTCCACGTCCTCCACGAGATCCTCATCGAAGAATTTCCGCTGGGTTTTCAGGTTTTTCATCCTGCTTAGCAGGTTGTCGTTGCCTTGCAAGGAGGTGATAAAGAAGACGAGCGACTTCTCGATCTTCAGGAGCCGTTGCAACTCCTCGTTCCGGATGGAGCGCTCCAGCTCCTTCTCGGCGCGGTTCATCTGGGCGCTGATCTGTTTGAGGTATTTTAGATACCACACGGAAGAGGAGAGAAAGACGCGGAACAAGAGATCCCACGTGCTGCTGATTCGCAGGTTTTTCCGGTTGGCATACTGGACGAAATCGGGGAGCATCTCCGTGTAGTGATGACACACCGTGATGAAACAGTCGCCCTTGACGATGAAACCCAGCGGAACGGTGATAAAGGGAATGCTGTTAGCCACCTTGTGCGGTATACGAAGAATCAACAGCATCCACTCCTCTTCCACCTCCAAGCGCGAACGCTCGTCCACGTCTTCGATGTCTTGTAAAAATGATTCGGGAATGCCGATCTCTCGCGTCAGGTAGCGAATGTCCTCCTCTGTCGGCATGGTCACGTTAATCCAGCAGTTCGGTTCCCACCGGCTGACCGGGGTGAAACCAACGCTTCCCATCAGGAAAGTCATCATGATAAAATCCTCCTTTCTTTTATGAACAGAGGATCATATTGAGCGTATTACCCCCTGTTCGGGTTAACATTGTCGGTAATTATCGTCCATGGTTATCTATGAATTGTCGCGGCGCGAAGGTAGAAAAAAGTCCCGGAAATTAAAATGGTCGTGACAGATCCACGTAGACAGGCAGGTGGTCGCTGTAACCGCCCATGTAGCGGGGGCCGCGGTAGGTGGGGAAGGGTTTCTTCCCATAATAGTTTTTATCCTCTTCCAGCAAAAAATCGGCCATGAAAACCTCCATGCGCCGGTTGACCTGCCACGTGTGCTCGCCATTCAACAAGGTGCCTGAAACGATGATATGGTCTATCGTTTGCCATTTCCCCTTGTAACGGTAACTGCCCCGTGTTGCCCGTCGCAGGTGGTAGCTGGTGTTGTAGAGTTCTCCGGCTTGTATCGGGCGGTTGTCCGGCGCTTTGACGCGCATGGTTCGTTGGGCTTTCGTATTAAACCGGCCGTTTAAGTCGCCCATGACGATGATCGCGGCCTCCTGGTTCGCTTGTTGTATTGAATCCACTTTCCGGCGCACTACCCCTGCTGCCAACACCCGTTTCCACTCGCTCCGCCGCTCTCCACCGACCATCGAGGGGAAATGACACACGAACAAGTGGAACGTGTCGACTTGTTGCAGGATACCTTTGCAATACAGGATATCACGCGTGGTGCTCGTCGGCTCCAGGTGTACCGGAAGAAAAGCCTCTGTCAGCACGTGAAAAAACTCCTGCCGGTACAGCAAGGCCACGTCAATACCTCGCGCGTCTGGCGAGTCGGCGTGTACCACGCCGTAATCGCCTTCCGCCAAGGCGGTCTTGGTCGTCAAGTCAAGTAATACTTGCCGGTTTTCTACCTCCGCGAGGCCGATGAAGAGTGGTAACGTTCCGCTTCCTGCGGCCACCAGCGTTCTCGATAACTGTTGTAACTTCCGGCTGTATCGTGCCCGTGTCCAGTAGCGGTTGCCCGTCGGGGTGAACTCCTCGTCTTGGGTCATCGGGTCGTCGCGGGTGTCGAAAAGATTCTCCACGTTGTAAAAGAGTACCCGATGACGTGTCTGGCCGAGTGTTACTCCCGCCCCAGGTAGGAGCAGGAGTAACAGTAACCAGCGCGTGATTATCCGGTGATCCATTTGATGAGGTCATTCCCGTTCGCGAAGACTAACAGTAACAGGAGGAAGACCATCCCTGCCACCTGGGCCTTCTCCAGGAACTTGTCGCTGGGTTTGCGGCGGGTGATTAACTCGTAACAGAGGAAGAGAACGTGCCCGCCGTCCAAGGCCGGTATGGGCAATAGGTTCATGATACCCAGGATAATAGACAGTAACGCCGTCATCTCCCAGAACGAGGGCCAGTGCCACTGGCTCGGGAAGATGCTGCCGATGGCGATAAAGCCTCCCATCGACTTGAGTGCTTCAGGCTCTTTGAAGAGTTTGAACTGTTTCAGGTAGCCGTTGATCCGCTCCACGCCCATCTTGCACCCGGCGGGGATGGCCGCGAAGAGAGAGTATTCCCGCACGGAGTATTCGAAGTCGTCTTTCAGGTTCCAGTATATTCCCATAAGCCCATCGCTCCCGATCGGGATGGCCAGGCGGAGCGTGTCTTCCCCGCGTAATACGCTGGCAGATAGCGTATCGTTCTTGTGTGAGCGGATAAAGACGTTGCCCTCGTCCGCGTAGGTGAATGTCTGGTCATTGAGGGAGAGAATCCGGTCGTTCGCTTGTAGCCCGGCGCTCCACGCGGAGGAGTGCTCCACGACCTGGGCAACCTCGCCCGTGAACGGATACCGCAATCCCAAGTAGCTCTTTCGCTTGAAACTCTTGGAGGAGGAGGCCAATAGCTCTTTCCTGAACGTGGGAGGCAAGGTGATCGAGAGCGACTCTCCCCCCCGGAGCACCTGGATGCTGCTCACCTCGTCCAGCAGGATCGTCCCGACGATGTTCCCGAAATCCTCCACCTTGTTATGATCTAAGCTCATGATAATATCCCCGTTCTCTATCCCCGCGTTCAGGAAGAGCGAGTCGGCGACCACCCCGTACTTCACGTTTTCGACCGGCAGGTAGCGTTCGCCCCACGTGTAGAGGATCAAGATGTAGAGGAGAAAGGCAAAGAGCAGATTCACCAGCACCCCCCCGATCATGATCAGCAGGCGTTGCCACGCTGGTTTTGAACGGAACTCGTGGGGCTTCGGCGGCTCCTTCATCTGCTCTACATCCATCGACTCGTCGATCATGCCCGCGATCTTCACGAAGCCGCCCAGCGGGAGCCACCCTATGCCGTATTCCGTTTCACCCCGGCGAAACTTGAATAACGCGAACCAAGGGTTAAAAAAGATATAAAATTTCTCTACCCGTACCTTGAAAATCCGAGCCATCGTGTAGTGTCCCATCTCGTGTAATAACACCAAGATCGACAAACTCAGGATAAACTGTAATGCTTTGATAATTATTTCCATCGCTTTAATTAAATATTAATTCTCGTGCTACCCTTCTTGCTGCCTCGTCCGTGGTCACGTGATCCTCCAGCGAGGGGGTAGCGATATATGTAACTTTATTCATGGTCTGCTCGATGACGCGGGACATCCCGGTGAACGAGAGGCGCTCGTGCAGGAAGGCCTCCACGGCCACCTCGTTGGCGGCGTTCAACACGCAGGGGAGGTTGCCCCCGCGACGCATGGCCTCGCGGGCCAGGGCCAGGTTCGGGAATCTCGCCACGTCGGGTTTTTCAAACGACAACGCGCGGTAGGTGTCGAAGTCCACCCGCGGTAGATCGGTGGGGAGGCGCTCCGGGTAGGAGAGGGCGTACTGTATGGGCAAGCGCATGTCGGGCATCCCCAGTTGGGCCTTGATGGAGCCGTCGGCGAACTGTACCATCGAGTGGATGATGGACTGCGGGTGCACGAGCACCTCGATCTGCTCCGGGGCCACATCGAAGAGCCAACGGGCCTCGATGGCCTCGAAGCCCTTGTTCATCAGCGAGGCCGAGTCGATCGTCACCTTCGCGCCCATGTTCCAGTTGGGGTGTTGTAGGGCCTGCGCGGGGGTGGCTGCTTGCAAGAACGCGCGATCCTTGCCCCGGAATGGCCCGCCGGATGCCGTGAGAATCAACTTCTCGATGGGGTTATTCCCCTCGCCCGCGAGGCATTGGAAGATGGCCGAGTGTTCCGAATCTACCGGTAATATCACGGCCCGGTGGTGTACCGCCAGGTGGCTAATCAACGCCCCGGCAACGACCAGCGTCTCCTTGTTGGCCAACGCGACGGTTTTCCCTGCCCGGATCGCGTGTATCGTGGGCAGTAATCCGCTATACCCGACCATCGCTGTTAGGACGATGTCTATCGACTCGGTCTCCACCACCTGGGCGATGGCCTCGTTCCCGGCGTACACCTTTATATCTTCATCCCGTAAAAGCGCTTTTAACTCCCCGTATTTTTCCTCGTCGGCGATCACTACCATGTTGGGTTGAAAACGAATGGCCTGTTGTGCCAGCAACTCCACCCGGTGATGAGCCGTCAACACCTCCACGCGGAAACGGTCCGGGTGGGCGGCGATTACCTGCAAGGCCTGTGTGCCGATAGATCCTGTCGATCCCAGTATGGCAACGTGTTTCATCCTATTTGAACTTGATGTATTTTTCCGGGTCGATCGGTTTACCGGCTCGCCACAACTCGAAATGGAGGTGAGGCCCGGTGGTCTCTTCTCCCGTGTTGCCCACGATGGCAATGGCCTCTCCAACGCGTACGGAGTCCCCTTGTTTCTTTAATAGTACGGAGTTATGCTTGTATATGGAGACAAAATCCCCGGGATGTTGTACCTGGATGACGTATCCGGTCTTCATCGTCCAATCGCTAAAGATCACTACCCCGCTCAACACGGCCGCGACGCTGGCATTCTGTTTCGCGACCAGATCGATCCCGTAATGGTGGATGCTCTCGTCAAAACGGGCGGTGATCACCCCGTCGGCCAGCGGGGGAAAACAGTGGTAGAAAGTCTCGGCGGAGGCGGAGGGAGATAATTCACCCAGCGACAGGTTAAATCGCTCTCGTTCTTCGACTAACTCCCTGAAATGTTTCTCTTCGTTACTCGCCCCCAAGAAGATCGTGTCGTAATTCATCTTCACTACCGGGAGGGGATCCGCGGGTAGCGAGTCCGTTTTTGTCTCTTCCCCGGCGATGACCATCCGTATGGAGTTAAAAAACCGGTCTCTTTTCTCCAGCTCGATGGCTAACGAGTCCACGCGTAGGGCATTCATCGTGATTTGCCGTCGCATGCCGCGATCTGGATAGCCGGGAATCAGCTCGCGTAAACCGGTAAAGGCGATCAAGACGGTGGTCATCGCTACCAGGATCACGGATAGCATGCTCAACGCGCTGACCACGTGGAGCCGCGATAGACGTAAGTGCATCACTTCCTCGTATGTCGTTTCGTTCAAGATCGAGAGTTTATACTTGTTTTTTAACTTCCTCCAGAATTTTTTCTTGGCTTTCATGGGCTTGTTTTATCTCCAAATTTAGGTTTCCAAAATTAGTACAAAAAATTCACTCTTTGCATGGCTGCTTGTAGGTTGTGGTCGCCTTTTTGTTATTTTTAAAGTACGCCATAAATTAATGTTAAATCATAACGCGAGTGGATACAGTTACTTTCAATCTATTACATTTGCACTATAAAACATAAAAATATTTTGTATGATAAAAAGATTCTCTTTTGTATGTCTATTTTTTGTGCTGGCAAGTGTTCGCCTGTCCGCGCAATATGACATGAACGCCCCTGTTCCGATGGATCCGATGATCCGAACAGGGAAGTTGGCGAACGGGTTGACCTATTATGTTCGCCATAACGCGGAACCCAAGGCGCGTGCTAATTTTTACATTATCCAGAATGTCGGGGCCATCCTCGAGAACGATGATCAAGACGGCTTGGCTCATTTCTTGGAGCACATGGCTTTTAACGGCACGAAACATTTTCCTGGCAGAAAGGGCTTGATTAAGATCCTCGAGAAGTACGGCATTGAATTTGGTAGCAATATTAATGCGTATACGGCTCAGGATGAGACTGTTTACAACATTGATGATGTTCCGACGACCGATGCCAAATTACTGGATACTTGCCTGCTTATCCTGCACGACTGGTCCCATTTCCTGACCCTGAAGGAGGAGGAGATCGACACGGAGCGCCCGGTGATATCGGAGGAGTGGCGCACGCGTCGTAACTCGCAGTTCAGGATGAGGGCACAACTCATGCCGGTGTTACTCAACAACTCCAAGTACGCTCACAGGGATGTGATCGGGAACTTGGAATTGATCAACAATTTCCCGTATAAGGCCCTCCGGGATTTTTACGTGCAATGGTATCGTCCCGATCTGCAAGCGATTGCCGTCGTGGGAGACTTCGACGTGGACGAGATGGAGAAAAAGGTGATCACCCTCTTCTCGGATATCCCCGCCCCGAAAAACCCGACACCGCGTCCGGACCACGAAGTGCCCGGGCACGATGATATTAAGTTCGTGTGCGTGACGGACAAGGAGTTGACCCAGTCTGCTGTCGCCATGTACATCAAGTTCCCCGCGACCCCGAGGGAGGCGAAGAATCACCGGTACATGCGGGAGAACTTGATACGATCTTTCTATAACGGCATGTTCTCGCAACGCATCAGCGAATTGTTGCAAAAAGGGAACCCTCCTTTCATCAACGGCAGCAGTGGTTTTACTGGCCTCGTCCGGGGCGTGGACGCGTATGCCATCTCCGCCACGGCTAAGCCCAACGAGGAGGCTCTTGCGTTGGAGGCAATCTACCGGGAGAACGAGCGCGTGAAACGTTTCGGCTTCACCGAGGGGGAGTTGCAGCGCCTAAAAACCAACACGCTGGTGTCTATCGAGAGTTCTTACAAGCAGCGGGATAAGATCACTTCCGACTCCTATGTTGACAACATCAAGTCGCATTTCCTCGCCGGGGAGCCTTTGGATGACGCGGAATACTCCTACCAGTTTTACAAGGCGATCATCCCGACCATCACGCTGGAGGAGGTCTCTGCGTTGGCCAAGAGATACATCAATCACAACAATATGGTCATCCTGGTGCAAGGTCCCACGGAAGGCGTGACTCACCTCACCGAGACCGAGGCGCTTGCCGTCCTGGATAAAGTCGAGCGGTCGACCGCGATCGAGCCTTACGAGGACAAGGTCGCGGAAGGCGCGCTGATCAACGAGGAGTTGCCGGGTTCCCCCATCATCTCCACGAAGAGATTACCTCAGTTTGATGCCGAGGTGTGGACGCTGGCCAACGGGGCGAAAGTCTTCTTCCGCAAGGCAGATTTCGAGAAGGACAACGTCTCCGTGACCTCTTACAGCAAAGGGGGAACCTCCTTGTATGATGTCGACAAGTTGGCATCGGCCTCCGTGGCCAACCAATTCGTGGCCGCTTACGGTGTCGGCGATTACGACATCAGGACATTGCAAAAACTCTTGACCGGCAAGCAAGCCCGGGTAGGAATCAACATCGGTGGTCTTACCGAGTCGATCAACGGCGCTTCCACGCCGGCCGATTTCGAGACGTTGATGCAGTTGATCTACCTCTACTTCGAGAAACCGCGCTTCGACAAGGAGTTACACCAGACCCTCATGGAACGGAACTATGCCGCCATCGTCAACCAGGCGAATAACCCCGCGAAGATCATGCAGGACTCCGTCTCCCGGATCATGTCCAACTACCACCCGCGCGTGCTGTTGGGCGGGAAAGAGTTCCTCGATGCCATCACGATCGAGCAGATCGAGGAGGTCTATCGCGACCGGATCAAGGATGCCGGTGATTTCGCCTTCTTTATCGTCGGGAATATTGATGCCGAGACGGTGAAGCCGATGGTAGAGAAATACATCGGCTCCATCCCATCCTACAACCGCAAGGAGAATTGGAAGGACAATAACGTGCGCGGCCCCAAGGGAAAGACGGTCAAGGTGATCCCGTTGGCCTTGGAGACGCCGAAGAGTACCGTGATCACCCGTTTTTCCAAGGAGATGAAGTTTACCGTCGCGCGCAGTATATACCTGGAGATTCTCAAAAATATCCTTGATCTCCGTTACACCGAGAATATCCGGGAGAAAGAAGGGGGCACCTATGGCGTGCAGGTATCGGTCAGCGCGACCGACCAGCCCTACTCGCACTTCAACCTGTCGATGTCGTTCGACTGTGACCCGGACAGGGCGGGGCACCTGAAGCCGTTGATCTATGCCGAACTGGACAAAATGGTGCAAGAAGGCCCGACGGCAGCAGAGTTGGAAAAAGTGACCAACAGCATGTTGAAGAACCACGAGCAGTCAAAACCTCACAACGGCTATTGGATGAACGTGATCAGGGCCTACTACACGGATGGTGTCAACATGGATGATCCTAAAAATTTCGAGAACATCGTGACGAAGGTGACTCCGAAAGATATCCGGAAATTTGCCAAACTCTTGCTCGATAAAGCCGACGTGGTGGATATCACGTTTGTGCCGAAAGAGAAGGAGTAAAGGGTTTCGATGGCCCGGGTAGTTAAGAAACGTGCCAACCTTCCTCGTACCGGAAAAAACGTTTAGAGGAGGTTGCCTCGAAAGTCGGTTTCCGTCCGTGCGATCCGCGTAGCGGGAAGCAATCCAGGGCACGTTAAGTTCCTGGATTGCTTCACCCTCCGGGTTCGCGATGACGAAACCGCCGGGTTCGTGATAATGTTCAGGTGTAGAGGGTGTGTCAAAAGTAAAATGAACTCTCTGAGAATTGAATATTTGAAATCACTTTCAGATACCGACCCGAATAAAAAATACTAAAAGAGGGTGTGTTCAGACTTTTGACACACCCTC